>CAUSDR010000144.1:0-12288 GCA_963530105.1 uncultured Janthinobacterium sp.
CAAGCAATGCCGGGCCAGCCGGCCGGCGCCGCCGCACGCCAGAAACTCATCGATGACGCCGTCTACCGCAAGGTGACCTGGCGCATCATTCCCTTCCTCATGCTGTGCTACATCGTCGCTTACCTCGACCGCGTCAACGTGGGTTTCGCCAAGCTGCAAATGCTGGCCGACCTGCAGTTCTCCGAAACCGTGTATGGCCTGGGCGCCGGCGTGTTCTTCCTCGGCTACTTCCTGTTTGAAGTGCCCAGCAACGTGATGCTGCACAAGATCGGCGCCCGCGTGTGGATCGCCCGCATCATGATCACCTGGGCCATCATCTCGGGCGCCTTCATGTTCGTCACCACGCCGACCATGTTCTACATCATGCGCTTCCTGCTCGGCGTGGCAGAAGCGGGCTTTTTCCCCGGCATCATCCTGTACCTGACCTACTGGTATCCGTCCGAGCGCCGCGCGCGCATGGTCTGCACCTTCATGGCCGCCATCCCCGTGGCGGGCCTGATCGGCGGCCCGCTGTCGGGCTGGATCATGGAAACCTTCGCCGGCGTGCATGGTTACGCGGGCTGGCAGTGGATGTTCGTGCTTGAAGCGGTACCCGCCGTGATCATGGGCGTGGCCGTGCTGCTGTACCTGGATAACAGCATCCGCGCCGCGAAGTGGCTGACGGAAGACGAAAAAGTCATCCTCGAGCAGCGCATCGCCACGGAAGCGAAGGGCAAGGTGTCGCACCCGTCGATCCGCGCCATGTTTGCCGATCCGCGCATCTGGGTCATGGCCCTGATCTATTTCTGCTGCGTCATGGGCCAGTACTCGCTGACCTTCTGGCTGCCCAGCCTGATCAAGGCGGCCGGCGTGACGGGCGTGCTCAATATCGGCCTGTTTACGGCGATTCCCTATTCGTTCGCCGTGGTCTCGATGATCCTGCTGGGCCGCAGTTCGGACAAATACCGCGAGCGCCGCTGGCACATGGCCATCCCGCTGGTGATCGGCGCCGCCGCCATCGTCTGCAGCGCGCTGGCTGGCGCCCACAACACGGGATGGGCCATCTTCTTCCTGACGATCGCCGCCGGCGGCATCCTGGCCGCCTCGCCCATGTTCTGGAGCTTGCCGACGGCCTTCCTCGGTGGCGTGTCCGCCGCCGCCGGCATCGCCGCCATCAATTCGGTGGGCAACCTGGCCGGCTTCGCCGCGCCCTACATGATCGGCTCGATCAAGGATTTGACGCAGTCGACCGACATCGCCATCTACCTGCTGGCGGCGATCCTGGTGATCGGCGCGGTCATCATCATGCGCGTGCCGGCCAAGCTGGTGAACAAGTAAACAAGTGGAGTAAATAATGAGCGCAAGAATCGAAAAAGTGGGTGTGGTCGGGCTGGGCGCCATGGGCATGGGTATCGCGCAATCGCTGCTGCGCGCCGGCTTCGAAGTGCATGCCTGCGACGTGCGCGCCGAGACCGTGCAAGCGCTGGCCGGCCAGGGCGCCCATGCGGCGCAATCGCCTGCCGCGCTGGCGGCGCAGGTGCAAGCCATGCTGATCGTCGTCGTCAATGCGCAGCAGACGGAGTCCGTGCTGTTTGGCGAACATGGCGCGGTAGCCAGCCTGGCGCCGGGCAGCGTGGTCATCGCCTGCGCCACCGTGGCGCCGGAATTTGCCGAGGCGCTGGGCGCGCGCCTGGCGGCCATGGGGCTGCGCTTCATCGACGCGCCCATTTCCGGCGGCGCGGCCAAGGCGGCGGCCGGGGAAATGTCCGTCATGGCGGCCGGCGCACCCGAGGCGTTCGAGGCCTGCGCCGGCATCTTTGACGCCATCTGCGCCAAGCTGTACCGCCTCGGCGAACAGCCGGGGCAGGGCTCGAAAGTCAAGATGATCAACCAGCTGCTGGCCGGCGTGCACATCGCCGCCGCCGCCGAGGCGATGGCGCTGGGCTTGCGCGCCGGCTGCGACGCCGATGCCCTGTATGAAGTCATTTCAAACAGCGCCGGCAGTTCCTGGATGTTCCAGAACCGGGTGCCGCATATTTTGAAGGGCGACTACACGCCGCTGTCGGCCGTGAACATCTTCGTCAAGGACTTGGGCATCGTGCTCGATTACGCGAAAAAAAGCGTGTTTCCATTGCCCCTGTCGGCCACGGCGCACCAGATGTTCATGCAAGCGTCGGCGGCAGGCTTTGGCGGCGAGGACGACTCGGCCGTCATCAAGACTTTCCCGGGCATCGACTTGCCGGCAAAAGCGTAACTGAATCAGGAAGGAACAATCATGACCGTATTACTGGGATGTATCGCCGACGATTTCACGGGTGGCACCGACCTGGCCGGCATGCTGGTCAAGGCCGGCATGCGCACGGTGCAGCTGATCGGCGTGCCGCAAGGGCCGCCGCCGGCCGACGTCGATGCCGTCGTCATCGCGCTCAAGTCGCGCACGACGGCGCCGCAAGACGCGGTGGCAGAGTCGCTGGCGGCCTTGCGCTGGCTGCAGCAGGCCGGCTGCAGCCAGTTCTACTTCAAGTACTGCTCCACCTTCGACTCCACGCCGCGCGGCAATATCGGCCCCGTGGCCGAGGCGCTGATGCAGGCGCTGGAGACCGATTTCACCATCGCCTGTCCGGCCTTCCCCGCCAACGGGCGCACGATCTACAAGGGCAACCTGTTCGTCGGCGACGTGCCATTGGCCGAATCGGGCATGCGCGAGCATCCGCTGACGCCGATGACGGACTCGAACCTGGTGCGCGTGCTGCAGCAGCAGGTGCAAGGCAGGGTGGGCCTGGCCGATTTTTCCGTGGTGGAGAAGGGCGCGGCCGCCATTGCCCAGCGCTTCACGGACTTGCGCGGCCAGGGCTGCCAGTTTGCCGTCGTCGATGCCGTCTCGAACCGCGACCTAGAAGCCATCGGCGCCGCCTGCGCGGACTTGAAGCTGATCACGGGCGGCTCCGGCATCGCGCTGGGACTGCCGCAGAATTTCCGCCAGCGGGGCCAGCTGGCGCCATCGCCGGCAGGCCAGGCGGGACGCCTGCCGCCGCCGACGGGCTTGCGCGCCGTGATCTCGGGCAGCTGCTCCGTGGCCACGCAGCAGCAGGTGGCGCACATGCGCGAACAGGCCCCTTCTTTCCACGTCGACCCCCTGCAGCTGGCGGCCGGCGGCGAAGTGGTCGACGCCGTCGTGCAGCAGGCGCTGGCCTGGGCGGCCGGACACCTGGCGCAAGGCCCGGTGCTGGTGTATGCGACGGCCACGCCGGACGCCGTGCGCGCCGTGCAGGCGCAGCTGGGCGTGGAGCGGGCCGGCGCCCTGGTCGAGGAAACCCTGGCCGCCATCGCGCAAGGCCTGGTGCGTCTGGGCGTGGGCCAGCTGATCGTCGCCGGCGGCGAAACGTCGGGCGCGGTGGTCAAGGCGCTGGGCGTGGCGGGCTTGCGCATCGGCCCCGAGATCGATCCGGGCGTGCCCTGGACGCAAGCCTTGCCCGCGCTGGGTGACGATGGCGCGGCGCCTTTGGCGCTGGCGCTCAAGTCGGGCAATTTCGGCAGCGTGGATTTCTTCAGCAAAGCCTGGGACGTGCTGGCATGAGCGCCACCACACCGGCCATCCAGGCCGCGCCCGAGGAGATGCGCCAGCGCGAGCAGATCGTCGACTTCGGCAAGTCGCTGTACGAGCGTGGCTTGACGGCCGGCAGCAGCGGCAACCTGAGCGTGCGCCTGCCGGACGGCTGGCTGCTCACGCCCACGAATGCCAGCCTGGGACGGCTGGACCCGGCGCAATTGTCCAAACTCGACTGGGACGGCAACTTGATCAGCGGCGCGCTGCCGTCCAAGGAAGCATTTTTGCACCGCGCCATGTACGCGGAGCGGGGCGGCGCCGGCGCCATCGTGCACTTGCACTCGACGCATTCGGCCGCCGTGTCCTGCATGTGCGGCTTGAACCATGACGACTGCATTCCGCCGCTGACGCCGTACTTTGTGATGAAGGTGGGGCGCCTGCCGCTGGTGCCGTATCACCGTCCGGGCGACCCGGCGCTGGCGGGCGCCATCGGCGCCATGGCGCGCAAGCATTCGGCCGTGCTGCTGGCCAATCACGGTCCCGTCGTCTCGGGCGCGACTCTGGAAGCGGCCGTGTATGCGGCCGAGGAGCTGGAAGAGACGGCCAAGCTGTTCCTGCTGCTGCGCGACGTGCCCACGCGCCCGCTCGACGCGGCGCAGATCGCCGACCTGAAACACACGTTCAAACTCGATATCTAAGAAATCCAGGAGACACGCATGCCCCGCTTTGCCGCCAATCTGACCATGATGTTCAACGAAGTGCCTTTCCCGCAGCGCTTTGCCGCCGCCGCGCAAGCAGGCTTCCAGGGCGTCGAATTCCTTTTCCCGTATGACCACGCGCCGCAGGAAGTGGCCGGCTGGCTGCGCGAGCACGGCTTGACGAATGTGCTGTTCAATCTGCCGCCGGGCGACTGGGCGGCGGGCGAGCGCGGCATCGCCTCGCTGCCGGGCCGCGAAGAGGAATTCCGGCTTGGGGTGGCGCGCGCCATCGAATATGCGCTGGCGCTGGGCACCCCGCGCGTGCACATGATGGCGGGGCTGGTGCCCGCCGGTGCCGACCTGGCGCTGCACCGCGCCACCTACCTGGCGAACCTGCAGTACGCGGCCAAGGCCGTGGGCGCGCATGGCATCGAACTGTTGATCGAGCCGATCAACGGCCGCGACATGCCAGGTTATTTCCTCGTCACGCAGGCGCAGGGCCATGCGCTGCGCCTGGAATCGGGCGCGCCCAACGTCAAGGTGCAGATGGATTTTTACCACACGCAGATCGTCGAGGGCGATATCGCCATGACGTTCAAAAAACACTTTGACGGCATCGGCCACGTGCAGATCGCCAGCGTCCCGGCGCGCAATGAGCCGGACGATGGCGAAGTCAATTACCCGTATTTATTCAGCCTGCTCGATGAACTGGGCTACGACGGCTGGATCGGCTGCGAATACCGGCCGCGCGGGCGCACCGAAGATGGCCTGGGCTGGCTCGCACCCTACTTGCAGCATTCAAACCAATAAGGAGACACCACATGAAAGTATTGATTACCGGCGGCGCCGGTTTCCTGGGACAGCGCCTGGCGCGCCAATTGCTGGCGCAAGGCCAGCTGACCGATAGCGGCGGCCAAATGCAGACGATCACCGAGCTGGTGCTGGTCGACGTAGTGGCCGCGCATGACTTCAACGACGCGCGCGTGACAGTCGTCACGGGCGACATCGCCGACGGCGCCCTGATGCGCGCCACCATCGATGCGCGGACGGCATCGATCTTCCACCTGGCCGCCATCGTCAGCGGCCAGGCCGAAGCCGATTTCGAGCTGGGCATGCGCATTAACCTGGACGCCTCGCGTTTGCTGCTCGATATCTGCCGCGAACTGGGACACAAGCCGAAAGTGGTGTTTACCAGCTCCGTCGCCGTGTATGGCGGCCAGCTGCCGGCCGTGGTGCAGGACACCACCGCTCTGAACCCGCAATCGTCGTATGGCGCGCAAAAGGCCATCGGCGAATTGCTGCTCAACGATTACAGCCGCCGCGGCTTCGTCGACGGCCGCGTGCTGCGCCTGCCGACCATCAGCGTGCGCCCGGGCAAACCGAACAAGGCGGCGTCCTCCTTCGCCAGCGGCATCATCCGCGAACCCCTGAATGGCGAGGCGGCCGTCTGCCCGGTGGGCACGGACCTGCGTTTGTGGCTGTTGTCGCCGCGCGGCGCCATCGCTTCGCTGATCGCCGGCCATGAACTGGCGGGCGAAGCTTTCGGCGCCAGCCGCACGGTGAACTTGCCTGGCTTGAGCGTGAGCGTGGGCGAGATGATCGCCGCCCTCGAACAGGTGGCCGGCAGCGAAGTGACCGCCCGCATCAGCTACGCGCCCGATCCCGCCATCGAGCGCATCGTCAAGAGCTGGCCCGGCGCCTGGGACACGGCCCGCGCCGAAGCGCTGGGCTTGACGGCGGATACGGATTTCGCCAGCATCATCCGCGCCTATCTCGACGACATGAAAATGGCCGGCTAGGCGCCTGTCGCCACCTGCCAGCCGCGATAGGCGAGGGGCGTGCTGCCCACCAGTTCCGCAAAACTGCGGCTGAAATGGGCCTGGTCGAAGGAGCCCAGCTCCTGCGCCAGGTTCGCCAGGTTTGGCGCATCGGGCTGCGCCAGACGCCAGATTGCTTCCTGCAGGCGGTAGCGCGGGATTGCCCACTTCGGTGACACGCCCACGTAGTTGGCGAACAGGCGCTGCGGCCTGCGCTCGCCAATGTCCATTTTCTCGCACAGTTGCGTCACGCTTGCGTGGCCGTGTTGGGCTGCCGCCGCCGCGGTCAGGCGTGCGGCCAGGAGGGTGGCGTCATCGGCTGGCGGCAGCCTTGCCAGCAGCAGCGCCTGCGCCGCCATGGCCAGATCGTTGGATTCGACTACTATCCGCGCCTCGCCTTCCTCTGCCGGCATGCCTAGCAGGGTGTCGGCGGCGCGGCGCGTGCCGGTACGATGATCGCCGGAAGCCGTCACGAGTACGCCGCAAGGCAGGGAAGGCAGCTCCGTGGCGCAGCATGCTGGCACGATGGCCGATGGCCAGCAGGAATTATCCATCGTGATCGTGCCGCATTCCGGCACGGGGCAGCTGGCGGGCATCAGCGGCACGCTGGTCATCCGCATCGCCGATGGCCAGCATTTTTACGACATCAACTATTCGCTGCCGGAGCCAGAGTAAGCCAGGCTTGACGGCCACGATGATGCGTTTTATATTTAGATAATTGTCTAATTAGATGTCTGTCTTAATATGAATGCCACCAACAGCGCCTTCAAGGCGATAGCAGACCCGGCGCGGCGCGAAATTCTGCGCTTGCTGCGGGCCGGCGAGATGACGGCCGGCGACCTGGCAAGTCATTTCGACATGAGCAAACCCACCATGTCGCACCATTTTTCCGTCTTGTTTGACGCCGACCTGATCACCCGTCGGCGCGACGGCCAGATCATCTGGTATGGCTTGAGTACCACCGTGCTGCAGGATGTGCTGGCCTGGCTGCTTGACCTGACCGATCTTGATACCAAGGAGAAAAAATGACGAAAGCGCGCTTTATTGCCATTTGCCTGTTGATGATTGCAGCGGCAATTGCGGCCACGGTGTCTCTGTGGCCGCAATTGCCCGAGGTGGTGGCTGTGCACTGGAATTATCGTGGCGAGGCGGACGGGTATGCGTCGCGCGTGGCGCTATGGCTGCTGGGACCGGGCTTGATGGCGGTCATGATGGTGTTGGCGCTGCTACTGCCGACGCTGTCGCCGCGCCGCTTCGAGATACAGCCGTTCGCGCCCACGTTTTACTACAGCTTCATCGTCGTGCAGGCTCTTCTGGCTTATGTCTACTGCCTGGTGCTGGCCAGCGCTATCGGGATGGCCGTGCCGATAGCCCGCGCGGTGCCAGCCGGGCTGTTCGTGATGCTGGTGCTGGCGGGTAATCCTATGGGCAAGGTGCGGCGCAATTTTTATCTGGGCATTCGCACTCCGTGGACGCTGGCCAGTGAGCGTGTCTGGCACGCAACGCACCGGCTGGCGGCCAGGCTGATGGTTGCCAGCGGCTTGCTTGGATTGTGTTTGCTGGCTCTGGACGTGCCCGGCTGGTTGCTGCTGGCGCTGGCGCTGGCCTGGGCGCCGCTGGCGGGGCTGTATTCGCTGCTGCGCTACAAGCGGCTGGAAAAAGATACGATGAAAATGCACTGAAAGGAGAACGCAATGTTGCGATGGATGGTGGCGATACTGGTCTTGACGTGGAACTTGTCGGCGCGCGCTGGCGATGGTCGTGAACAGGAGGTCACGCTGGCGGTAGGCGGCGGCGTCTTGCATGGCACGCTGGCGCTGCCAGCGGCGCAGGGCCGGGTGCCGGTGGTGCTCCTGCATGCCGGTTCCGGGCCGACCGATCGCAATGGCAACAGTGCGATGCTTCCAGGTCGCAATGATGCGCTGCGCATGCTGGCAGACGCCCTGGCGCGTCAGGGTATCGCTTCGCTGCGCTATGACAAGCGCGGCATTGCCGCCAGCGCGCCGGCGGGGCTGAGCGAGGCCGATTTGCGTTTCGACCATTATATTGACGACGCCACGGCGTGGCTGCGGCAATTGCGCGCCGATCCGCGCTTTTCACGCGTTGCGATGGTGGGACACAGCGAGGGCGCGCTGATCGCGGCGGTGGCATGCGCCAAGGCTCCCGTCGATGCCTGCGTGTCGATTGCCGGCGCGAGCAGCACGCTGGACGAGATACTGCGGGTGCAATTGAAGCCGCGCCTGCCACCCGAACTGTATGCGCAAAACGAGCGCATCCTGGCCTCGCTCAGGCAGGGAGCGGTGGTGACCGATGTGCCGCCGGCCTTGCTGGCGTTGTGCCGGCCTTCGGTGCAACCATATCTGATGTCGTCGCTGACCTATCCTCCGCGCGACGCCGTTGCCGCGCTGCGCATGCCGCTGCTGATAGTGCAGGGGATGACTGATCTGCAGGTGTCGGTAGGTGATGCACAGGCACTGGCCGCCGCCGCACCCAATGCAAAGCTGGTGCTCGTGCCTGGCATGAATCATGTGCTCAAGCTGGTGGATGGCGACCAGGCGCAGCAATTGCCGTCGTACGGCAATCCGGACCTGCCGCTGGCGCCCGCATTGGTCGAGGCCGTGACGGCGTTCGTGCGGGCGCTTTGAAAAGCAGTTTTTATTTGCCCAGTATCGACGCCACATTGTCGGTGCCGGGGGCGCCGAACAGCTGCTGCTTGAGGATGTGCAGCTGGTCGCGCACCTGTGCCGCTTTTTCGAATTCCAGGTTCTTGGCGTGGTCGACCATCAGTTTTTCCAGGCGCTTGATTTCCTTGCTGACCTGTTTTTCGCTCATCGATTCGAACTTGGCCGTTTCCTGCGCCACTTGCAGGGTTTCGCGCGCTTCCTGCGGGCTGTAGACGCCGTCGATCATTTCACGGATCGATTTTTTCACGCCGATCGGGATGATGTTGTTGGCCGTATTGAAGGCGATCTGCTTGGCGCGGCGGCGTTCCGTCTCGTCGATGGCGCGGCGCATGGAATCGGTGATGCGGTCGCCGTACAGGATCGCCGTGCCGTTCAAGTTACGCGCGGCGCGGCCGATGGTCTGGATCAGGCTGCGCTCGGAGCGCAAGAAGCCTTCCTTGTCGGCGTCGAGGATGGCGACCAGCGACACTTCCGGCAAGTCCAGGCCCTCGCGCAGCAGGTTGATCCCCACCAGCACGTCGAAGGTGCCCAGGCGCAGGTCGCGCAGGATTTCCACGCGTTCCACCGTCTCGATATCGCTGTGCAGGTAACGCACCTTGATGCCATGGTCGCCCAGGTATTCCGTCAACTGCTCCGACATGCGCTTGGTCAGCGTCGTCACCAGCACGCGCTCGTCCTTCTTGATGCGCTCGACGATTTCCGACATCAGGTCGTCCACCTGGCTGCTGGCCGGGCGCACGATGATCTGCGGGTCGACCAGGCCCGTGGGACGCACCACCTGTTCCACCACCTGGTCGGAATGGTTCTTTTCGTATTCGGCCGGCGTGGCCGAGACGAACACGGTCTGGCGCATCTTTTGCTCGAATTCCTCGAATTTCAGGGGACGGTTGTCGAGCGCGGACGGCAGGCGGAAGCCGTAGTCGACCAGGTTGGTCTTGCGCGAGCGGTCGCCGTTGTACATGGCGCTCAGCTGGCCCGTCAGCACGTGCGACTCGTCGAGGAACATCAGGGCGTCGGGCGGCAGGTAGTCGACCAGGGTCGGCGGCGGCTCGCCCGGCAGCGCGCCGGACAGGTGGCGCGAATAGTTTTCGATGCCCTTGGTGAAACCGATTTCCGCCATCATTTCCAGGTCGAAGCGCGTGCGCTGTTCCAGCCGCTGCTCCTCGATCAGTTTATTTTCCTTGCGGAAAAACTCAAGGCGTTCGCGCAGCT
Organism: uncultured Janthinobacterium sp.; assembly: GCA_963530105.1. Taxonomy (GTDB): domain Bacteria; phylum Pseudomonadota; class Gammaproteobacteria; order Burkholderiales; family Burkholderiaceae_D; genus Janthinobacterium. The sequence goes on from CAUSDR010000144.1 coordinate 9,938, forward strand.
CGTCCTTGATGGTTTCCACGGCGCGCAGCACGGTGGAGCGGGGCGTCACGTAGTGCGAGCCCGGGTACACGGTGAAGCGGGGGATCTTTTGCCGCACGCGGCCCGTCAGCGGGTCGAACAGCTGGATCGATTCGATTTCGTCGTCGAACATTTCCAGGCGCACGGCCAGTTCCGCATGCTCGGCGGGGAAGATGTCGATGGTATCGCCGCGCACGCGGAAGGTGCCGCGGCCGAAGTCGACTTCGTTGCGCGTGTACTGCATCTGGATCAGGCGCGCGATGACGTCGCGCTGGCTGACCCGGTCCTTCACGCGCAGGGTGAGGATCATCTGGTGGTATTCGTTCGGGTTACCGATACCGTAGATGGCCGAGACGGTGGCGACGATGATGACGTCGCGCCGCTCCATCAGCGACTTGGTGCACGACAGGCGCATCTGCTCGATGTGTTCGTTGATCGACGAATCCTTTTCGATGAACAGGTCGCGCTGCGGCACGTAGGCTTCGGGCTGGTAGTAATCGTAGTAGCTGACGAAGTACTCGACCGCGTTCTGCGGGAAAAAGTCGCGGAATTCGCTGTACAGCTGCGCCGCCAGGGTCTTGTTGGGGGCGAAGATGATGGCCGGGCGGCCCATGCGCGCGATGACGTTGGCCATGGTATAGGTCTTGCCCGAGCCGGTCACGCCCAGCAGGGTCTGGAAGGCCAGGCCATCGGCGATGCCTTCGGATAATTGCGCGATCGCCGTCGGCTGGTCACCGGCCGGAGGGAAGGGCTGGTGCAGCTTGAAGGGGGAGTCCGGGAAAGAGATAATTGCGCTTTCCGCCTCGCTGGCGGTAGATAATTCGGGCATGTGAATCAGACCTTTGTTAGAATAGTGCTCTGCTGGCGGCCCTGGCGTTGTATTCGGGGCGCTGTCTACAACTCCGCTGTGAACCTGCTTCCAATCGAATCCAATCTTATCATGACGAACCCAACTGTTTCTGCCAGTCTGTTTAGCGCCATCGAGATGGCCCCACGCGACCCGATCCTGGGCATCACCGAAGCATTTAACGCGGACCAGAATCCCGCCAAAATCAATCTGGGCGTTGGCGTCTATTATGACGACAACGGTAAAGTGCCTCTGTTAGCTTGCGTACGCAAGGCGGAAGCCATCCTGATCGAACAGGCCGCCCCACGCACCTACCTGCCAATCGAAGGCCTCGCCGCCTACGACAAGGCCGTGCAAGAACTCGTATTTGGCGCCGATAGCGCCGTAATTCAAGAGCGCCGCGCCGTGACCGTGCAAGCCATCGGCGGCACGGGCGCATTGAAGATCGGCGCCGACTTCCTGCAGCGCTTCGCGCCGGGCGCGCAAGTCTACATCAGCGATCCGAGCTGGGAAAACCACCGCGCGCTGTTTGAAAACGCCGGTTTCGTCGTGAATAACTACACCTATTACGATGCCGCCACCCATGGCGTGAACTTCGACGGCATGCTGGCCAGCCTGAACGCCATGCCAGCCGGCTCCATCGTCGTGCTGCACGCCTGCTGCCACAACCCGACCGGCGCCGACCTGAGCGTGGCCCAGTGGGATCAGATCATCAGCGTGGTGACCTCGCGCGGCCTGGTGCCGTTCCTGGACATGGCGTATCAAGGCTTCGCCAACGGCATCGCCGAAGACGGCGCCGTGGTGCGCCGCTTCGCCGACGCGGGCGGCCCGCTGCTGGTGTCGAACTCGTTCTCGAAATCGTTCTCGCTGTACGGCGAGCGCGTGGGCGCCCTCAGCGTCGTCGCCGCCAGCGCCGACGAAGCGGCCCGTTTGCTGTCGCAACTGAAGCGCGTGGTGCGCACCAACTACTCGAACCCGCCAGTGCACGGCGGCAAGGTGGTCGCCACCGTGCTGGCCACGCCGGAGCTGCGCCAGCTGTGGGAAGAAGAACTGGCCGGCATGCGCGTGCGCATCCGCGAAATGCGCAATGCCTTCGTGGAAAAGCTGAAAGCCAAGGCGCCAGGCCACGATTTCGAATTCGTGCGCCAGCAGATCGGCATGTTCTCGTACTCCGGTCTCACCAAGGAGCAGGTGGCGTCCCTGCGCGAGCAGTCGATCTACGCCGTCGACACGGGCCGTATCTGCGTGGCAGCATTGAATTCGCGCAATATCGACATCGTCATTGACGCGATCGCCAAAGTGCTTTAAGATCTTGCTTCTTCGGCGCTGCATGCAAGTGTGGCGCGGATGGCAATAAAAGGTCTGCAAAGGCCGTGTTCGGCAAGGCGTGGCATCAGTCTTGCAAATGCGGAACAAGCGACATATAATATTGCCTCTTTTCCCTGATAGCTCAGTTGGTAGAGCGACGGACTGTTAATCCGCAGGT
>CAUSDR010000145.1:0-12288 GCA_963530105.1 uncultured Janthinobacterium sp.
ATGGAATTGCGCACGAATTCCTCGAACAATACCGTGTACGCGGATGCGGATGGCAATATCGCCTATTTCCACGGTAATTTCATCCCCGTGCGCGACCCGCGCTTCAACTGGAAGCAGCCCGTCGACGGCAGCGACCCGGCCACGGAATGGCAAGGGCTGCACACGGTGGCACAAACCATCACCCTGTTCAATCCGAAGAATGGCTGGATCCAGAACACGAACAACTGGCCGTATTCGGCGGCCGGCGCCAGCAGCCCGCGCCAGCAGGACTATCCCGCCTACATGTCCGTGTATGGCGAAAATGCGCGCGGCCTGCATGCCGTCAAGGTGTTCCAGAACAAGACGGGGTTTACCCTGGACAGCCTGATCGCCGCCTCGTATGACAGCGAACTGACGGCGTTCGAATCCCTGCTGCCGCCGCTGTTCGCGGCCTGGGATGCGCTGCCGGCGGCATCCGCGCAAAAGCGCGCGCTGGCGGAAAAAATCGCGCTGCTGCGGGCCTGGGACTGGCGTTATGCGCTGGATTCGACCGCGACGTCGCTGGCCGTGTTCTGGGGCCAGGAACTGGCCGAGCTGGCGGGCAGACAGGCGAGGGAGCATGGCGTGCCCGTGGTCGACTTCATGGCCACCGGCCAGGTCGGCGCGGCGCAGCGCCTGGCCGCGCTGGCGACGGCGGCCGACAAGCTGCAGCGCGATTTCGGCCACTGGCAAACGCCATGGGGCGAGATCAACCGCTTCCAGCGCCTGACGGGAGATGGCGTGCAGCCATTCGACGATGCGCAGCCCAGCCTGCCCGTGCCTTACGCTTCCGGCAACTGGGGCGCGCTGGCCGCGTATGGCCAGAGCAGCAAGAGCACAACCCGCCGTATTTATGGTGAGCGTGGCAACAGCTTTGTCGCCGCCGTGGAATTTGGCCCACGCATCAAGGCCAAGAGCATTTTGGCGGGCGGCCAGAGCGGCGACCCGCGCTCGCCGCACTTCAACGACCAGGCGGCCATGTATGCGCGCGGCGAATTCAAGGACGTGCTGTTTTATCCCGAGGACGTGGCCCGGCACCTGGAGCGCAGGTACCGGCCGGGGGAGTGAGGAAACCCGCAGCAAGAGCCGGGGTCGTACCCTCAGGGTACGACCCCGGTCGTTCTGGTCCTGGGTTGATTGGAAATATCAAATCGCGTCCAGCGCCGTGCGCAGGTCGTGGCGCAAATCCTCGATATCCTCGATGCCCACGGACAGGCGGATCAAGCCGTCGCCGATGCCCAGCTTTGCCCGCTGCTCGGCCGGGATGCTGGCATGCGTCATCAGGGCCGGGTGCTCGATCAGGCTTTCCACGCCGCCCAGGCTTTCGGCCAGCGCGAACACCTCGCAGCGTTCGAGAAAACGCCGCGCGCCCGCCAGATCCGTATCCAGGTCGATCGAGATGATGCCGCCGAAACCGTCCATCTGGCGCCGCGCCAGCGCGTGCTGCGGGTGCGACGCCAGGCCCGGATAAAACACCTTGCGCACTTCCTTTTGCTGCTCCAGCCACTGCGCCAGCGCCAGGGCGCTTTCGCAATGGCGCTGCATGCGGATGGCCAGGGTTTTGACGCCGCGCAAGGCCAGGAAGCTGTCGAACGGCCCGGCAATCGCGCCCACCGAGTTTTGCAAAAAGCCCAGCTGCTCGCGCCATTCCGCCTGGCGTTCTTCCGCGCCGACGATGGCGATGCCGCCGATGATGTCCGAGTGGCCGTTCAAGTACTTGGTGGTCGAATGCACGACGATGTCGAAGCCATGCTCCAACGGACGCTGCACCAGCGGGCTGGCAAACGTATTGTCGGCCACGGCGATGATGCCCCGTTCGCGGCAGATGTCGGCAATCGCCCGCAGGTCGGCCAGCTTCAGCATGGGATTGGTCGGCGTTTCCACCCACACCATCTTCGTTTCCGGACGCAGCGCGGCCAGCAGGTTTTCCGGCTTCGTCAAGTCCACGTACGTGAATTCATGGCCGGCCGAGCGGCGCCGCACGCGCTCGAACAGGCGGTAGGTGCCGCCGTACATGTCGTCGCCGGCGACGATATGGCTGCCCGCATCCAGCAATTCCAGCACGGAGGAAATGGCGGCCAAACCCGAGGCAAACGCGAAGGCCGCGCTGCCGCCTTCCAGGTCGGCCACGCAGCGCTCCAGCGCCCAGCGCGTGGGATTGTGCGAGCGGCCGTAATCGAGTCCCTTGTGCACGCCGGGACTCTCCTGCACGAAGGTGGAGGTGGCGTAAATGGGCGGCATGATGGCGCCCGTCGACGGGTCGGGCGACTGGCCGGCGTGGATGACGCGCGTGGCGAGGCGGCTCTTGCGGGTGGTTTCCTGGTTCAAGATAGTGTCCTGCGTAAGTGGTTGAGAAGGTCGAAGCGGGTGATCAGGCCATAGAAGGCGCTGTCGTCGGCGACGACGGCCGTCAAGCCCCGGTCCAGGGTGGCGCGCAGGGCCGGCAAGCCGCTGGACGGCGCCAGCGTTTCCAGCTGCGTCGTCATGGTGGCGCCCACCAGGCCGGCGAAATGCGCGGCGTCGCCGGAGACGTGCAGCAGCAGGTCCGATTCGTCGATGATGCCCACCAGCTGGCCACCGTCGATGACGGGCAGCTGCGCCAGGTCGCTGGCACGCATGCGGTTGAAGGCCGTCAGCAGGGTATCGCCGGGGGCCACGCTGACCACGTCGCCTTCGTCGTAGCGGCGTCCGATCAGGTCGCGCAAGTCGCCGGACAAGGCGCGCTGCAACAAACCCTGGTCGCGCATCCAGCCGTCGTTGTAGACCTTCGACAGGTAGCGCGTGCCCGTGTCGCACACGAAGGTGACGACGCGCTTGGGCGTCGTCTGTTCGCGGCAGTATTTGAGGGCGGCGGCCAGCAGGGTGCCCGTGGACGAGCCGCCCAGGATGCCTTCGGCCAGCAGCAGGGCGCGCGCGGAGTCAAAACTTTCCTGGTCGCTGATGGTGTAGGCGCGGCCCACGCTGTCCATGTCGGCGATCGAGGGGATGAAATCTTCGCCGATGCCTTCCACGGCCCACGAGCCGCTCGTGTCGGACACCTTGCCCGATTCGATATATTCGGTGAGGATGGAGCCTTGCGGGTCGGCCAGCACGAATTCCAGCTTCGGCTGCGCCTTGCGGAAGTAGCGCGTCAGGCCCGTCAGAGTGCCGGACGAGCCGACGCCGACGACGATGGCATCGACGTCATGGCCGCTTTGCTCCCAGATTTCCGGGCCGGTGGTGGTTTCGTGGGCCAGCGGATTGGCGGGATTGTTGAACTGGTCGGCGAAGAAGGCGCCCGGCAGTTCGCGCGCCAGGCGCGCCGCGTAATCCTGGTAATACTCGGGATGGCCCTTGCCGACGTCGGAGCGCGTGGTGCGCACATCGGCGCCCAGGGCTTTCAGGTGCAGCACTTTTTCCGTCGACATCTTGTCGGGCACGACGAGAATCACGCGGTAGCCCTTGATGCGGCCCACCAGCGCCAGGCCGATGCCGGTGTTGCCGGCCGTCGCCTCGATGATGGTGCCGCCTGGCTGCAAGCGGCCGTCGGCTTCGGCCGCTTCGATGATGGACAGGCCGATGCGGTCCTTGATGGAACCGCCCGGATTCTGCGATTCCAGTTTCAGGAACAGCTGGCACAGGCCCGTGTCGAGCCTGGTCACTTCGACCAGTGGGGTATTGCCGATCAGCTTGTATAGCGCCGGCGGCGAGGGTGGGGTGGGCATTCGGTCATTCATGGTGGCTCCTGTCAGCGAAACAGCCGCTCCGGATTGTGTCCCGAGCCGCTTTCCGTGCAAAAGGCCGGAGTGTAGGCTGGCGGGCATGGGCTGCGAACGAATGTTTTAATGCTTGCATATGCGGCTTTCGCATATGGCGGGCGGCATGGCGGGCGGCTTGCATCATCCCAGTATGCGCCGTTTTGCGCCGCCTTGCCTCGGCAATGGGGCGACTATTAAGCTGCCGCAAGGTCCGCATTGCGATTTATAATCACGCCTTCAAAAGATACTAAATAGTATTGAAAATTACTCAGACAGGGCAGGCGGCAGTGGCAAAACTTTATTTCCGGTATTCCGCGATGAACGCGGGCAAATCGACGGCCTTGTTGCAAGTCGCGCACAATTATGAAGAGCAGGGCCAGCAGGTGCGCCTGTACACGGCCGCCATCGACAGCCGCTATGGCGTGGGCAGGGTCACGTCGCGCCTGGGCCCGCAGCGCCAGGTCGATATTTTCCATGCGGACACGAATTTCCTCGATGAGATTCCCCAGGTAGCCTGTCTGCTGGTGGACGAGGCGCAATTTCTCAGCACGGCGCAAGTGCAGCAGCTGCACCAGCTGGCGCAGGTGAAGGGCGTGCCCGTCATCTGCTACGGCTTGCGCACGGATTTCAAGGGCGAACCGTTCCCCGGCTCGGCCTATCTGCTGGCGCTGGCGGACGATATCGAGGAATTGAAGAATATCTGTACCTGCGGCAAGAAAGCCACGATGAACATCCGCGTGGACGAGCAGGGCCGCCGCATCAAGGAAGGCGAGCAGATCAGTATTGGCGGCAACGAAAGCTACCGCCAGGCCTGCGGGCGCTGTTTTTACTCGTAAATCTGCTCGTAAATTATTCGGCGACGGGCAAACCCACGTCGGCATCGTCCGACAATGCCAGGTCGCCCCGCTCGAAGGCGGCCAGGATGTCATGCGCGCGCGCCACGTCGTGTGCGCGCACCATCACGCGGGCGCCGCCGATGGCGGCCGCCAGCAGCATGTCGGCCTGCATGTGCTGGTCGTCCGTCAGCAGCACGTCGATGCCGGCGGCGGCCAGGCAGCCACGGATCACGTGCGCGTCCGTGGGGATCATCAGGCGGGCGATCAACACGTAGTCGTCATGCATGGGGTCTCCTGGCGCAGTGGGTGTGCGCCATCTTAGCACCCGCCACCCTTTACAGCTTGAACACGCCCACCACCTGGGTTAGCTCGTGCGCCTGTTCCTGCAGGGCGTCGGCGGCCGCGGCCGCTTCTTCCACCAGGGCCGCATTCTGCTGCGTCACCTGGTCCATCTGCGCGATGGCCTGGTTGACTTGCTCGATGCCGCTGCGCTGCTCTTCGCTAGCCTGCGCGATTTCGGCCATGATGCCGCTCACCTGCTGCACGCTGGCCACCACCGTGTCCATGGTGGCGCTGGCCTGGCTCACCTGCGCGTGGCCCAGGTCCACCGTGCTGGCGGACGCCTGGATCAAATCCTTGATGTCTTTCGCCGCCGCCGTCGAGCGCTGCGCCAGGGTGCGCACTTCCGTGGCGACGACGGCGAAGCCGCGGCCCTGTTCGCCCGCGCGGGCCGCTTCCACGGCCGCGTTCAAGGCCAGGATGTTGGTCTGGAAGGCGATGCCGTCGATGACGCCGATGATGTCGGCGATCTTGCCCGATGCGCTGCGGATGGCGTCCATGGTGCTGGCCACCTGCGTCACGGCCGCGCCGCCTGTGGCCGCCAAGCTCGACGATTCATGCGCCAGCCGGCTGGCTTGCTGCGCGTGATCGACGTTCTGGCGCACGGTGGAGCTGAGTTCTTCCATCGAGGCGGCCGTTTCTTCCAGCGAACTGGCTTGCTCTTCCGTGCGGCTGGACAGATCCAGGTTGCCGCTGGCAATTTCACCGGATGCCGTGGCAATCTGCCCCGCGCTGTCGCGCACCTGGCTGACCACTTGCGACAGGTTGTCGCTGATGCGGTTCATGGCGCGCAGCAGGCGGCCGATTTCATCCAGGCTGTCCGACTCCAGGTGCACCGTCAGGTCGCCGGCGGCGATTTGCGCGGCGGCCGCCTCGGCGGTGGCCAGCGGGCGCGACACGAGGGTGCGTACCAGCCAGTACAGCAGCAGGGCGAAGACGAGCAGGGCCACGAAGCCGGAAATGGCCAGCTGGTTGCGCAGCTGGCGCGCTTCCAGCGTGATTTCGTCCGTGAAGGTGCCGCCCGCGATGACCCATTGCCACTCCTTGAACTGGCGGTAGTACAGCTGCTTTTCGCGCGCGCTGGCGCCCGTTTCGCCCGGCGCCGCCCACGTGTAGCGCATGGCGCCATTCTTTTGCGCCAGCATGTCCTGGATGAACAGGCGGCCATCGCTGGCCTTGAAGTCGAGCGCGCTCTTGCCTTCGCTGTTCGGGTGCAGCACCAGGTGGCCGTAATTGGCGCCTGGCGCCGTATCGACGATATAAATGTAGCCCGTCTGGCCGATCTTGACCTGGCGAATCTTCTCTTTCAGCATGGCCAGATTCTTGCTGATGTCCAGGCCAATGAACAGCACGCCCACCACCTTGCCGGCGGCGTCGCGCACGGGATCGTATTGGGTGATGTATTGCTTGCCAAACAAGGTGGCCATGCCGACGAAGCGCTGGCCCGCGCGCAGCGGGGCGTAGCTGGGGTGGCTGTGGTCGAGCTGGGTGCCGACGGCCCGTTCGCCATCCTGTTTTTTCAGCGAGGTGCTGATGCGCACGAATTCATCGCCATTGGCGGCAAAGATGGTGGCGATCACGCCCGTCTGCGCCGTGTAGCGGTCGACCAGGGCGGTGTCGAGGTTGAGCACCTTGCCGCCGTTGGCCAGGGCCGGCGTGGCCTTGCCGGCCACGGCCACCATGGCGTCCGTGTCGACCGTGAACGGGCCGGGAAATTCGGCCGCGAACAGGCGCGCAAAGCTGGCCGCCTCGTTGACCATGGCCGTATGAAACACTTGCGTCGTCGTCATAACGCTGTTGAGTTCGCTGGTCACGGCCGCTTCGGCGCGCTGCTCCAGCACGCGCGTGGTGGCGATGCTGATCAGCGCCGTCAGGCTGGCAAGGATCAGGCTGACGAGGGCAAACGTGAAAATGGTGATCTTGCCGCCGACACTCCAGTGGCGGGGGGAGAACGAAATTGTAGGCATATCGGTTAATGAGTCTGGCAAAGGGTGATCAGCTCGGCCATTCCTGGTCATGACATGACACGCGGGGAGGGGATCTGGCGGGGAATGTGCTTGAAACGGCGGCGTGCTGGCGTGGCGCCTGGGTGCGGGCACGGCAGGCAGGCTGAATTTCAGGGCGCGATGATAGCATGTCGCTTGCGTTTTGTTACTAAGTGTTTCCCGCAAGAATGATTATTTCGCATAAAAACATCATCTGCATCAAGGATTGGCAAAGTGGGGCATTGACTTTTGGTCATTTGGCGAGTTGCGTTTTCATTGACTGCGTGGCCAGGCCACAATTGCTCACGGATGTTTCACTTTGTAATGAATGAAACGCCATCCTTAATCCGCGTTTAAGCTTCCGGGAAGAAACTGATATTCCATGGGAGACTGCTTGCCCGTATCCTGTAGAATAATATGCAGACCAGTCGCGTATTCCCCTTACTGTCTTGCTGGCTGGCGCAGCGTTGTTCGCGCCGCCTGGAATTGATTTAACTAATTTTCGGAGAAGCCGATGAAGAAGCAAATGATGCTGGTCACCCTGGCGCTTGCCCTGTCAGCCCAAGCTGGCGCAGCCCAGACGGACAAGAGCGCCGCTCCTCCGCCCCCCATGAAGCCGCTGGCCCAGCAAACGCAGGCCGCCCTGTGGGCATCGCGCGTATTGACGCGCGTCCATTACAAGGCCATGCCGCTCGACGATGCCATGTCGGAAAAGATCTTTGACCGCTACTTCAAGTCGCTGGACGCGGAAAAGCTGTTCTTCGTGCAGGCCGACATCGACCGTTTCGCGCCGCTGCGCACCAAGCTCGACGACGCCATCATCAATGAAGACCTGACGGCGCCGTTCGCCATCTACAATCTGTACCAGCAGCGTTTCGACGAGCGCATGGCGTATGCGCGTGAATTGCTGAAAACCAAGTTCGATTTCACCGTCGACGAGAGCTACCAGCTCGACCGCGAAAAGGCGGCCTGGCCGAAGAACGACGACGAAGTGCGCGACCTGTGGCGTAAGCGCGTCAAGAACGACTGGCTGCGTTTGAAACTGGCGGGCAAGGATGACAAGGCCATCCGTGAAACGCTGGACAAGCGCTATGAAAGCTACACCACGCGTTCGCGCAAGCTCAACAGCGAGGACGTGTTCCAGATCTTCATGAATGCGTATGCCATGTCGATCGAGCCGCATACCAATTACCTGGGCCCGCGCGCCTCGGAAAACTTCGACATCGCCATGCGCCTGTCGCTGGAAGGCATCGGCGCCGTGCTGCAGACGCGCGACGAATACACGGTAGTGCGCGAAGTCGTGCCGGGCAGCCCGGCCGGCTTGTCGGGCAAGCTGAAAGTGGGCGACCGCATCGTCGGCGTGGGGCAGGGCGAAAGCGGCCCCATCACCGAAGTGCTGGGCTGGCGCATCGACGACGTCGTGCAGCTGATTCGCGGCGCCAAGGATTCCACCGTGCGCCTGGACATCCTGCCGGCCGACGCCGGTCCGGATGCCAAGCACGTGATCCTGCCGCTGGTGCGCAAGAAAATCAGCATGGAAGAGCAGGCGGCGAAGAAATCCATCATCGAAGTGCGCGACAACGGCGTCAAGCGCCGCATCGGCGTCATTGCCCTGCCGACCTTCTACCAGGATTTCGAAGCGCGCCGCCGCGGCGACAAGGATTTCAAGAGCGCCACGCGCGACGTGAACCGTTTGCTGGGCGAATTGAAAAAGGACAAAGTTGACAATGTCCTCATCGACTTGCGCAACAACGGCGGCGGTTCGCTGACCGAAGCCGTCGAACTGACGGGCTTGTTCATCGACAAGGGCCCCGTGGTGATGCAGCGCAATGCCGAAGGCAAGGTCGATGTCGAGAGCGATACCAACGCCGGCCTGGCTTGGGATGGTCCGATGGGCGTGCTGATCAACCGCGGCTCCGCTTCCGCTTCCGAGATTTTCGCCGCTGCCGTGCAGGATTACGGCCGTGGCGTCATCATCGGCGAAGGCAGCTTCGGCAAGGGAACCGTGCAAACCCTGTTTAACCTCGACCGTTTTGGCGGCAGCGAAAAGGCCCGTTTCGGCGAGCTGAAAATGACGATCGCGCAATTTTTCCGCATCAATGGCGGCACCACGCAATTGCGCGGCGTCACGCCGGACATCAAGCTGCCAGCCATGTCGGATACGGAAAACTTTGGCGAGTCGAGCTACGACAATGCCTTGCCATGGGTGGCCATCAAGCCGGCGCAGTACATGCCGACGGGCGACCTGAAGGATATCGTGCCGCTGCTGGACAAGAAGCATGAAGCGCGCGTGGCCAAGGACAAGGATTTCCAGTACCTGCAGGATGACATTGCCCTGGTCGTCAAGCAGCGCAAGGAAAACCAGATCTCGCTCAATGAAGCCGTGCGCCGCAAGGAGCGCGATGCCCAGGAAGCGCGCGCCAAGGCCCGTGAAAAACGCCTGATCGCGCAGATTTCCAATCCATCCGACGACCTGGTGGTGATTCCGGATCCGAAAGATGTGCTGAAGGGCGCGAAGGCGGCCAGCAAGACGGCCAAGCAGATCGCCGCCGTGAAGGGCGCCCTGCGCACCGATGACGGCTTGCAGGGCGACGAGCGCGCCCTGAGCGCCGAGCTCGATGCTGAAACGGCCGCGAAGAGCGCCAAGGACGTGCTGCTGAACGAAGCGGCGCGCATCCTGGCCGACGAGGTGGGGCTGATCAAGGCCGATACCCGCCTGGCGGCGAAAGTGCTGCCCTATGGCGCGGACACCAAGGCGGCGCCGGTAGCGGCAACGGCGAAGTAACAGGCGGGCAGATACTTGCCTTGGGCAAGAGCCGGGGGCGGCCCCACGCGGGCCGGCCCCCGCGGTTTTATTTCCTGGCCGGTCATGCGCAGTTATCTGTTTGCTGTATTTCTATTATTCCAACAATCAATTGGCATGATATGCCGCGATGCAGCATAATTCACTTGTCTCCTCTATTCTCCTCCAAGAAAATAGATTCAGCCCGCTCTCGCAGCGGGCTTTTTTTTTGCCTCAGCTTCGGTGCGGCGGCCATTGCACGTCGGGCTGCGCGGCCAGCAGGGCCGTGAGCCAGCCGGCAAACGCCTGCACCTTGGGCGTGGCCAGACGGCCTTGCGGCGTCAGCAGGGACATGGGCATCGGCGTGGGCGGGCAGGCGGGCAGCACGGCCACCAGGGCGCCGCTGTCGAGGTGCTCGCGTACCTGGTACAGCGCCAGCTGCGCCAGTCCCAGCCCCTGCAGCGCGCAATCGACGCTGGCGTCCGCGTCGTTGACGGCGATGGGGCCGGCCATCTGCACGCGCACCACTGCATGGTCCTGAAAAAAATCCCAGTCGAAGGCGCGCCCCGTGCGGCCGGAATAATGCATGATGCCCCGGTGCGCAGCCAGGTCGGCCAGCGTGTGCGGCGTGCCGTGCCGCGCCAGGTAGGCGGGTGCGGCGCATGTGGCGAAGCGCATCTGCCCGATCTGCCTGCCGATGAAGGCGGAATCCTGCAAGTCGCCCACGCGCAAGGCGCAATCGATGCCTTCCTGTGTCAGGTCAACCAGGCGGTCCGTCAGGCTCAGCTGCAATTGCACGTCCGGCCAGGCGGCATGAAAGTGCGCGATATGGGGAATGACGAGGCGCCGGCCCACGGTGTTGGGCAGGTTGATGCGCAGCAAGCCGCGCGGTTTTTGCGCTTCCGGCCCCCGGAACGCCAGTTCCGCTGTCTCCACGGCGCGCAGGATATCGTTGCAGTGGCGAAAGTAATCGGCTCCTTCCGGCGTCAGCGACAATCGGCGCGTGGTTCGTTGCAGCAATTGCGTGCCCAGGTAGGCTTCCAGCTTTTGCAGGGTGGCCGTCAATGCGGCGCGCGGCAGATTCAAGGTCTCGGCCGCCTTGGAAAAGCTGTTCGCCTCGACGATGCGCACGAAGGTCTGCATGGCCTTGATCTTGTCCATGGGAGAAGTGTCCTGAAGGATTGTTCATTTTATGTGAAAAATATAGGGTGATTATGCCCTAATTATCTTTGCCGCAGCATTGCCTAGAATGGCCACATCCCTAACGAACCGAGGAAATAACATGAACAAGGCCTCTACCCGCGCAGCGCCATCCGCGCCCCCCGACATTGCGCCCGGCATGGTGCTGCTGCTGGCCATCGCTTCCGGCCTCATCGTCGCCAACCTGTACTACGCGCAAACCCTCGTCGGGCCCATCAGCGCATCGACGGGCCTGTCGGCCAAGGCGGCCGGGCTGATCGTCACCCTGACGCAGGTGGGCTATACCCTGGGACTGCTGTTTGTCGTGCCCTTGGGCGACTTGCTGGAAAACCGCCGCCTGATCATCACGGCCCTGCTGGTCACGGCCGTGGCCCTGCTGGCGGCGGCCCTGTCCACGGGCGCCGTGGTCTTCCTGGCCGCCGCGCTGGCGATCGGCCTCGGTTCCGTGGCGGCGCAAGTGATCGTGCCATTCGCCGCCCACCTGTCGCAGGAAGCGACGCGGGGGCGGACGGTGGGCAAGGTGGTCAGCGGCTTGTTGCTGGGCATCATGCTGGCCCGTCCCGTGGCGTCGCTGGTGGCGGCCCACGCCAGCTGGCACGTGGTGTTTGGCGGCGCCGCCGTGCTGATGCTGGCGCTGGCCGCCGTGCTGCGCCGCGCCTTGCCCGTGCGCCAGCCCGTTTCCAGCATGCGCTATCCGGCCCTGATGGCGTCGCTGTGGCACTTGCTGCTGGGCACGCCCGTGCTGCGCCGCCGCGCCGCCTATCACGCGGGCCTGTTCGGCGCCTTCAGCCTGTTCTGGACCGTCACGCCGCTGGTGCTGGCCAGTCCCGCCTTCGGCCTGTCGCAAACGGGCATCGCCATCTTCGCCCTGGTGGGCATGGCCGGCGCCGTCGCGTCGCCGATCGCCGGCCGCCTGGCCGATGGGGGCCATACCTTGCCGGCCACGGCCGCCGCGCTGGCGCTGGGCATCGTCGCGTTCGCCTTGCCGATGCTGGCGCCGGCATCGAAACACGTGGCGCTGGGCTTGCTGGTGGTGGCGTCCATCGTGCTCGACATGGGCGTGGCGGCGAACCTGGTGCTGGGCCAGCGCGCCATCTTCAGCCTGGGCGCGGAAGTGCGGGGCCGCCTGAACGGCCTGTATTTTGCGCTGTTCTTTGCCGGCGGCGCGGCCGGCTCGGCCGTCGGCGCCTGGGTGTATGCCAGCCATGGCTGGCAGGCGACCTTGCTGACGGGCATGGCTTTTCCGGGCCTGGCCCTGCTGGTGTGGCTGGGAGAATTTTTACCCTCGGCGTCGCGCCGCACGGCTTGAAACCCTGATGGCGCCTCATTATCACGGATTGAAATTTCTATCATCATCAATATAAAGTGGCGTGATATGCCGCGATGCCACA
>CAUSDR010000146.1:0-12213 GCA_963530105.1 uncultured Janthinobacterium sp.
CCAGCGGGGTGCGGAATTCGTGCGACAGCATGGAGGCGAAACGTTTTTGCTCCTGCTCCCGCTCCGCTTCCCGCGCCTGGTCCGCGGTGACGTCGCGCACCGTGCCCACCAGGGCCACGCCCCGCCCCGCCGCCGCGTGCACGATGGTGGACTGGATTTCCAGCGCCAGCAGTTGGCCGTCCGCATGCGGCAATTCCACTTCGCGCAGCAGGGTCAGGCGGCTGGCGTCGCCATCGCGCCAGCGCTGCAAGCGGGCCGGCACGTCGGCCGCCAGGCGCGCCGCGTGGGCCTGCAACGCGGACGCGTCATGGCCCGTCAGGCGCTGCGCGGCAGGACTGATGTAGCGCAATTCGAGGGTGGTGGCATCGAGCAGGAAAGCGGCGTCGCGGCCGTGGTCCAGCAGCAGGCGGAACGTCGCTTCGCCGGCGCGCGCGCGCAGCAGGGCGCGGCGCAGCTGGATGAAACGCAGCGCCATGAGGACGGCGCCGGCAAGCAATAATAAAAGGACGGGCAGGAAGGGCTGCATGCTGTATACCTGGCAAGAAATAATCGCCAAGTATAGAGCGTGCAGCGCCCTTTATTCTTCCAGCGGGGCGAAAATCTGCTGCAAGTCTTCCTGCGTGAGGGCCATCTTTTGCGATTCGCCTTCGGCCAGGATCGATTGCGCCAGTTCCGATTTCTTTTGCTGCAGCAGCTGGATTTTTTCTTCCAGCGTGCCCTTCGCAATCAATTTGTAGACGAACACGGGCTTGTCCTGGCCGATGCGCCAGGCGCGGTCGGTGGCCTGGTTTTCCGCCGCCGGATTCCACCACGGATCGTAGTGGATCACCGTGTCGGCGGCCGTCAGGTTCAGGCCCACGCCGCCCGCTTTCAGGCTGATCAGGAAGATGGGCACGGCGCCCTGCTGGAAGGCCGCCACTTGCGCGCCGCGGTCCTTCGTCTCGCCCGTCAGCAGTGCATACGGAATGTCGCGCGATTCCAGTTCTTCCTCGATCAATTCCAGCATGCTGGTAAATTGCGAGAAGACGAGGATCTTGCGCCCCTCGTCGAGCAAGTCTTCCACCATCTGCATCAGGTCGGCCAGCTTGGCCGAACCGGCCGACTGTTTTTTCGCCGGCAGGGACTTCACCAGGCGCGGATCGCAGCACACCTGGCGCAGTTTCAGCAGCGCTTCGAGGATGACGATCTGGCTGCGCGCCACGCCCTTCTTGTCGATTTCTTCGCGCACCTTTTGATCCATCGCAAGACGCACGGTTTCATACAGGTCGCGCTGCGGTCCCGTCAGTTCCACCTTGCGCACCATCTCCGTCTTCGGCGGCAGCTCTTTGGCCACATTGTCCTTCGTGCGGCGCAGCAGGAACGGCTTGATGCGGCGGTTCAAGAGCATGCGGCGCAGCGGGTCGTCCTGGCGCTCGATCGGGTGGCGGAACTGCGTATTGAAGGTCTTCTCGTCGCCCAGCAAGCCCGGCAGCAGGAAGTGGAATTGCGACCACAATTCACCCAGATGGTTTTCCAGCGGCGTGCCGGACAGGCACAGGCGGTGGCGCGCGCGCAGCAGGCCCGCGCTTTGCGCCGCCTTGCTGCGCGTATTCTTGATGTAGTGCGATTCGTCGAGGATGACGAGGTGGAAATCGTGCTCGCGCAGGGTTTCCTCGTCGCGCGGCAACAGCGCATACGTCGTCAGCACCAGGTCGCATTGGTCGATCTGGTCGAATTGCTGCGCGCGGTCCTTGCCTTGCAGCAGCAGCACTTTCAGGCTGGGCGCGAACTTGGCCGCCTCGTCCTGCCAGTTGCCCATCAAACTCGTCGGTGCAATCACCAGCGCCGGATGCGTGAGACGGCCCGCCTCTTTTTCCACCAGGATATGCGCCAGGGTCTGCACCGTCTTGCCGAGACCCATGTCATCGGCCAAAATGCCCGCCAGGTCATGGTCGCGCAGGAATTGCATCCATGCCAGGCCATCGGCCTGGTAATCGCGCAAGGTGGCTTGCAGCCCGGCGGGCGCCGCCACTTTTTGCACGGCGCCGAACTGGCTCAGCTTACGGCCCATGGCGCGCAGCTGCTCGCCGCCCGTCCAGCGCAACTCCAGCCCGCGCGCCAGCTCTTCCAGACGCGCCGCGTCCAGGGTCGACATGCGCACGGTTCGTTTGATCTTGTCGCTGAAGTAGAGTTCCCCCAGCGTATTGAGGATCGGACGCACGCGGCCCCACGGCAGCGCCACGCGCGTGCCATCGGGCAAGGTCGCCAGCATCTGGTCATCCTCGGCATGCGCTTCGATGACTTTCGGGTTGAAATCGTTGGGCGCGTTGCGGATCAGCTGCACCAGCACGGGCAGCAGCGGCACGCGCTCGTGGTTGACGACGATGCCCAGTTCCAGCTCGAACCAGGCATTGCCGCTGTCCGGGTCCTGGTCATCGATATCCGCATACCAGTCGTCCACGTCGCTGACGTCGTAGCGGTACTTGGCCGTCTTTTCCACGATCCAGCCCTGGTCCAGCAAGGTATCGATGCCGGACTCGGCAAAGCGCAGCCATTCCGCCTGGGATGGCAGCACCAGGGCGCCCTTCAAGCCGCTCAAGGGGGCCGAGCCGGGCTTCTTGAATTGCAGCTCGGCCAGGGTCGCCAGCGCGCGCGCCTCATCGACCGTGTTTCTCTGGATAATTTCCGTCACATCGCCCACTTGCCGCACCACGCGCTGCGACGGGTCGAACGAGACGCGTTCGCCATCGTAGTCGTAGGACAATACGGCAAAATCCACCCAGCGCTGGATGCTGCCGTCGGCCAGCAGGGCGCTGTCCATCAGCAACACCGGTTGCGCCGGCACATCCTTGCGCAAGCGCTGCGGCAACGGTTGCGGCAGCGGCATCAAATGCTGCAAGCCCTGTGCCAGCAGCAATTGCGACACGCGCACCTTGTCGTTGGCATTCAAGGGCGGCGCCTGCGCCACCAGCGCCTGCAAGTCGGCCAGCGAAATGTCGGAGCCGCCCTGGTTCAGTTCCAGCACGCCGCACGACAGGTTGTCGATGTACCACGGCGGATCGGTGGGCAGCATGTAGTCGATCTGGTCGGCGCCATGGTGCTTGGCACCCTCCGGCGGGTCCACTTGCCAGCCCAGGCGCATGGTTTTGCCCTCGTCGCGCCAGAACAGGCGCGCCGGGCGCACGGGACCTTCCTTCAGCGGATACACGAGGCCATTGCCGACGTCGGCCCAGGAATTGGCCCACAGCAGCTTGTCCTGCTCGGCCAGCATTTTCAGCAGGGCGGCGCCCACCTTGCCTTTCGGCTCGGTGGCGCTGCCCGTCTGCGAATTCTGCCCGCTGCGCATGGCCACGAAGAAACGCACGAGGTCTTCGTCGGCCGGCGTCAAAAAGGTGGGCGGCGCCGACAGCAGCGAGAAGATTTCGCTGATGGGCGATGCGGCCGCCACGTCGCCGTTCGGCCGCAGGCGCGCCTTGTACAGGCACAGGGCCACGTGGCGCCCGCCGCTGGTGGGCGCCAGCACGTAGATCAAGCGATGCTGGTTGAGTTTGGGATCGGGTTCGGCAATGCTCAGCACGGCCTTCGGATGGGCGGCTGCCTCCACCCGCTGCAGCCAGGTGGCGACGGCATACGGCAAAGGCGCTCCCGGCGCGCTGGCCGGGGCAACTGGGGTTTCACTGGTTTCGTCGCGGGTAAAATCCATGGGGCGCATTAGTGTGTAAAGGTCGTATCCAAATCGGCAACAGGCAATATTATCCGCCATACGGCCGTTGCTGGCTTGATTCACACACGCTCTTTGAGCAGTTTTAATGCGCGATGCCTAAAAAATAAGTATTTAATACGACACTCCGGCGCCGCAAGCGGCAAAAAAGGCCCGCAATCGGCCATTTCCGCCGTTTGCGGGCGACTTATCAGGCTGGCACGCTTTCTTCTTCGGCCACGGCCGGCGCCTCGACAGCCGGCGCGGCGCCGTCACTGGCGGGCGTAAAGTTGCGTAAAAACAAGAAAAACTGGCCCATCATCTGCGTCCACAATTGCAGATTGATATTCAGGTGCGTGGCGCTGACGCCGCCGGCGACCAGCACATCCATTTCCAGCACGACAAAATCGCCATGCTGGGCCACGCGGGCGAAGCGCTTGCTGCGTTGCCATTCGGCCAGCAAGCCGGCCGGCAAGTCGCCGCCCTGCACGCGCAGCGGGCAGCTCAATGTCAGGTCCGCGTACTGGCCGGGTGCCGCTTCATTGCCCCACAGTACCTGAAAGCCGATGCCGTGGCTGGCGCTATGCAGGCGCACCACGCCATCCTGTTCGATGCTGGTGACGGCGCAGCCGGCCGCCTTGATGGCGTCCGACGTTTGTTCCGCGTTCAGGGTGGTGAGCAAATTGTTGGTGGTTTCCATCGTCATTCCATTTCAGAAAATAAAATTATTGGGGCGCCGGCGCGGGGGCGGCCGGCGTTGCTGCTTCGGTTTGACGCGCATCAAAGCGGCCCTGGTACAACTGGTCGCCATAGTGCTGCGCCACTTGTTCCAGCTTGACCCGGCTTTGCGCGGCGAACGGCTGGCGCGCCTTCATGACGCCCAGCACATCGAGTCCTTCATACGCTTGCAGGATCTCTTGCGCAGTCGCATACAGCTGGGCATTCTTGCTTTCGCAGCGGGCCAGCGCGCCGCGCTGCGCCGCCACTTCGCCGTCCAGGCGCAGGCGCTCCGTTTCCAGCTGCCTGCCGGTGGCCGTCAGCTGTTCGCTGGCCTGGCGGTACTGCGCCAGGCTGGCGGCGGCCTCTTGCGCGGCGGCGGCGCTGCGCTGTTGCTGCTCGCCCAGTTTTTCCCGTTGCGCGCGCTCTTGCGCCAGCTGCGACTGGCTGCGCGCCAGGTCTTTTTTCAAGGCATCGCTGGCTGGCGCGGCGGCCGGCGCCGCCTTGGCCACCGGAGCGCCCTTGGCTTTCAGCTGCTCCAGTTCACCCCGCGTCTGCTGCAGCTGCGCCGTGACATTGCGCAACTCGGCCCGCAGGCGCTCTTCCATGCTCTGGCCCTTCTGTCCCTGCGCCTGGGCGGCATGGCCCGCCAGCAGCGAGAGCAGGACGGCGGACAAGCGCAGCGTATTGGCGTTCAAAATCGGCATCATGGCTCCTTAAAAACGCGCGTTCAGTTCGATCTGCAGCGTATCGATCGACAGCGCCGAACCGAACACTTCGCGGCTCGACGTCCAGCGGCCGCTGAACCAGGTGTTCCGGTCGATCGCATAGGCGCCACCCAGGTAGTAGCCGCGCGCATTCGTGCCGCCCAGGTGGAAGGTCGAATCGTTGTAGGCGTCAGGCAAGGCATCCGGTTCGATGCGCTTGTAGCCCAGCAGCACGTTCCAGTCGCCGCGTGCCGCCGTGTTTGCCTTGCCCAGGGTCGCCTGCAGCATGTAGGCGTTGCCGCCGCTGCGGAAATCGGCTTGCGAGACGCCGCCCGTGCCGCCGAAGTTGTTCATGATGCCGCCCTTGGCGCGCGCCCACATTGCATTCTTGTCGTAGGCCATGTTGCGCACATAATCGCCTTCGACGCGCAAGTCGGTGCCGCCCGCCACCTTGCTGTCCCAGCGCGCATTCAGGTTGGCGAGGCGGAATTTCGAGGCCAGGCCCACGTATTGCGGCTGCGGCGTGTTGGCCGGGTCGAGCGGGTTCAGGGCGATATTGCGCAGCAACATCAAGCTGTTGCCCTTTTGCATGCTCGACGGACGCGACCAGTCCGTGCTGCAGCCATCGGCGCCCGCGTACAGCGCGCACGGCTGCGAATACTCGCCGCTGATGTTGCGGAAGTTGTAGTAGGCCAGCGCGCCGCGCAGCTGGTTGTCGCTGTTGACCTTCCACGAAGCGCCCACTTGCGCGCCCAGCAGCCATTTGTTCTCGCTGGACATTTTTGCCTGGCTGCGGCTCGGCGCATTGTCGGACGAATACTCGAGCGGAATCAGGCCCAGGGTACCGAACACGGTGACGTCCTTGCTTGCACCGACTGGCTGCTGCACCTTGGCGGCGATGCCGTCGAAATTGAGTTCGCTGGAAAACAGTTCGTCGCCGGAAACAAACGGATTGTCGAAACGGCCCGCCGTCAGTTTCAGCCAGGACGCGGGCTGGTACGACAGCCAGGCCTGGTCGAGCCAGATGTTTTTCTTGCCCAGGCCGCCACCGAGGGTTTGCGTGGTCGATACGGGGCTGTCGTCGTTGCCGCTGGCCAGGCGGATGCCTGCCTGCGTGCTGTCGGAAATATCGGCCAGGATGCCCAGGCGGGCGCGCGCGCGCAGCAAGTGCTTGCGGTCTTCGCGCGTGTTCAGCAGCGCCGGCAGGGACAGGTTGGTGTTCGAGTTGACGTCGTAGCCGCTGCCGCTGTTGAGCGAGCGCCAGTCGATCTCGATATTGCTGTTGGCCATGTCGTAGTAGCGCGATTCATAGCGGGCGCGCACGTCGCCTTCCACGCGGATGCGCTTGGTCCATGCCGGCACTTCATTCGGCGCGGCCCAGCCGCCCGCCTTCGCCTCGGCCATGACCTGGCCCTTGATCTCGTCGCGGATCTGCTCGCGCACGGTTTGCGAAATGTACGGCACGCGCACGTCGCCCGGCTGTACTTGCGCCAGGGCCACGGGTGCGGCGGCCGGACGGGCTTGCGCCGCGGCCAGCGCTTCGCTCTGCGCCTGCGCCAGCAGCGCTTCGCCGGCATCCTTGTTCAGGGCGCCGCTCTGGATCAGGCCACGGATCAGCTTGACCATGGTGCTGTCGGCCGGTACGGCTTGCGCTTGCGCCGCGCCCGCCGCCACGCTCAGGGCCAGGGCAGCCAGCGCCAGCGGCAGGCGGCGCACACGCTGTGAGGGAGAAAATAAGGAATTCATTGTTTCTTTCGGTAAAAATTAAAATGAATGTCATAAAGAACGCCTGGCAAAACCGCCGCGCGCCGCAGTGCGTTGTGGCTGAGAAAGCGCCGCTGTGCGTATGCACGGGGACGCCGAGTCAGCGGGCATCGCTGGCCGCACGTCACGACGCGCAGCAGGTTTGGCCGGGTGTTCACGGCCGGCGGCCCTTGATGGAGACGCGGGCCGGGAAGCGCAGCGACGCCGGCGGCCGCTCATCGGCGCGGAAGTCATGCACCATGGCCAGCACCTGCTCGTCCGTCTGCGCATTGCCCGTGCCCTGCACCAGCTGCACTTTCGTCGTCCTGCCTTCCGCATCGAGCCACAGGTCGACGCGGATATCGCTGAACGCCAGCTGGCGCGTGCGCGGGTCGCGGGCGAAGGCCAGCTGCAGCGCATTGGCGACGTAGCGGCCATACGATCCCGCACCGAGTCCCCCGCCACCGCCGCCGCCCGTCATGCCGCCGCCGCGCCCGGCCTGGATGCCAAACGCATCGCTGCCGGCCTGCGCCGCGCCGTCGATGGTGACGGGGTCGCTCTTGTCGGGCGACGGGCTTTCCGGCGCGTCATCCATGGGCTTGTCGGCCGGCGTCGGTTCCGGTTCCGACACTTCCGGCACCACCTTGTCGGGCGTCGGTTCCGGCAATTTTTCCGGTTCCGGCGGCGGCGGGGGCGGCGGCGGCAGCATCAGCATCGGCGTGGCCGCCACTTCGCGCTTGGTGGCCGCCGTGTCGGACAGCAGATACCAGACCAGCGCGGCCAGCGCGGCGGCCAGCAGCAGGCCGCCGGCCACGCCGCCCCAGCGGCGCCACCACTGCGCGGCGCCCGACGGTTCCGAGGCCGCCATCCTTGTCATGTCGTCACGCTTCACCTTGCGCTCCTCATGCGGGCTTGCCGGTCACCAGACCCACCTGGTTCAGGTCGATGCGGCGCAGCAAGTCGAGCACTTCGACCACCTTCGCGTACTGCACGGCGGCATCGCCGCGCACGATCACGGGAAAGTCGGGCGTCAGGGCCTTTTCCGTGCGCAGGCGCTCTTCCAGCTCGGGCAGGGTGACGGGATAGGCGTCGAGGAAGACCTGGCCCGCGTTATCGATGGTGATGGCCTTGGTCTTCGGCTTTTCCAGCGCCATGGCCGAGCTGGCCTTGGGCAAGTCGACCTTGATACCGGGAATGCTGGCGTTGCTGGTCAGGATGAAGATCACCAGCACCACCAGCAGCACGTCGACGAAGGGCGTGATGTTGATGCCGCCGCTACGCTTGCGGGGGGTAAACTTGGCGGAGGTGGCCATGGTTATGCGCCCCTCACGCCTGTTGCAGCACGGGACGCATCTGGCGTCCGTCGCCCTGCTCTTCAGCCAGGCGCGTGGCGAATTCGTCGACGAAGACGGCCATGTCGGCCACGATGGCGTCCGAACGCGAGGACAGCCAGTTGTAGCCGAACAGGGCGGGAATCGCCACGCCCAGGCCGGCAGCCGTACACAGCAGCGCAGCGGCCATGCCCGGCGCCACCGAGTTGATGTCCACGGCGCCGGCCATGGCGGCCACGACGAACACCAGCATGATGCCGATCACGGTGCCGAACAGGCCGACATACGGCGCGCCTTCGATGGTGGTGGAGAGCCAGATCATGCGTTTCGACATGCGCTCGCTTTCGCGCACCATCACGCCATCCATGGCGGCGCGGATGGCGCCGATCGTCGCGTTCGAGACGGCGTTCAGGTCGTAGCCGCGGTCATGGCGGCGGCGCATTTCGTCGATGGCCACGTCATACAGGCGCCACAGCGAGGAATCCGCCTTCACGCTGGTGCTCAGCTTGCCGTTGCGCGCCAGGTGGTCGAGCGGCGCGCCGGCCGCTTCGTGGAACGATTGCATGAATTGCGCATTGGCGCGCGAGATGGCGCCATAGCTGCGGCCCTTGCCGATCATGATGATCCACGACAAGACCATCATCAGGCCCAGCACGCCAACGACGATCCACGCGTCGAGCGGCATGGCGGCGATGATGAAGCCGAAATGGCTCTTGCCCGCCTGCTGTTCATCGGCGCCAAACACGGCCAGGCGCGATTCGGAACCTTGCGAGACAGCATCGGCCAGCAGCAGCGCGTCGGGACGGGCCGTGCGCGACAGGCGCAGCTCGTCGATGGCGCCCGTGAAGTTGGCCAGGCCGGCCGTGGCGTTGACATCGGCGCCCACGGCGGCGGCGGTGGCGAACGCCGGCAGGGCGGTGGCCAGCGACACGGACGGACGGCCGCCCACATACAGCGCCACATTGTTTTTATCGGCCTTGACGGCCACGTGCGACCACTGCGCGGCCTGGATCGGCTGGCCCGGCTTGCTGCGCTGACCATTCACCTGCAAGAAGGGCACGCCCTGGTCTACGCCGATCAGCAATTCATTGGCGCCATCGCGGCGTGCATACAGCACTTGCCGCGCGCCCAGGCTGTCCGGACGCACCCAGGCCGAGAAGGTGAATGGCGCGCCGGCAGCCAGCGCCAGCGATGGCGAGGCAGGCAGCATCAACGGTGCCGTGCCCAGGCGGGCGCCCGCGCCGATGACGGAACCTTCGAGTGCCGGCACGGCCGTCTGCGCATGGTTGCCGTAGGCGGTGCTGTCGCGCGACGGCACGCCAGGTTCGGCGAAGTGGTACACCAGGCTGTAGTCGGGGTCGAACGTGCGCTGGCCATTGCCGGAAGCGGGCGCCTTTGGATTGCCGTAGTACATCCACAGCTGCTGCGGCGTGCCCGCCGCCAGGGCCGGCACGTCGACCCAGATCAGGGCGATGCCCAGCAGCGGGTTGAACTGCTCGATCTGGTGGTTCAGGACGGTCTTGTCGTCGCCCGCCACGAAGCGCAGGTCGGCGCCGCTGTCGCTGACGCCCTCGAAGTTGAAATTACCCGAGTGCAAGCGCAGCAGGACGGGAATGCGGCCCGGATCGCCGCCCACGGCGCCCGCCTTGGGACCGGCATCGACGGTGACGGGTTTGCGGTAAGCCCAGTCGGGCTGCCACCAGGCATGCGCCAGGCCGGGAACAAACGTGCCCAGGATCGTGAGCAAAAAAAGAAAACGTTGCATGACAGTGATTCTCCGAAGAAAAGTCTAGAAAAGTGCGGTGCTGGTGAGCCAGCCCGTCAGTAGCTGGCCGACAGGTTGAAATGGATGCGCCGCACGTGTTTGTGCGTGCGCGGGCCATCGCGCAGCGGGTAGGCAAAATCGATGCGGCCATTCAGGTAGCGCAGGAACTGGAAACTGCTGCCGACGCCCACCGATGCCAGGCCGAACAGGTCTTTCTGTTCCGGCAGCGGATCGCGCAAGCGCAGGCGCGCGCCATCGGCAAAGGCGAACAGGCGCCAGTTTTCCAGGCGGCTGAAATACGTGAGCTGGGGCGTACGCCATTCGACGCTGCCCGAGATGCCGTAGTCGCCCGTCGCTTCGGCCGACAGGTAGCCGCGCACGGAATTGGCGCCACCGGCGGCCATCTGCTCGCCCGACACCAGCGCCGCGTCGGCCAGCTGGCCCGACAGGCGGCCATGCAGCTGCGCGCCGCTGCCCAGGGTCTGGGTGGTGTTGGCGTCGCCCTTCAGCACGAGGAAGCTGGGCGATGCCTTGTAGCGCTTGTTGTCATAGGCGGCGCCGTCGCTGCCATAGCCGAACGAGGCGCGCGTGCCGGCCACCAGCGACAGGCCCAGGCCGTACGTCGCCGTGTCCGTCTGCGCATAGCCGTTGTAGGCCACGTTGAGCGGCACGTATTTCAAGGGAACGCTGGAGCCGGCACCGTTCAATTTCAGCGCTTCCTGGTTATCCTTGAAATCGATGCCGGCGGCAAAGCTGTGCCACCAGATGCCGCTGTTGGGTACCGTGTAGTTGAGCTTCATGCCCAGCGCATGACCCTTGCCCAGCACGCTGGTGCCGCCCGTGCTGGCCACGTTGCTGTTCGACTTGTAGCCGGTCGCTTCCACGCTCCAGCCCTGCGTGCCGATGGGCGCCACGTACGAGGCGGACCACACTTTGGTCTGATTCAGGTCGCCCGGCGTGCCGAAAAAGCTGATGGTGGCGCTATGCCCCAGCTGCCACAGGTTGTCGTGGCCCACCGACATACTGGTGCGCAATTTTTGCGTATCCGCGCTGTAATCGTTGTTCAAGCCCACGCTGGCGCGCCAGGGGCTGCTGTCTTCCACTTTCAAGTCCACGTCCATGGTGCCGGGCAGCGCGCCCTGGCGTACCAGCGGCATCACCTGGCGCTTCGGCCCCCGGTTCAGGGACGTCAGCTCCACTTGCGCCTGGGTAAAGTCGGGGACGCTACCTTCCGTCAGGGCCGGCACCTGCTGGCGCACGTCGAGCGGCGAGTTGTATTGCGCACCGACCACGCGCAAGCGTCCCACCTTGGTTTCGCTCACCTGCAGCACCACCACGCCCTGCTCCACCTGCTGCTCGGGCAAGTCCACGTAGACGGACTGGTAGCCGCGCGCCTGGTAGGCGGCCACCAGGGCGTCGCGCGCCCCTTCCACGTCCTTCAGGGTGCGGCCCGGCCCCAGGAAGGGCGTCACGGCCGCTTCGATGGCGCGGGCGTCGAGCACGGTATTGCCGCGCACCAGGTATTCCTCAATGGTCACCTGGCGTTCCGGCGCGGCCGGTGCCGCCGCAGCGGCTGGCGCATCCTGCGCGCGCGCCATGCCGGGCAGCGCCAGCATGGCCAGGCACAGCATCGTCAGGGCCGTCGCGGGTGCCGCTGGCGGCACGCCCCTGCCCTTGGTTGTCATTTCACGCATCTTCCATTCACCTTAAAATCAAACGGTTGCCCTGTGTTGCGGCGCTGGGCCGGCGTTTTTTTTGTTGCCAATGCTGATCTACTGATGCCTAGACAGCCGCCGCGCGCGGCGACTGCCGAATGTCATCAAATGTTCATAAATCTCATGGCTGCAAGCCGCGCCGCTCGTTCGGCGTGAGCGCCTGCAGCTGCGGCGCCGTCAATGGCCCGGCCCCCAGCACCTGCACCACGCCGGCGGGCTGGTACAGCGAGGCCTGCGGATCGCGTCCCTTGCCGCTGCCACCCTCATCCACCGTTTCATTGCCAAAACCCAGCACCTTCACGGTAAACAGCGATGGCTGCGCCTGGCGCGTGGCGGCCCGTTCGCGCTGCAGCACGTCCTGCGCCGCCGTCACGGCCTGCGAGGCGGCCGCGCTGGCGTTGGTCAGCGCGCCCACGTTCACGGCGGCGACGGCCGGCATGCCCGTCGACTTGCCCTGCACCTGGATGTTGGCCGCATTCACCAGTTGCAGCGCCGCCAGGTTGACGTTGCCCGAGACGCGGATGCCCGCCTCGCCCGCGTCGATGGTGCCCAGCGG
>CAUSDR010000147.1:0-12185 GCA_963530105.1 uncultured Janthinobacterium sp.
ACAGAACATGGGCCGCGCACAGGGCGGGCTGGGCATCGGCCTGTCGCTGGTGCGCGGGCTGGCCGAATTGCACGGCGGCAGCGTCAGCGCCCACAGCGCGGGCGTGGGGCAGGGCAGCACTTTCGAGCTGCGCCTGCCGCTGCCCGCCGTGCCGCTGGCCGCGCCGCCCGAGGTCAACCGGCGCCTGCTGGCCGGTACGCGCGAGGGCAAGGTGCTGGTCATCGACGACAGCGCCGACGCCGCCGAAAGCCTGGCGCTGGCGCTCGACATCCTCGGCTATGAAGTGCGCACGGCCTATGACGGCGCGGCCGGCATTGCGGCGGCGCAAAGCTTTTTACCGCGCGTGATCCTGCTCGACATCGGCTTGCCGCGCATGAACGGCTACGACGTGGCGCGCCTCCTGCGCGGCCAGCCCTGCGGCCAAGATGCCATCCTCGTGGCCGTGACGGGCTGGGGCCAGGACAAGGACCGCAAGATGGCGTCCGACGCGGGTTTCGACCTGCACCTGACCAAGCCCGTGGATTTTTATGAGCTCGATGCGGTGTTGCAGAAAATGCTGAAACTGGCGTAAGGTCGTGGCCCTCGCGCTCCCGCGATGATATGACATGCAGACACTGGCGGAACGCGAACTGGTCTGTTTCCAGCTGCGCATGGGCTTTGGCCATGCCGAGCGCTGCGTGGACCGGGCCGTGGAGCGCCTGCGCCTGGACGAGGAAGGCGACGACCTCGACATCGTGCTGCTGGCCAGCGCGCGCGGCGTCGGGGAAGTGCTGCCGCTGGCCGACGCCGTCATCGCGCCTTATCGGGGCGCGCAGCGCCTGGGTGACCAATTCCTGGCAGGAAAATATATCGTTGAATTCCGCCATGCCTACCTGGGCGGCCGCATCAGCGTGGCAGCGCTCTACGCCATCTTCACGCGGCTGTATCCCGCGCTCGGCTATCCCGGCTGGCTGGCCATGCTGAGCCGCAATTGCGAGTATGCGCTGGACGTGGCGGATTTCCTGCTGCCGTTCGGGCACGAGCTGCACCATATCGCGCACGTGTGGGCCGAGGCGGACAGCCTCGCCGATTTCGAGCAGCGCTATTCCCGCGAAACGTCGAACGAACACGGTGCGGGCTGATGCGGCAATGCGCTGTGGAGCAAGCCGGTGGCGCCGTCCGCTCGCGCGGTGGCATGGCCGCGCATGGCACCCTGGGCAGATGCGGCCAGCGCCTCCGTCGGCATGGGCGGTATTCGGATGGCGTGGAAAGCGGCCCGGCATCGATCCTTGACGTGGCGCAAGGTGCTGTTGGTGTGGGCGGACACCTGGTGACGGCCGCAATGACAACAGGAGGCCAAGATGAATCATCGTGCGGCGCTGCGTGCGCCGGGAGTGAGCGATGCCATGCTGCACCACCTGGCCGGCGCGGGTCCGCCGACGCCGCTGGACTGCCGCTGCCAGGCGCCGCATGCCTGGCGTGCCTCGCCGATTGCCGGGCGCGCCATCATCCCCCTGTGGGAATGCGGCATGGTGCTCGATTACTACGATCAGTCCAGCAGACGCTTCGAGCGTTGCAGCCTGGAAAATATTGAGGAAGCATGATGCAGCTACCCTACGCTACAGGGTTTGCTGGCCGAGTTGTTATTCGACGGTGACGAAGATGGCGTGGAAGACGACGCGCTGTGTGCCTGGGCCTGCCAATTCGGGTTGCATGGTGCGCAGCGGATGCTGGCGGAGTGCGGCTCGCATAAAGCCAGGAAGGATTACCCTGACTGGCGCGCCAGCCGGGGCGCGAGCTGCGTGGATGCGGCCGGGTGAGAAGTTGGCCAGCAGCATCACGTGACGATCTGATGCATGCGGCGGCCCGGGCAAGCGGCCGCCGCGCCAGGCATCATCAAGCCGGCTGCGCGCCGCCCAGGCTGCGGCTGCGGTTTTCCACCAGCACGGAAATGCCCAGCACGACGATGCCGCCGCAGGCCAGCATGGCGCCGACCCAGCCCGTCGAGTGCAAGCCCATGCCCATGGCGATGGCGATGCCGCCGGCCCAGGCGCCCAGGGCGTTGGCGATGTTGAAGGCCGAGTGGTTGAGGGCGGCGGCCACGGTTTGCGCGTCGCCGGCCACGTCCATCAGGCGCGTCTGCACGGCGGGGGCGACGGCGATGCCGGCGCCGATGGCGAACAGGTTGATGGCCGTCAGCCAGACATTGCTGCTGGTGTAAGTAAACGCGGCCAGCGCGACGACGTTCCACAGCAGCACGCCAAAGATGGTCCACAGGCGCGAGCGGTCGGCCAGCCAGCCGCCGATCAAGTTACCTACCGTCATGCCGATACCGATGATGGCCAGCAGCATGGAAATGACGAGGGGCGACACTTTCGTGATTTCCAGCAAGGTTGGCGTGATAAACGTGTAGACGGCGAACATGCCGCCGAAGCCGATCGCCACCATCAGCAGGGTCAGCCACACTTGCAAGCGGCGGAACACGCCCAGCTCGCGGCGCGGGCTGGAATCGCCGGCGGCCACCATGGGTACGAAGATGCGCACCATCAGCATGGTCAGCAAGCCCAGCGCGGCGACCAGCAGGAAAGCCGAACGCCAGCCCAGGGTCTGGCCGATGTAGGTGGCCAGCGGCACGCCGAAGATATTCGCCACCGTCAAGCCCATCAGGACCCTGGCGACAGCCTGGCCCCGTTTGTCCGGTTCGGCCAGCGCGGCCGCCACCAGCGCCGCCACGCCGAAATAGGCGCCGTGCGGAATGCCGGCCACGAAGCGCGCCACCACCAGCAAGCCATAGTTGGGCGCGATGGCGCTGAGCAAGTTACCGCCCGCGAACATCAGCATCAGGCAGATCAGCATCAAGCGGCGCGGCATGCGCGCCAGGAAGATGGTGATCAACGGCGCGCCGATGACCACGCCCAGCGCATAGGCGCTGATCATGTGGCTCATCTGCGGCAGGGTGGTGCCCAGGTCGTCGGCCACCACGGGCAGGATGCTCATGGAGGCGAATTCGCCCGTGCCGATGGCGAGGCCGCCGATGGCCAGCGCCAGGTCGGCGTATCCAGCGCCAAAAGGCGCGGTGACGCGCGGAATCAGGGGATCTACGGATGCGTGCATGTTCTTATTAGCTGGGTAAGGGTGGAACCGGGTGAAGGAGCGTGCTGTGGCTCAGCCGCAGTGGGTGGCAATGCGCCACCAGATGCGAAGTGAAGAAAGGCAAGGAGGAGACAGCCGCCCGGCATTTCGGGCTAGAAGAGCTGCCCACAGACAACATTGTAAAAGATTCGGGCAAGTTCTGCCGGCGACGGCGCAAAATATGCTGCACCGCACACAACGGCGACTGCTCTTGTTGTTAACGATAACACGGAATCTGCCCGATTCCGCCGCAGGGCGAGCGAAGAAAACGCCGCTGTGGCGGAAATGGTCTTGCTGGCGTATCAGTTCGCCAAGGTTTGTTGCAGCGCTTCCAATCCCGCCGCATAGATGCCGTGGAATAGCTGCGTGACTTCCTGCTCGCTCACGCCGACGGGCGTAAAGCGGCCCGACCACGTCACCCTGGCGTGTTCGCTGCCGGCAATGGCGCTTACTTGCAAGGTCGATAAGTAATCGGTGGCGGGAAACGGCGCCTGCAGGATGGAATAGCTGTAGCTGCGGGCCGTGTTGTCAAACGCTTCCAGCTGCTCGACGATGACGTCGCCGGCCGGGTTGGCCAGGTGGCGGATGCGGCCCCCTTCGCTGAGGCTGCTGCTGGGAATGTAGGGCAGCCAGTCGGGCAGTGAATTGAAGCCGCCGATCAGTTGCCATACCTGCGCCGGCGTGGCGGCGATGTCGATGGAGGTGGTGGTATGTGCCATGATGGTATTCCTTAGGTTATTAGTTGGCGCCAGCGGGCAGCGGGGCGAACGGCGATACCAGCTGCTCGGCGCGCATCTCTTGCCAGAAGGCGGCGGGGATGACGCTGTGCAATGCCTGCTGGTCTTCGGCCAGGCGTTCCGGACGGCTGGCGCCGGGAATGACGGCAGCCACGGCCGGGTTGGCCAGCGAGAATTGCAGGGCGGCCGCCTTGACGCTGACGCCATGGCGCGCGGCGATGGCCTTGATGCGTTCCACCTTGGCAATGATCTCGGGCGAAGCTTTCTGGTATTCAAAGTGCGCGCCGCCGGCCAGGATGCCCGAGCTGTACGGGCCGCCCACGACGATGTCGACATTTTGCGCCGCGGCGGCCGGCATCAGGCGCTGCAGCGCGCGTTCATGGTCGAGCAGGGTGTAGCGGCCGGCCAGCAGGAAGGCGTCCGGCTGGGCTTCGGCCAGGTCCAGCGTCAGTTCCAGCGGTTCCACCTTGTTCACGCCCACGCCCCAGGCCTTGATGACGCCTTCTTCGCGCAGACGGGTCAGCACGCGGAAGGCGCCCGTGCGGGCCGTTTCAAATTGCGCCAGCCAGTTATCGCCATGGAAATCCTGCGCGATGTCGTGCACCCAGACGATGTCGAGGCGGTCCGTGTCCAGGCGCTTCAGGCTGTCTTCGATCGAGCGCAGGGTGGCGTCGGCCGAGTAATCGTCGACGATTTTGTTCTTGCGGCCAAATTTGAACAGGCCGCCTTTTTCGCCCAGTTCGCGGGCCGTCGGGTCTTCCAGTTCGTCGAGGATGAGGCGGCCGACCTTGGTGCTGAGCACGTAATCGTCTCGGCGGCGCTGCTTCAGGGCGGCGCCCAGGCGCAGCTCGGCCAGGCCGGCGCCGTAGAACGGTGCCGTATCGAAATAGCGGATGCCCGATTCCCACGCCGCGTCGACGGTGGCCAGCGCTTCCTGTTCCGGAATGTTGCGGAACATATTGCCCAGCGGCGCCGTGCCGAAACCCAGTTTGCCTGTCAGTAAGTGTTTGATTGTCATGGTATTTGCTTTCAATGTGTGGAAGAGTGAAGACAGAATAGCTGGACAAGTTAAGCCTGTCCAAGACATAATTGGCGCAACTTGAGTCCTGAAAGGTCTGACATGCTGGACATCCGCCAATTGCAATACTTCATCGCCGTTGCCGAGGAAGAACACGTGGGGCGCGCCGCCGAGCGCCTGCATATTTCCCAATCGCCGCTGAGCCGGCAAATCGCCCAGCTCGAGGACAGGCTGGGCCTGACCCTGTTCGAGCGCAGCGCCCAGCGCATCCGCCTCACGCGCGACGGCCATACTTTCCTGGCCGAAGCGCGCGCCTTCCTTACCCACGGCAACCGCCTGGAAGCGCTGGCCAGGCGCCTGGGGCGCGGCGACGAAGGGGGGCTGTGCATAGGCTACATCGAAAACGCCATGCATGCGGGCGTCTTGCCGGACGGCTTGCGCAGCTTGCGCGCCACGCGGCCGCAGGTGCACGTGGCCCTGTACAACCTGCATTCGGCCGAGCAGATCGAAGGCTTGCGCCAGCGCAGCCTCGACATCGCCCTGCTGTGCGAACCGCCGCTGCCGAACGACCCGGACCTCGATTGCGCGCAAGTGCTGAGCGACCCCATGCTGCTGGCCTTGCCGGAAAGCCATCCGCTGGCAGGCAAGGCCGAACTGACCCCGGACGACCTGGCGGGCCAGGAGTGGATTGCCGTGCTGCACAAGGAAAGCGTGCTGAAGCACGACAATTTCATCGCCGCCTGCGCGCGCGCCGGTTTCACGCCCGATATCCGCATGGAAGCGACGGAACCGCTGACGGCGCTGGGCCTGGTGGCGGCCGGTCTCGGCATGGCCATGATCCAGCACAGCCTGCGCCAGCACGCGCCG
This sequence comes from uncultured Janthinobacterium sp., assembly GCA_963530105.1. Lineage (GTDB taxonomy): Bacteria > Pseudomonadota > Gammaproteobacteria > Burkholderiales > Burkholderiaceae_D > Janthinobacterium. The sequence continues at coordinate 5,734 of CAUSDR010000147.1, forward strand.
GCCGGCGTCGTCGTGCGCGCACTGCCGTGGTTCAGCTACCGCACGCCCCTGTGGCTGGCCTGGCACAAGGTCAACTTGCGCCCGCTGGTGGGGATTTTCCGCGCCACCTTGCTGGAGCAGGCGGGCGTGGCCGCCTAGATATTCCTGCTGCGCTTCAGGTGCAGGGGCAGCCACCACCACATGCAGACGATAAGCGTGCCCATCAGCACGCAAGCGACGATGCCGGCGATGTGGCCGAAGACTTCCGACATCACCAGGTTGGTGCCGAGGATAAAGGCCAGCGCCAGGGAAAAGGCGCCGCACATCATGATGCGGTCGGCCACGCGCTTGAAACGTTCGCGGTCTTGCAGGGGGCGCATCACGCGGTGCTGGATGGCGGGCGCGCTGAGCAGCACGAGGCTGGTCATGGACAGGAAAAATGTCAGCAGGAAGACGATCTTTTCCGCCTGCACGATTTTTGCGAAGCCGCCATTGAAGGGCAGAATGATGAGGAAGGCCGTCAGCATCTGCGCGCCGGGCAAGAGGATGCGCAATTCGCTGAGCAGGTCGGACAGGTCGCCTTCCTCGCCAGACTGGTCATCGTCGTCCCGGGGTTGAGCGTGCGGCATGGCGGTGGTCCTTTTCGTGGTGAATGGGGCCAGTCTACGCGGCGGCGCGGGGCCTGACTGTGGGCGGGCGCACCTTCACAGGCATTGCGCGAAGCGCCGGGGCTGGCCCAAGGCAAATTCGCGCAGGCGCCACAGCGGGGTCGAGACGATGGCCGTGGCGCTGTGGCTGGCGTCGTGGCCGCAATGGCCGCAGGTATGGCGACGGTGCGGCGCCAGCGCGAAAACGCCCAGGTCCAGGTGCGGATGGCCGCAGCGGGCGCAGTCGCTGCAGCCCAGCGGCACGCCCGCCTCGCGCGCCGCCAGGTAGGCTTGCACGGCGGGCGGCGTGAGATTCAGTTGCACGATGTCGGGGTGAAACAGGCCGGGCAGGGCGCGGCAGTCGATGGCCAGCACGGCCAGGTCGCGCGCAAGCAGGGCGCCGCCCAGGTCGGCCTTGGCGCGCAGCTGCAGCGTGCCGTCCCCGTCCAGGCGCAGGGTGGCGGCGTGAAACTGCATGGGATCGAACAGTTCCGGATACAGCACGTAGCCCATGGGGCTGGCATGCTGGCGGCAACGCTGCTGTTGCGTCGCCTGCAAGCTGGCCAGGTCCGCCTGCGTGCCCCAGTAGCACTGGTGGCTGCGGCACCACTGGCGCGCCGCGCCATTGCGAAACTTGCCGGCCTGGCGCAGATCGCAGGCGACGATGGCGTCCTGTCCCGCGCCGGCGCGAAAGTGGCCCGTGACGTGGTGCGTGGTGACGGCAAGATCGCCCGTGCTTGCCTGCAGGGGCCAGCACATGCCTGGCAGGGTCAGCGGGGCCGCCATGCCAGCCTCCGCGCGGCTATCGTCCTGCCAGCCACAAAACGCACAAGCCCGCCGTGGTGGGCGGGCTTGTCGATGTATTGCTTGCGGCACATGGCCTGGTCTTATTCTTCCGTATCGGCCAGGGTGACGATGGCGCGCGCCCACTTCGAGTACTTGAGGTTCGCCAGGTCACGCACGGTCTTGACGTTGAATGCCTGCTTGAGCAGCTCCGCATCCTTCTCGCTCACGCCTTGCAGCGCATCGACGGGCGCATCGGCGATTTCCTTGAACGTCTTTTTTTCGTAGGCCTTGTCTACCGCTTTATTGATGTTCATGTCTTGATACTCCTCAGTAAGTAGGAAAAATTATTCTACACGTTTTTGTTGTCACTCAATTTACGCTTGCATGTGGCGCTGAAGTAAATATCATGGAGGTGGGCGCCTCAGCAGCAATGCCCGCGTTTGCATGCGCGTGATAATTGTAATAATAGCATTGATATTATTCATAGTATAATGATTTTCCATGGCGGAGAATACCCTGCGCCATACCGGACGTCGCAGGCATGCGGCCTAACTTTGATAGCGTTCAGGAGATTAAGATGAGTTTGCTAGATCAACTTGCAGGACAGGCGATGAGCGCTTTGGGCAACAAGGGCGCGGATGGCGAAGCGTCATCGGGATTGATGGCCAGTATCATGGACCTGGTGAACCAGCATGGCGGCTTGCCCGGCCTGCTGCAAAAGTTCCAGGAAAGCGGCCTGGGCGACCAGGTGGCCAGCTGGATCGGCACTGGCGCGAATGCGCCCGTATCGGGCGAACAGATCAAGGATGCGCTGGGCGCCGACACGGTGACGCAGATCGCGGAAAAAGCGGGCGTCGCGCCGGATGCGGCCCTGGGCGGCCTTGCGGCGCTGCTGCCGCAGCTGATCGACAAGCTGACGCCGGATGGCCAGGTGCCGGAAGGCAATGACCTGGTCAGCCAGGGCTTGAATATGCTGAAAGGCAAGATCTTCGGCTAGCCGCCGGCGCATCGCCAGCACCAGTGCAATAAAAAACCTCGCCGCGCGGCGAGGTTTTTTTATGCCTAGGCGGCCGCCATCATGCCGAAGCGTTGCGCCGCGTAATCAGGTTCGCGGCTCAGCCGCGCCGTGCTGCCTTCCACCAGATAGGAGCAATAGCGGCGCCGCTCGGCGCTGCCGCCGCGCCGTTCCATCAGTTCGCCCAGCATGGCGACGGCGTCGGTGGCCATCTTTTGCACGGGCTGGCGCAGGGTCGTGATGTCGTAGCTGAGCCAGCCGGACGCTTCCAGCGCATCGAAACCGGCCACCGACATTTGCAGCGGCACCTGGATGCCCATCTGGTGGCGCGCGGTATCCAGGCAGCCGATGGCCATGATGTCGTTGCCGCAGATGACGGCGTCCGGCACGCGGCCCAGGCGGTCGATGACCTTGCGCAAGCCGCAGCCGCCGCTGGCGTAATCGTAGTTGCCGCTGACGACGATGGGGGCGGGCAAGCCCAGGCTCAGCAGGCGGTCCAGCACGCCCGCCTTGCGCTCCTGCGCCACGGCCGAGTCGCCAGGGCCGTCGATGATGGCGAACTGGCGGTGGCCCGCCTCGGCCAGGCGCGACACCAGCAGGCGCGCCGCTTCCGCCTGGTCGCACAGCACGGCATGCACGGCGTGCTCGCGCGGGCTGCGGTTGAACAGCACCAGCGGCACTTCGCGCCGGCCGAACTCGGCCATCTGCTCATCGGACAGGCTGGCGGCAACGATGGCGCCATCCACCTGGTACTGCCACACGTCGCTGAGCGCCTTGCCGATATCGGCTTCGCGCTCCAGGGTGAACAGCAGCAATCGCTTGCCCTGGCGGGCGATCTGCTGGCTCAGGTCCGACAGTACTTGCGGATAATACAGATTGGCCAGGTTGGAAATGATGACGGCCACCAGGTTCGAGCGGCGCGTGATCAGGCTGCGCGCGGCCGCGTTGGGGATGTAGTCGAGGGTGATGGCCGCCTGCATGACCTTGGCGTGCGTTGCCTGCGACACGCTGGCGCCGGGCTTGAAGCAGCGCGAGACGGCCGATTGCGACACGCCGGCCAGCAGGGCCACGTCATACGAGGTGACGCGGCGCGCGACGGGGGCAGTGCCGGGGTTCCGGCCGACAGTATTCTTTTTTCGCATAGTAGTCCGGCAAGCAAGCTGTCTCAAGGTTTTCCTGCAGGCCAGGGCGCTCGTGGCGCTCCGGGTGGGGAAAGAGGAATGAGCATAGCGAAAAGATTGCCATGTGGCAAGACTGTTTTCTTATTCATGTTGCAAAAAATATGATGAATTGGCAACTGGTATGCCTGCCGCGCCAGGCATTGCGGGCGCCGCGGGCAAGTGGTCGGCAACCTTGGATCGCCGGCGATCCGGGCGGACGGACACTTGCCGTTGGGCAAGCTTGGCGTCGCCGCCCGGGCCGGCGGTGCGTTCTGCCCGCCGCGCGCGCCATTGCGCAGAGATATCTCTAGTGCAAGCGCGTGCCTTCTGATAAGATAACGCCCCTTTATTCAGGGAAGGGTCGACATGGCCAATGCATGCGGCGTCGATTTCGGCACGTCAAATTCCACGGTAGGCTGGGCACGTCCCGGGCAGAGCACCATGCTCGGCCTGGAAGATGGCAAGACCACCTTACCATCGGTCGTCTTCTTCAATGCGGAAGACGAGGAAGTCAGCTTTGGCCGCGCCGCGCTGGCCGGTTATCTGGCCGGCTATGAGGGGCGTTTGATGCGCTCGCTGAAAAGCTTGCTGGGCACCAGTCTCATCGATGGCCAGACGCAAGTGGGCGGCCGCGCGCTGCCATTCCGCATGTTGCTGGCACAATTCATTGGCGAAGTGAAACGCCGCGCCGAGCAGTCCGCCGGCCGCGAATTCACGTCCGCCGTCTTCGGCCGCCCCGTCTTCTTTATCGACGACAACGCGCAAGCCGACCAGCTGGCGCAGGACACGCTGGCCGACGTGGCCCGTTCCGTCGGCTTCAAGGACGTCGCCTTCCAGTTCGAGCCGATCGCCGCCGCGTTTGACTACGAGTCGCAGATCGACAGGGAAGAACTTGTATTGATCGCCGACATCGGCGGCGGCACTTCCGACTTTTCGCTGGTGCGCCTGTCGCCCGAACGGGCGAAAAAGACCGAGCGGCGCGAGGATATTCTCGCCACCGGCGGCGTGCACATCGGCGGCACGGACTTCGATAAATACCTGAGCCTGTCTTCCGTCATGCCCTTGCTCGGCTATGGCAGCCGGCTGCACAATAATAGTGAAGTGCCGTCCAGCTATTATTTCAACCTGGCTACCTGGCATACCATCAACCTGGCCTACACCAAGAAGATCTGGGTGCAGCTGGCCGATGTGTGCCGCGATGCGCGCGAGCAAGACAAGGTGAAGCGCCTGCAAACGCTGATCGACGAGCGCGCCGGCCACTGGCTGGCCATGAAAGTGGAAGAGGGCAAGATCGCCCTGTCCGACGCGGCCGAAGTGCAGCTGGAGCTGGACCGCCTGTCGCCCGCGCAAAGCCTGCTGCTGAAGCGCGCGCAATTCGACGAAGCCATCGGCCACCTGTGCGGCTCGGTGGAAGAAACCGTGCTGCGCCTGCTGCGCGACGCGGGCGTGGCGCCGGAAGCCGTCGATACCGTGTTCTTCACGGGCGGTTCCAGCGGCGTGCGCTTGCTGCGCGAAAAGATCGCCGCCCTGGTGCCGTCGGCGCGCAAGGTCGAAGGCGACCTGTTCGGCAGCATCGGCGCGGGACTGGCGCTGGACGCCGTGCGTAAATTCGGTTGATAATCATCATCCATTGCCGCCCCCACGAAAGAACGCCCCATGAATGTGTTTGACAAACCGATCGTCATGATCGACTTCGAGACGACCGGTTTATCGCCCGACATGGGCGACCGCATCACGGAAGTGGCGGCGCTGCGCATCGAGGGCGGGCGGATCACGGAGCGCTACGTGACCCTGATCAACTGCAATGCGCGCATCCCGTCGTTCATCACGGGCTTGACGGGCATCACGCAGGCGATGGTGGACAGGGCGCCGCCCGTGGCGGAAGTGGTGCCGCAGCTGCTGGACTTCATCGGCAGCGATGCCTTGTCGGCGCACAACGCCAGCTTCGATGAAAAATTCCTGCGCGCGGAAAGCGCCAGATTGAACCTGGCGCCCGCGCACGAGGCGCTCGTGTGTTCGCTGAAACTGTCGCGCCGCGTGTTTCCCGGCCTGTCCAGCTACAAGCTGGGCTTGCTGTCCAGCCAGCTGGGCATCGCCTTCAAGAGCGCCGCCCACAGGGCCGAGTCCGATGCGGAAGTGGCGGCGCAAGTGCTGATCCATATCGGCCGCCACCTGCGCAGCAACTATGGCATTGCCGACGTCGACGCCGATTTGCTGGTATCGCTGAACAAGCTGGCGGCGGCGAAGGTGCCGCAATTCCTGCAAAAGCACCCGTCGCGGCGCTGATTTTCCACTGATGCTTGCCGCGCGCCAATTCTGGCGCGCCATAGCCCGTTTCCCATGGAAGCGGGCTCATCAAAACGATGCAATTTTGTTATTTCCTTTGAGTTCGCTCAAGTCCTTTCCCCGCATCGAATTTAAAATTTAAGCAACACACGATTTCGCCGCCCTGGGCCGCCGTTTTGCGCGCGCTGCCGGCAAGCGCAATGTGGATGGGGGCGCACATGGACAAGCACCATACTGCCAGAGATAGCCACCAGGCTTACATCTGGTTCCGCACGGCTGCCGAACAGGGCAATGCCTATGCTCAATTCAATCTGGGACTGATGTACAAGAAGGGGGAAGGGGTCGCGCACGACGACGCGCGCGCCTTCGTCTGGCTGCGCCTGGCGGCCCTGCAAGGGCTGGCCTTTGCGCAAAACCACCTGGGCGCCCTGTACTACCACGGCCGCGGCGTGGCGCAGAGCGATGAAGAGGCCGTGCTGTGGTTCCGCCGCGCGGCTGCGCAAGGCGATGCGTCGGCCCAGCAAAACCTGGGGCAGATGTACCGCAAGGGACGCGGCGTGCTGCAAAGCGACGAGCTGG
>CAUSDR010000148.1:0-12051 GCA_963530105.1 uncultured Janthinobacterium sp.
TAATGCAACTGCTTGTAAATCTCTTCCGCCAGCTGCGTGGAAATCCCCTCCACCGACATCAGGTCCTCGACGCTGGCGTCGACGACGCCGCGCAAGCCGCCAAAGCGCGACAGCAGTTTTTGCCGGCGCTTGGCGCCGATGCCTTCGATTTCCTCCAGGCGCGACGTCTGGCGCGTCTTGGCGCGCTTGGCGCGCATGCCGGTGATGGCAAAGCGGTGCGCCTCGTCGCGGATCTGCGCGATCAGCATCAGCGCCGCCGATTCCTTGCCCAATTCCTGCGGCGGGCGGCCATCGACGAACAGCAGGGTTTCCAGGCCCACCTTGCGCCCTTCCCCCTTGGCCACGCCGACAATCAAGCTGATATCGAGTCCCAGCTCGGCGAACACCTGGCGCGCCATTTCGATCTGCCCCTTGCCGCCATCGATCAGCACCACGTCCGGCATGACGCCGTCGCCATTGGCCACCTTTTCATAGCGGCGCATCAGTACCTGGCGCATGGCCGCGTAATCGTCGCCGGGCGTGATGTCGTTGATGTTGTAGCGGCGGTACTCGCCGTTCTGCATGGCGTGGTGGTGGAATACCACGCACGACGCCTGCGTCGCCTCGCCCTGCGTGTGGCTGATGTCGAAACACTCGACGCGCAGGCTGTCGAGGTCTTCCGTTTCCAGGCGCAGCGCTTCGGCCAGCGCGCGCGTGCGCGACTGCTGCGACCCCTGCTCGGACAGCAAGCGGGCCAGCGAAATCTCGGCGCCCTTCTGCGCCATTTCCAGCCACTGGCGGCGCTGCCCCTGCGGCTGGAAGATCAGGTTGATGCGGTGGCCGCACTGCTCCATCAGGGCCACCATCAGGGCCGGCTGGTCGAACTCGATGTTCAGGATCAGGGTGCCGGGAATGAATTTTTCCGTGTAATGCTGGGCCAGGAAGGCGGCGAGCACTTCCACCTCGATGGGTTCCTCGGCAATCGCCGCCGCATCGCTGAGCTGGCTGGGGAAATAGGCGCGGTCGCCCAGGTGGCGTCCGCCGCGCACCATGGCCAGGTTGACGCAGGCGCGCCCGCCCTGCACCAGCACGGCGATGATGTCGACGTCTGCGTCGCCCGTCGTTTCCATGCTTTGCTGGTGCAGCACGCGCGACAGCGAGGCGATCTGGTTGCGCACCACCACCGCCTGCTCGAACTTCAGCTCGGCGGCAAAGGCGTGCATTTTCTTTTCCAGGTCGGCCATCACTTCGCTTTGCCGGCCGCGCAGGAAGCGCGCCGCGTTTTCCACGTCGTTTTTATAGTCTTCCTTGCTGATCAGGCCCACGCAGGGCGCGCTGCAGCGGCCGATCTGGTGCAGCAGGCACGGCCGCGTGCGATTCGCATACACGCTGTCCTCGCAGGTGCGGATCAAAAACACCTTTTGCAGGATCTGCATCGATTCCTTGACGGCCCAGGAACTGGGGAACGGTCCGAAATACTGGTTTTTCTTGTCCACCGCACCGCGGTAATACACCATGCGCGGCGCATCCCCATTCGTGATCTTCAGGTAGGGATACGACTTGTCGTCGCGGAACAGGATGTTGTAGCGCGGCTGCAGCGCCTTGATCAGGTTGTTTTCCAGGATCAAGGCTTCCGCTTCGCTGTGCGTGACGGTGGTTTCCAGGCGCGCGATGCGCTCGACCATCATGGCGATGCGGGGACTGGCCAGGTTTTTCTGGAAATAGCTGGAGACGCGCTTCTTCAGGTCGCGCGCCTTGCCGACATACAACACCTTGTCGGCGGCATCGAAATAGCGGTACACGCCGGGCAGGTTCGGCAGTTTGGCGACGGTGGCCAGCACCTGCGCGCGCGGGTCGGCTGGCGTTTCCGCCAAGGAAGATTCTGGGCTTGCTTCGGTCATTGCTGGCTCTTAAATGGGGTCAGACCCGCCGGGGGAATACGTCCCAGTGGCACGCATTCCGATCGAAAAGACTGACCCCGGCATCTCATTGCTACGGCGCTTGTTCCACGATCACGAACGCGACCGCGTACTCTTCTTCATCGCTGATGGTCACTTGCGCGCTCAGCCGATTCTTTTCCATGAACTCGGCCAGCACGCCGCTGCAGACGATCATCGGCTTGCCGCTGGGGTGGTTCAGCATCTGCGCGGCGGGCCACGTCATCGGCATGCGCAAGCCCAGGCCGATGGCCTTGGAAAACGCTTCCTTGGCGGCAAAACGCGTGGCCAGGAAGCGCACGCCGCGCACGGCGTTCTTGGCGCTGCGGGCGCGGAACTTTTCCATCTCCTGCGGCCCCAGTATCTTCCTGGCAAAACGCTCGCCATGCCGCGCCAGCGCCGCCTCGATGCGGGGGATCTTGCAGATATCGGTGCCGATGCCGTAGATCATGCTGCCTCCTTGCTATCTGTGGTCACGCCCGGTGGCCGAGGCGCGTGGCCACCATGATGGCCTTCATTTCGCGCACGGCGTTTTCCCAGCCGACAAACACGGCGTGCGCGACGATGGCGTGGCCAATGTTCAGCTCGGCAATTTCAGGAATGGCGGCGATCGCCTGCACGTTGGTGTAATGCAAGCCGTGGCCCGCATTCACTTTCAAGCCGCGGCCCACGCCAAACAGCACGCCCGCCTTGATGCGCTCCAGCTCGGCCAATTGCTCGGCGCCTTCGGTATCCGCATAGCGTCCCGTGTGCAGTTCGATCACGGGCGCTTTCAACTCGGCGGCGGCGGCGATCTGCTGCTCGTCGGCATCGATGAACAGGCTGACGCGGATACCCTCGCCTTGCAGCTGCTGCACCGCCGCCTGCACTTCCTTGAAGTAGCGCACCACGTCCAGGCCGCCTTCGGTGGTCACTTCCGTGCGCTTTTCCGGCACCAGGCAGACGTCCGCCGGCTTGATGCGGCAGGCGAAGTCGATCATTTCCTGCGTCACGGCCGCTTCCAGATTCATGCGCGTGAGCAACTGCGGCGCGATGGCGATCACGTCCGCATCCTTGATGTGGCGGCGGTCTTCACGCAAATGCAGGGTGATGGCGTCGGCGCCCGCCTGCTCGGCCAGCAGGGCCGCGCGGATGGGGTCGGGATAGGCGGTGCCGCGCGCGTTGCGCAGGGTGGCCACGTGGTCGATATTGACGCCCAGGTCGATGACGGGGCCGGAAGGCTGCAAAAAGCTCATAGTTGGTATCCGTAAAGTACTGTAATGCTGTAAGGCACTACTATAGCTGCATTAAATCGATCAGTATCTGGCGCGTGTTCAAGGTGGCGCCGCCCAGCTGGTGGGCCAGCAGGAAACGCATCAGCAGCTTGCTTTGCGCCTGGGTGGCCACGTCCAGGTAATCCTCGCGCTCCATGTCGAGCAGGGTCTTGCCCGTGATCTTCGGCCAGGCATCGGCGGCGCGCGCCGGGCGCGGCCCCCGTTCCGGGTCGACCACATACACCTGCCCCGCATCGACGGCCTGGCGCGTGCCCGTGCAGCGCGTCAGGTCGGCCGCCACGCCCGTTTCCTTGAGCAGGGCCCGCTCGAACTTGCGCAGCACGATGGGCGGCGGCTCATTGTGCGCCAGTTGGTTCAAGGTGGCGACATAGTGGTCGAACAGCACGGGGTGCGGGTCGTCGCGCGCGAGCAATTTGACCAGCAATTCGTTCAAATAGAAGCCGCACAGCAAGGCCGTCTTTTCCAGCGGCAACATGCCGCCCACCCACTCGGCACCCGTCAGGATGCGCAGCTCGGACTTGCCCGTCCAGCCCGCCTGCAGGGGCTGGAAGGTTTGCAGCACGCCGCGCAACTGCGAATGGGGCCGCTTGGCGCCCTTGGCGACGAGCGCGATGCGGCCGTATTCGCGCGTAAACACGTCGACGATGAGGCTGGTTTCTTTGTGCGGATAGCTGTGCAGCACGAAGGCTGGCTGGCCCGTGACCTTGCCGTCGCGCGCGGGCGGACGGCTGCGCCGTGGTGCGGCAGGAATGACAGGCGGGACGGCCGGCGGCGCGATGGCCACCGGCGCGGGGATCAGGAGTGAGGCTGGCGCGCTGTCAGGCTGCGCTGGCGTGGTGGTGCTCATGCGTGTGGCGTCGCCCCCGGGTTGCGGATTACTCGTAGCCGTAGGCGCGCAAGCCCGCCTCGTTGTCGGCCCAGCCCGATTTGACCTTGACCCAGATTTCCAGGTACACGGGGCCGCCGAACAGTTTTTCCATGTCCAGGCGGGCCTGGGTGGACACTTCCTTCAGGCGCGCCCCTTTGTTGCCTATAATCATGGACTTGTGCGTATCGCGCTCGACCAGGATGGCGGCAAACACGCGGCGCAAATCGCCTTCCTGCTCGAATTTCTCGATCAGCACGGTGCTCGTGTACGGCAGTTCGTCGCCGACGAAGCGGAAGAGTTTTTCGCGCACGATTTCCGAGGCGAGGAATTTTTCGCTGCGGTCCGTGATGTCGTCCGGGCCAAAGATGGGCTGGTTTTCCGGCAAGAAACGTTTGATCTCGTTCTGCAAGCCTTCCAGCTGGAAGTGCAGCTTGGCGGATACGGGCACGATGGCGGCGAAGTCGCGCATGGCGGCGATCTTTTGCGCGAACGGCAACAATACCGCCTTATCCTTGACGCGGTCCGATTTATTGATGACGAGGATACACGGCACTTCTTTCGGCAGCAAATCCATCACTTGCTGGTCGGCCGGGCCAAAGGTGCCTGCCTCGATCACGTACAGGATCACGTCCGAGGAAATCAGGGTGTTGGTGACGGTCTTGTTCAGCGTCTTGTTCAGCGCGTTCGAGTGGCGCGTCTGGAAGCCCGGCGTGTCGACGTAAATGAACTGCGCGTCCGGCACCGTCTGGATGCCCGTGATGCGGTGGCGCGTCGTTTGCGCCTTGCGCGAGGTGATGCTGACCTTCGCGCCGATCAGCACGTTCATCAGGGTCGATTTGCCCACGTTGGGGCGGCCCACGATGGCGATATAGCCACAGCGGAAGTTGTCGGGCATTTTGGTGGCTGTCATGCTAGTGTCGATTCTGTGTAGTGTGAGCGGCGATCGCGGGAGCCGCGGGGGCTTGCGCGTCGTCGCTCTGGATGGTGGCAATGCCGGCCAGCTTGAGCTGGGCGGCGCGCGGTTTGGGCTTGCGGCTGGCGGCGGGCGACTTCAGGAGCGCCTGCTCGGCCACGTCCAGCGCCAGTTTGGCGGCGGCTTGCTCACCGGCGCGGCGGCTTCCGCCACGGCCGTAGACCTGGATATTCAATTTCGGCACCAGGCATTCGATTTCGAATTCCTGGCTGTGGGCGGCGCCGTGGGTGGCCACCACGTTGTACTGTGGCAGCGAAATTTTCTTGCTCTGCAAAAACTCCTGCAGCAGCGTCTTGGCATCCTTGCCCAAGGTCTGCGGATCGACCGAGTCGAGGATGGGAATGTAGAAGGCGCGGATCACCGTGCTGGCGGCATCGAAGCCCGTGTCGAGGAAGATCGCGCCCAGCAAGGCTTCCAGCGTATCGGCAAGGATGGAGGGACGGCGGAAGCCGCCCGATTTCAGCTCGCCTTCACCCAGGCGCAGGAATTGCGACAATTCCAGCTTTTGCGCGATTTCATACAGCGACTGCTGCTTCACCAGGTTGGCGCGCAGGCGCGACAGGTCGCCCTCGTCGATGGCCTTGAAGCGTTCGTACAGGATGGCTGCGACCACGCAATTGAGGATGGAGTCGCCGAGAAATTCCAGCCGCTCATTATGCAAACTGCTGTGGCTACGATGCGTCAAGGCTTGCTGCAACAGGCCAGCATCCTGGAACGTATAGCCTAAACGGGTTTGCAATAGCTGAAGATTCATTGTTGTTTCTGTATCATCTGATTGATTCGGCTGGCCGCCGCGCGGGGAATCGGCGCGGCAGCCATAGGGACGGCTTAGTGTATGCCGCCCACGCGTTTCGGATTGCTGAAGTTCATCCACACCAGGAAAGCCTTGCCGACGATGTTTTCGTTCGGCACGAAGCCCCAGTAGCGGCTGTCCGCGCTATTGTCGCGGTTATCGCCCATCATGAAGTAGTTGCCCGCTGGTACCACACAGGTAAAACCGTCTTCGTTGTAGTCGCACGCCTCCTTGTGCGGGAAATCCTTGACTTCACGCAAGTTCAACGTGGGAGCGGGCTCGTCGTTGAGGATGCGGTGGCTCACGCCCGTCAGGTTTTCTTCCAGCTGCTTGTGGTAAACGGTGCTTTCGTCATCCAGGTAATCGTCCAGCGGCGTGTACTGCACTTCCTTGCCGTTGACCGTCAAGCGCTTGTTTTCATAGGTGATTTTATCACCGGGCACGCCGATCACGCGCTTAATATAGTCTTGCGACATATCTTTCGGGTACTTGAACACCATCACGTCGCCGCGCTGCGGGTCGTTCACTTCAATGATGCGCTTGTTGACAATCGGCAAACGGATGCCATACGTGAACTTGTTCACCAGGATCAGATCGCCTACCAGCAAGGTCGGCACCATCGAGCTCGACGGGATCTTGAATGGCTCGTAAAGGAACGAGCGCAGGCAGAACACGAGGGCGATGACGGGGAAGAAGCTGCCCGAATACTCGACCCAGGTGGGCTGGCGCAACAGGGCTGCCTCGATGGCGGCGCGGTTGCTGCCATTGCCGGCATCGGATTTGATGCCTTCGGCGGCCAGCTTGGCCTGGCGCGCGTCGAACTCGGCCAGGGCGCGGTCGGCCGCCTTGCGGCGCTGCTTGGACAAATAAAACACATCGAGGCACCAGACCAGGCCCGTCAGCACCATCAGCACGAACAGGATTAAAGCGAAATTTCCTAAGATCACTTGCAGGTTCATTTATCGTCCACTTGTAAAATTGCCAGGAATGCCTCTTGCGGGATCTCCACGGAACCCACTTGCTTCATGCGCTTCTTACCCGCTTTTTGTTTTTCCAGCAATTTTTTCTTACGGCTGATATCGCCGCCATAGCACTTCGCCAGCACGTTCTTGCGCAAGGCCTTGACGTTCTCGCGCGAAATGATGTTGGCGCCGATGGTGGCCTGGATGGCCACATCGAACATCTGGCGCGGGATCAGTTCGCGCATCTTGGCGGCTACCTGGCGGCCACGGTACTGGCTGTTCGAGCGGTGGACGATAATGGCCAGCGCATCGACTTTTTCGCTGTTGATCAGCATGTCGACCTTGACGACGTCGGCCGCGCGGTATTCCTTGAACTCGTAATCCATCGAAGCGTAGCCGCGCGACGTCGATTTCAGGCGGTCGAAGAAGTCCAGCACGATCTCGGCCATCGGCATTTCATACACCAGCTTGACCTGGCGGCCGTGGTAGCTCATGTCCAGCTGGATGCCGCGCTTGGCGATACACAGGGTGATCACGGAACCCACGTATTCCTGCGGCATGTACAGGTTGACGGTGACGATCGGCTCGCGCACTTCCTCGATGCGCGACGGGTCCGGCATCTTCGACGGATTGTCGACGTTGATCAGGGTGCCATCGCGCTGGATCACTTCGTACACCACGGTCGGCGCCGTCGTGATCAGGTCCATGTCGAATTCGCGCTCCAGGCGCTCCTGCACGATTTCCATGTGCAGCAAGCCGAGGAAGCCGCAGCGGAAGCCGAAGCCCAACGCCTGCGACACTTCCGGCTCGTACATCAGGGCGGCGTCGTTCAGTTTCAGTTTTTCCAGCGAGTCGCGCAGCGCGTCGTACTGGTTCGCTTCCACGGGGAACAGGCCGGCAAACACTTGCGGCTGCACTTCCTTGAAGCCGGGCAATGGCTCGGCGGCAGGACGGCTGACCAGGGTGACGGTATCGCCCACTTTCGCGGCCTTCAATTCCTTGATGCCGGCGATGATGAAACCCACCTGGCCGGCGGAAAGTTGCGGCAAGGATTGCGAACGGGGCGAGAACACGCCGATGTCTTCCACCAGCTGCACCGAATCGGTGGCCATCAGGCGGATCTTGTCTTTCGGCTTCAGGGTGCCGTTGACCACGCGCACCAGCATCACCACGCCCACGTACGGGTCGTACCACGAGTCGACGATCAGCGCCTGCAGCGGCGCGTCCGGGTCGCCCTTCGGCGGCGGCACCTTGGCGATCAGCGATTCGAGCACGTCCTGCACGCCCAGGCCCGTCTTGGCCGAGCAATGCACGGCGTCGGCCGCATCGATGCCGATCACGTCTTCGATCTCGGCAATGGCGTTCGGCGGGTCCGCGTTCGGCAAATCGATCTTGTTCAGAACGGGCACCACTTCCACGCCCAGGTCCAGCGCCGTGTAGCAGTTGGCGACCGTTTGCGCTTCCACGCCTTGCGATGCGTCAACCACCAGCAGCGCGCCCTCGCAGGCGGACAGCGAGCGCGACACTTCATAGCTGAAGTCGACGTGGCCCGGGGTATCGATCAGGTTCAGGTTGTAGATCTGGCCATCGCGCGCCTTGTAGTGCAGGGCCGCCGTTTGTGCCTTGATGGTAATGCCGCGCTCGCGCTCCAGATCCATCGAATCGAGCACCTGCGCCTCCATCTCGCGGTCGGACAAGCCGCCGCACAATTGAATGATGCGGTCAGCCAGGGTCGATTTACCGTGGTCAATATGGGCGATGATGGAGAAGTTGCGTATGTTGTTCATTAACTAATATAGGTGCGAAGTTGACGACACTGCTTTAACAGGAATCAGGGGGGTCATGTCCGGGCCAAACAGGGCCACAACCAGGCGCCCCACTCATGATGAAAAAAGCGCTCCGAGCAGGACATCTGCATGCCCAGGCGAGCGCTTTTGAAGCGACAGAAGCTGCTGCCTCGGACAGTAGCTTTTTCGACCTCCCCATTTTACCGGATTTCAGAGTAGAAAGCCCGTCTTATGAGGCTGGCGCCGGGGCAACGCTGCAATTTCGCCAGTTTTCGGCACCAGAATGGTGCAATGCAGTGTCAATATTGTCAGTCAAGCAATGTCAGATGGCGGCGCACGGCGGCCTCGTCCAGGAAATAATGGCATAGCTCCGGCTGCGCCAGGTCGCCAAACAGTACCGGCACCAGTTCGTCGAAGCGGGCCAGCAGCGAGGCATCGGGCGACACATCGATATCGATCACGTCCACCGTGAACGCCTGTCCGGGCGGCTGCTGCAGCAGCAAGGCGTCCAGCATGTCCTGGCATAAATGGCAATAACTGCGGGAATAGAGGGTAAAGTGCATGGCGGGCAGGATACCGCATCCCGGCTGCGGCCGGAATGCGGGAAGATCACATAGTTACTTCGCCGACGGACGCAGCGGCACGAACTGCGCCACATCGCCACGGCGCACCAGTACGGCGGCCGATTTCTTTGGATCGAGCTTGGCCACCAGCGCATTGAACTGCTTGGCATCTTTGACGGCAACGTTGTTCAGTTGCAAAATGATGTCGCCAGGCTGCAAACCGGCCAGCGCCGCCACGCCATCGGCATCGTCCACCTGCACGCCGCCGGCGATTTTCAGTTCCTGCCGCTTGGCGGCCGGCACGTCGCTCACTTTCAGGCCCAGCGCGTTGACGGCTTGCGCTTCCGGCTCCTTGGCGCCCTTCTTGGCCGTCTTGCCGCCTTCCAGTTCGACCACGGTGACGGGAATGTCCTGCTGCGCGCCCTTGCGCCACACGGTGACGGTGGATTTGCCATTCACCGCGGCGCCGCCGACCAGGCGCGGCAGGTCGGACGAGCGTTCGATGGTCGTGCCGTTGAATTTCAGGATGATGTCGCCCGGCTCGATGCCCGCCTTGTCGGCCGGGCCGTCCGGCTCCACCATCGACACTTGCGCGCCCTTAGCGTTCGGCAAGCCCAACGATTGCGCCACTTCCTTGCTCACTTCGCCAATTTGCACGCCGATGCGCCCGCGCACCACCTTGCCCGTCTTTTTCAGCTGCTCGCCCACGCGCATGGCTTCATCGATGGGCACGGCAAACGAAATGCCGTTGTACGCGCCCGACAGCGTGGCGATCTGCGAATTGATGCCGATCACTTCGCCGCGCATGTTGATCAGCGGGCCACCGGAATTGCCGGGATTGACGGCCACGTCGCTCTGGATCAGCGGCAAGTAATCGCCCGTGTCGCGCGACTTGGCGGAAATGATGCCAGCCGTCACCGTATTTTCCAGATTGAACGGCGAGCCGATGGCGATCACCCACTCGCCCACGCGGATCTTGTCCGAGTCGCCGATGGTCAGGCGCGGCAGGTTGCCGCCCTCGATTTTCAGCAGCGCCACGTCGGTGCGCGCATCGGCGCCGATCACCTTGGCCTTGAATTCGCGCTTGTCCGTCAGGGTCACGTAGACTTCGTCGGCGCCATCGACCACGTGTGCATTGCTCAGCACGTAGCCATCGGCGGAAATGATGAAGCCGGAGCCGACGCCGCGCTGCACTTCCTGCTCCTGCGGCACGGCACCGCGGCGGCCGCGCGGCGCCTGCTGGCGCGGCGTCGGCATGGCGCCGCCAAAGAAGCGGCGCAGGAATTCCTGCATTTCCTGCTCATCCTGGCCGCCGGCGCCAACCCCGGCACCGCCCATTTTCAGGCGCTCGGTGGTGCGGATATTCACGACGGCGGGACCGACGGCGTCGACCAGGTCCGAAAAATCAGGCAGCTTCACGGCCGGCACGGCGGCATGCGCTTGCGGCGCCAGGCCCAGCATGGTCGGGGCAAAAAAGACGCCAGCCGTACCGAACAATAAGGCGGAAAGCGTCTTCACTGAAAACGTTTTGCTGGCGGCACACATGTTTTTTTTCATGGAAAGGATCTTTTCGAATATGTAAACGGTTCAGGCGATTGCCTGCGTGCATGATTCGCCGTCATCACGGCCGCGCCAGGGCAGACACACCCGGCCGCACGCATGGCAAACCATGCAACAATATATCGCAAAAGCAAGATATTGCCTGTGCCTAGTGTCAATCGTGCAGAAGGGCAATGTCAAGTGCGGCAGACGGGCGTTAAGCCCCGCGTAAGGGATGGCGCCAGTCACTGGCGTTGCGCCAGCGGTCCCGCTTCCAGCGGCTCGGGCAAGCCCGCCGGCACGATGGGGCCAGCCACGGCTGCCAGCGCCCCCTGCGCGGCCGCCGGATCATTGGCCAGCCGGCTGGCCAGGCGGGCGTCGAAGCCGGCGCTCAGCTCGTGGCCGCACAGGTCCGAACGCAAGGCGTCGCCGATGCGCCGGTACGCCTCCCAGGCTTGCCGCCCCGTTTCCGTGTCGAGGGCGGCAAATGCCAGTTCGAGCTCACTGGCCGCCAGCTCGCCATCGGCCAGGGCGGAAATAATCTCGTGCAATCGTGTGTGCGTATCCATGATAGGCCCTGCCATGTCAAGAGGATCGGTGCGGAAACCGGGCGCAGCCATGCCAAACCCCATACTCATCAGATTACCAGCGCTTGTCAATCGGCATGTCCAGCAAAGGCTTCAGTTTTTCCGCGATCACTTCGCGCGCGCGAAAAATGCGGCTGCGCACGGTGCCGATGGGACACGCCATGATCTCCGATATTTCTTCGTAGCTCAGGCCCTCGATCTCGCGCAGCACGATGGCCGTGCGCAACTCGATGGGCAGCACATCCATGGCGGCATTCACGGTGGCCGCAATCTGCTTGCTGGCCAGCACCGATTCAGGCGTATTGTTGTCGCGCAACTTGTTGCCGTCATCGAAGGACTCCGCCTGTTCGGCATCGGCATCGCTGGACGTGGCGGCGCGGCGCCCCTGCGTGACGAGATAATTCTTGGCCGTATTGATGCCGATGCGATACAACCAGGTATAGAAGGCGGCGTCGCCGCGAAAATGGCGCAGCGCCCGGTAAGCCTTGATAAAGGTTTCTTGCACCACATCTTCGGCCTCCGCCGGGTCATGCACGAGGCGCGACACCAGGCGCATCAAGCGGCGCTGATACTTCGATACCAGCACATCGAATGCCCGTTTGTCGCCAGCCTGCACCCGCTCGACCAGTAACTGATCATACTCGCGCTCTGTCCTCACGCCCGATGTCCCTGTAGTCATGCAGCGTGGGCGCCTGTATGGATATAGAGTTGGCCCGCTGCAAGAAGTTCAGTGTTCGCCCCACTTTTATTCTTCCTTTCCCCGCGCCGCGAGCGCCCGGCAAGCCACGG
>CAUSDR010000149.1:0-11986 GCA_963530105.1 uncultured Janthinobacterium sp.
GCCCGACGCCGCCTATGATTTGCCGCAGGCGATGGGCCAGCTCGGCGCCGCCGAGCGCCAGGCCCTGCTCGAATCGGTGCAGGCGCTCGACTTGCGGCGCAGCGCCATCGTGCTGGCCGGCGTGGCCACGCGCTGGCCGCAGCTGGCCGCGCAGATCAACGCCATGCTGGAGCAGCACCAGTACCAGCCGCTGTGCGCGCTGCTCATGCCGCTGGCCGACGCGCCGCAAGGCACGGACGCATGACGGCCTTCCCCAAGAGCGCGCGCCTGGGCGGCGTTTCCATCGTGCTGGCCCTGAGCGTGGCGCTGACCTTTGTCGTCACCGTGCTGCTGCTGGTGTTTGCCGTGCTGTTTTACCAGTCCGAGCGCGAACAGCGCTGGCAGCAGCTGCACCGCAGCCTGTCGCTCAGCGCGGACCAGCTGGCGGTGGCCATCGAACTGCCGCTGTGGAACCTCGACGAGAAGCAGATGCTGGCCATCATGCGCAGCACCCTGGGCAAGCGCGAACTGGTGGCCAGCGCGCTCACGCCCGGCATCGGCAAGGAGGCGCTGGCCTTGCGCCGCACTGCGGCCGGCGCCTTCGAGACGCTCGCCGCGCCGCCCGCCGATGCGGGCCTGCTGGTGCAGCGCCGCGCGGTGACGATGGGCGGGCAAGTCATCGGCAGCGTCGCCGTGTATGCCACGCCGCAGCTGCTGCACGCGCAGCTGCGCCAGCGCGCGCTGGCCATCGGCGCCATGATCGTGGCGCTCGACGTGATCCTCGTCGCCTGCATCTGGCTGCTGATGTGGTGCCTGATGCTCAAGCCATTGCGCGCCATCGGCCAGTACGCGGCCGGCGTCAAGGCGGGGCAGAGCGAAGCGTTCGGCACGCCGCCGAAAGCCTGGTTCCTGGGCGAGCTGCGCACCCTGTACCGGGCCATCCGCGACATGGTGGCGCTGCTCGACAGCCGCTACCGCGCCCTGCAGCGCAGCGAGGAGCGCGTGCAGATGGCCACCGGCGCGGCCAGCATCGGCATCTGGGACTGGAACGTGACGCACGGCGTACTCGAGTGGGACGAGCAGATGTATGCGCAGTTCAAGGCCGATGCGGGCGGCGCCCTGCCGGCGGCCATCTGGCGCGCGGCGCTGGTGCCGGACGATGTGCCGGCGGCGAAGGAAGCGCTGCGCGCGGCGCTGCGGGCCGGCCAGGCGTTTACGCACGAATACCGCATCCGCTGGCCCGACGGCAGCATGCGCTACATCAAGGCAGACGCCGTGATCTTCCGCGACGGCCACGGCCGGCCCATGCGCCTGGTGGGCTCGAACTACGACATCACGGCGCACCGCGAAGCGCAGCTGGAACTGCTGCGCCACCGCCACCACCTGGAAGAACTGGTGGCCGAGCGCACGGGCGCGCTGTCGGTGGCCGTGCGCCAGGCGCAGGCGGCGAACCGCGCCAAGAGCACTTTTCTCGCCAACATGAGCCATGAATTGCGCACGCCCTTGAATTCCGTGATCGGCTTTTCGCGCCTGATGGCCGCCTCGCCCAACATGCAGGCCGATGAAAAGCGCAACCTGGAGATCATCCACCGTTCCGGCAACCATCTGCTGACACTGATCAATGAAATCCTCGACCTGTCGAAGGGCGAGGCGGGGCGGCTGCAGACGCAGACGGCGGCGGTGGCGCTGGCGCCGCTGCTGCAGGAAGTGATGGACATGCTCGACCTGCGCGCCGGCCAGCAAGGCCTGGCATTGCGCCTCGATTGCGTGGCCGTGCCGCCGGCGGCGCTGCTCGACGCCACGCGCCTGCGCCAGGTGCTGCTGAACCTGATGTCGAATGCCGTCAAGTTCGCGGGCGCGGGCAGCGTGACCTTGCGCGTGCGCGGCGAGCGGCTCGGCGACGAGCGCTGGCGCCTGTCCTTCGCCGTCAGCGACACGGGCATCGGCATCGCCGCAGATGACCAGCAGCGCATCTTCGAGCCGTTCGTGCAGGCCGACAGCGCGGGGCCGCAGGATGGCACGGGCCTGGGCCTGGCCATCTCGCGCGAATTCGTGCAGCTGATGGGGGGAGAACTGACGCTGGAATCGGTGCCGGGGCAGGGCGCCACCTTCCGCTTCAGCATTCCCGCGCAGGCCGCGCCGCTGCCGCCGCAGCCGTCCGTGCCGCCGCCCGTGCCGGTGCTGGCGCCATCGACGCAGCTGCCGCTGCTGCAGGCGCGCGACCTGGCGCTGCTGGCGCGGGACGAGCGCGCCGCCTTGCTGGTGGCGCTGCGCGAATTGAACCTGGCCCGCGTGGCGCTGCTGCTGGACGCCTTGCCGCCGGCGGCAAGGCCGTTGCTGGCGCCATTGCAGGCGATGCTGGAGCAGCATCAGTACCGCCAGCTATGCGTCTTGCTGGAGGGGGCCGAGGCGCTGGCGGCGGCGTGAAAGTGTGGACGGCCAACATCGCTTTGGATAAAAAGGCAAGTAATTTGCCGGCGATGGATGGTGCTAAATTGCAATAAAGATTATGATGATGGTATGTAGTTCACTGCAAAGAGTGTCTTGTCCGGCGCGGTAGCTGACCGCCGCGCCTCATCCAAAGCTGAGAGAACTGCTACATGCACCGCGATTTTTCGGAAGTGAATGCTAAGGGCGAAGTACTGATCGTTGAAGATACGCCGGCCTCGCTCAAATTGTTGAGCGATCTGCTGGGTGGCGCGGGATATGCGGTGCGCCAGGCGCCGAACGGCGAGCTGGCCCTGTGGACGGCGCAGGCGCGCCCGCCGGAGCTGATCCTGCTCGACGTGCGCATGCCGGGCCTCGATGGCTTTGAAGTGTGCCGGCGCCTGAAGGAAATCCCCGCCTTGCGCCAGGTACCCGTGATCTTCCTGTCGGCCCAATACGATACGGACGACAAGGTGCGCGGCTTCGCGCTGGGCGCCGTCGACTTCATCGCCAAGCCCTTCCAGGCCGAGGAAATCCTCGCCCGCACCGACGCCCACGTGCGCCTGGCGCGGGCGCAGCTGCAGCTGGCGCAGGAGCGCGCCAACCTGGAGCGCCGCGTGGCCGAACGCACGGCGGAACTGGAGCAGGTGGCCAGCACCCTGGCGCGCGAAGTGCAGATCCGCCGCGCCAATGAGGAATTGCTGCGGCTGTCGGGTCAGGTCTTCGAAGCCACGCAGGATGCCATCCTGATCACCGATCCGGCCGGCATCATCGTCACGGCCAACCCCGCGTTTACGCGCATCACCGGCTACGCGGCGCAGGAAGTGGTGGGCACCGACATCATGCGCCTGCACGCCGAATATACGGGCGAGGCGGTGCTGCTGGCCTTGCGCCAGGGCTTGCGCAGCAGCGGCTGCTGGTCGGGCGAGGTGCAGACGCGGCGCAAGAGCGGCGACACCTATCCCTGCCTGCTCAGCGCCTCCACCGTGCATGGACCGGACGGCGGCGTCGTCAACTACGTGGGCGTCTTCCTCGACATCAGCGAACGCAAGGCCGAACAGCACCTGATCGATTTCCTCTCCTACCATGACGCCTTGACGGGCTTGCCCAACCGGGTGCTGATGCGCGAGCGTTTCGAGCAGGCGCGCACGCACGCCGTGCGCGACGGCGAGCAGGTGGTGCTGATGTGCCTGGACCTGGACCGCTTCAAGAACATCAACGATTCGCACGGCCAGGCAGTGGGCGACAAGGCGCTGCAGGTGGTGGCGCGTTTCCTTTCCGGCTGCGTGCGCGAGGGCGACACGGTGGTGCGCCAGGGCGGCGACGAATTCCAGATCCTGCTGCAGGACGATGCCCTGCTGGGGCGCACCCTGGCGCTGGCGCAGACCATCCTGGCCGGCTTGCGCGAGGAGCTCAGCGTCGATGGCGAGCGGCTGGCGCTGACCACCAGCATCGGCATCGCCATGTGCCCGGCCGACGGCGACAGCCTCGATGACGTGCTGCGCCACGCCGACACGGCGCTGGTGCGCGCCAAGGAAATGGGGCGCGACCACTATGCCTTCTTCACCGAGCGCATGGGCAGCGATATCCGCGCCCGCCTGGCCATGCAGCAGCAGCTGCGCGGCGCCATCGCCCGCGATGAATTCGAAGTGCATTACCAGCCGCAGATGTGCCTGCGCACGGGCGCCATGCTGGGCGCCGAAGCCCTGTTGCGCTGGGATAATCCCGTGCTGGGCAAGGTGCCGCCTGGCCTGTTCATCGCCCTGGCCGAGGAATACGGCTCCATCACGGCCATCGGCGAGTGGGTGCTGGAAAGCGTGTGCGCGCAGATCCGCGCCTGGCACGACGCGGGCCTGGGCAGCATCAAGGTGGCCGTCAACCTGTCCGGCAAGCAGTTCGCGCAAGACCGCACGGTGCCGTTCGTCGAGGCGACCCTGCGCAAATATGGCATCGCGCCCGCCTGCCTGGGCATCGAGATCACGGAAAGCACGGTGATGGGCGACCCGGACAAGGCGGTGGCGGCGCTGACGCGCCTGAAGGATATCGGCGTGGGCATTTCGCTCGACGACTTCGGCACCGGCTACTCCAGCCTCGGCTACCTGAAGCGCTTCCCCATCGACGTGCTGAAAATCGACAAATCCTTCGTCGACGATGTCACCACCAGCAGCAGCGACGCGGCCATCGCCCGCTCCGTCATCTCGCTGGCGCACAATCTCGACATGCGCGTCATCGCGGAAGGGGTGGAGACGCGCGCGCAGGTGGAGTTCTTGACGGAGCACGGCTGCGATGAAATGCAGGGCTATTATTTCAGCCGTCCCCTGGGCGCGGAGCCATTCACGGCCTTGCTGCGCGAACGGCGCGTGCTGGCGGTGGCGCCGGCATAAGACGCCCCTTGCGCCATGCCCGCGCCGCGCCTGCACCAGTCTGGTGCGGGCGCCGCAATGCGGTGCATGATTCTCACGTTTTGCGCTGCTGACGCTGGCATGCATCCTGCTTTGTAGATCGTTATTTACACGATTGCAGTGCATGCCAGACAGCCCCCACCTTGCAATGCCCGTTGATGCCGGCGCCCATGGCGCCTGGCAGGCGCACCTGCGCCTGGGCTTTGCCCTGCGCGATGGCGTCAGCCGCTTGGTCGAGCGCACCCACAGCGGCCCGCTGCGCGTGCAAAAGCCCCTGTATCCGGAAGGCGACGCCGTCTGCCACGCCATCATCATCCACCCGCCCGGCGGCGTGGTGGGCGGCGACCAGCTGGCCGTCGACGCCAGCGCTGGCGATGGCGCCCACGCGTTCCTGACGTCGCCAGGCGCGGCCAAGTGGTACCGCGCCAACGGCCATGTCTCGGGCCAGCACATCGCGCTGCGCGCAGGCAGCGGCGCCGCCATCGAGTGGCTGCCGCAGGAAAGCATCTTCTTCGACCAGGCCTGCGTGCGCCTGCGCCACTCGGTGGAGCTGGCGGCGGACGCCGGCTACATCGGCTGCGACATCGTCTGCCTGGGCCGCGGCGCCTCGGGCGAAGTATTCAACACGGGCAGCATCAGCCAGCAGGTGCAGATCCGCCGCGGCGGCAAGCTGCTGTGGTGGGAGCAGGGCGTGCTGGCGGCCGGCGGCGCGCTGATGGCCAGCCCGCTGGGCATGGGCGGCCACACGGTGTGCGCCACCCTGATCGCCGTCGGCCTCCCCATCGCGCCCGCCGTGCTGGCGGCCGTGCGCGGGATCGCCGTGCCGGCCGGCGCCTTGTTTGGCGCCACGCACATGAAATCACTGGTGGTGGTGCGCCTGCTGTGCGGCGACAGCGAGGCGGCGCGCCGCGTCATGCTGGCCGCCTGGCAGCTGCTGCGCCCCGCCATGCTGGGACGCGCAGCCGTCGTGCCGCGCATCTGGAACACTTAATCAGGAAAGCGCAAGGAAAACCATGGACCTGACACCCCGCGAAAAAGACAAGCTGCTCATTTTCACCGCCGCGCTGCTGGCCGAGCGGCGCCTGGCGCGCGGCCTGAAACTGAACTATCCGGAAGCGGTGGCCTTGATCTCCGCCGCCATCATGGAGGGCGCGCGCGACGGCAAGTCGGTGGCGCAGCTGATGTCGGACGGCACGCGGATCCTGTCGCGCGCCGACGTCATGGACGGTATCGCCGAAATGATCCCCGACATCCAGGTGGAAGCGACTTTCCCCGACGGCAGCAAGCTGGTGACCGTGCACCACCCGATACCGTAGTTTTGATTGCATGGCAGGGCGCCATCCGCGCCGTGCCTGTGTGGCGCCGGCGATCCGCCGGCCAGCGTAGAGCGCTTTGACGAAGGAAAACATCATGACACCAGGCGAATACAGATTGGAAGAAGGCGAAATCAGCATCAATGCGGGCCGCGCCACGGCCACCGTGGTGGTGGCCAACCGGGGCGACCGGCCGATCCAGGTGGGCTCGCATTTCCACTTTTTCGAGGTCAATCCGGCGCTGGCCTTCGAGCGCTGGCGCGCCTACGGCATGCGCCTCAATATCACGGCCGGCACCGCCGTACGCTTCGAGCCGGGCCAGCAGCGCACGGTGGAACTGGTGGCGCTGGCAGGCGAACGCAAGGTCTTCGGCTTCAATGGCGAAGTGATGGGCGAACTGAAAGACACTCCACCGGGAAAGGATTGAGATGGCCAGTATTCCCCGCAGCGCATATGCCGAGATGTTCGGCCCCACCAAGGGCGACCGCATCCGCCTGGCCGACACCGAATTGTTCATCGAGATCGAGCATGACTACGCCATCTACGGCGAAGAAGTGAAATTCGGCGGCGGCAAGGTGATCCGCGACGGCATGGGCCAGTCGCAGCGCTGCGCGGCCGAGGTGATGGACACGGTCATCACGAATGCCGTCATCCTCGACCACTGGGGCATCGTGAAAGCCGACATCGGCCTGAAAAACGGGCTGATCTTCGGCATCGGCAAGGCGGGCAACCCGGACATCCAGCCTGGCGTGACCCTGGCCATCGGCGGCGCCACGGAAATCATCGCCGGCGAAGGCATGATCGTCACGGCCGGCGGCGTCGATACCCACATCCACTTCATCTGTCCGCAGCAGATCGAGGAAGCCCTGATGAGCGGCGTGACCACCATGCTGGGCGGCGGCACGGGGCCTGCCGTCGGCACGGCCGCCACCACCTGCACGCCGGGCCCGTGGCATCTGCACGCCATGCTGGCGGCGGCCGATGCCTTTCCCATGAACCTGGGCTTCATGGGCAAAGGCAACGTGAGCCTGCCGCTGCCGCTGGAAGAGCAGGTGCGCGCGGGCGCCATCGGCCTGAAACTGCACGAGGACTGGGGCAGCACGCCGGCCGCCATCGATAATTGCCTGTCCGTCGCCGACCGCATGGATATCCAGGTGGCGCTGCACAGCGATACCCTCAACGAGGGGGGCTTCCTGGAGCACACCCTGGCCGCCTTCAAGGACCGCACCATCCACACTTTTCACACGGAAGGGGCGGGCGGCGGCCATGCGCCGGACATCATCGCCGCCGTGGGCCAGTCCAACGTGCTGCCCTCGTCGACGAACCCGACGCGCCCGTTCACCGTCAACACGCTCGACGAGCACCTGGACATGCTGATGGTGTGCCACCACCTGGACCCGGCCATTGCCGAAGACGTGGCCTTTGCCGAGTCGCGCATCCGCCGCGAAACCATCGCCGCCGAGGATATCCTGCACGACATCGGCGCCATTTCGATGATGTCGTCCGATTCGCAAGCCATGGGGCGGGTGGGCGAAGTGATCATGCGCACCTGGCAGACGGCGCACAAGATGAAGGTGCAGCGCGGCGCCCTGGCGCCCGACACGGCGCGCAGCGACAATTTCCGCGCCAAGCGCTATATCGCCAAGTACACGATCAATCCGGCCATCACGCATGGCATATCGCACGTGGTGGGCTCGCTCGAAGCGGGCAAGATCGCCGACATCGTGCTGTGGAAGCCGGCCTTCTTCGGCGTCAAGCCCTCGATGATCTTAAAAGGCGGCATGATCGCCGCCGCGCAGATGGGCGACCCGAACGCCTCGATTCCCACACCGCAGCCCGTGCATTACCGCATGATGTTCGGCGCCTTCGGCGGCGGCCTGAAGAAGTCGTTTACCTTCGTCTCGCAGGCGGCCTACGACCTCGATATCGGGCACCAGCTGAAACTGAACAAATCCGTCATCGCCGTGAAGAATATGCGCGGCTTGCGCAAGCACGACATGATCCACAACAGCGCCACGCCGCACATGGAAGTGGACCCGGAAACCTATGCCGTGCGCGCCGATGGCCAGCTGCTGGTGTGCGAGGCGGCCAGCGTGCTGCCCATGGCGCAGCGCTATTTTCTATTTTAAGCAGGAGACAAGCATGCTCACTTTGCATACCAAACTGGCGGCCGACGACCAGCGCGCCGCCGTTGCCCAGCTGGTGCTGCCCTACGACCAGCGCGAAAAATGCCGGCTGCGCGCCGTGCTGTCGAATGGCGACGACGTCGCCGTGTTCACCGTGCGCGGCACGGTGCTGCGCGACGGCGAACGCATGACGGGGCCGGAAGGAACGGTGGTGCAGATCGTCGCCGCGCGCGAACCCACGTACCTGGTGCAGTGCGCGGACGCGCATACCCTGCTGCGCTGTGCCTTTCACCTGGGCAACCGCCACACGCAGGCGCAGGTGGGCGACGGCTTTTTGCGCATCCGCAAGGATGTGGTGCTGAAGGAAATGCTGGAAGGCTTGCAAGCGACAGTGACGGAGGAAAGCGCGCCATTCGAGCCGGAAGCGGGCGCGTACGGCGGCGGCCATGGCCACCACGACGGCCACGGCCAGCACTTGCTGGCGCCCGTGCCGCTGCGGCAGAAGATCCACCGACCCGGCGATAAGCCGGATACTCCGGACACGCCGGGCGCCGCATGATGCAGGCGTCGGCCTTGCTGCATCTGCTGCAGTTCGCCAGTCCGGCCTTGCCGATCGGCGCCTACAGCTATTCGCAGGGGCTGGAAGCGGCGCTGGAATCGGGCCTGGTGAGGGATGCGGCGACGGCGCGCGACTGGATCGCCCAGCATCTGGCGCAGGTGGTGGCGCGCTGGGAGGCGCCGCTGTGCTGGCGCCTGATGCGGGCGTTTGAAGAACAGGACCTGCGCGCCGTGCAGTGCTGGAGCGAGCGCTTCATCGCTTCGCGCGACACGGCGGAATTTCGCGCCGAAACCATCCAGATGGGTTATTCGCTCACCAGGTTGCTGGCCGAACTGGGCGTGGCCGACGGCGTGCTGATCGACATGCTGCAGGGCCAGCCGGAGGTGGCCTTGCCCACCGCGTATGCCTGCGCCGTGGCGGCGCTGGCCATCCCGCGCGAGGAAGCGCTGCTGGCGATGCTGTTCGCCTGGGCGGAAAACCAGGTGCTGGTGTGCGTGAAATCCGTGCCGCTGGGACAGGTGGCGGGCCAGCGCCTGCTGCTGTCGCTGCGCCCCGAGCTGGAAGCGGCGGCCGTGACGGCGCAAACCTTGCAGGACGACGAGATGGACAACTGGGCGCCGGGCCTGTCGCTGCTGTCGATGCGGCATGAAGTGCAGTACAGCCGGCTGTACCGTTCCTGAATCCTTTTATGAGAGAGCAATCATGACTTCACTATCCTCCAATCCGCTGCGCGTGGGCATCGGCGGCCCCGTCGGCTCGGGCAAGACGGCCCTGTGCGAAATGCTGTGCAAGGGCATGCGCGAGCGCTACGACATGGCTGTCATCACGAATGACATCTATACCAAGGAAGACATGGAAATCCTGCTGCGCGCCGATGCCTTGCCGGCCGAGCGCCTGATGGGCGTGGAGACGGGGGGCTGCCCCCCCACCGCCAAACGCGAAGAAGCCACCCACAACAGGGAAGCCCACGCGCCCAATCAGACCGCATTTCCCAACCTCGATTTGATCCTGGTCGAATCGGGTGGTGATAATCTGGCCGCCACTTTCAGTCCGGAATTGTCGGACTTGACGATCTACGTGATCGACGTGGCGGGCGGCGAAAAGATCCCGCGCAAGGGCGGGCCAGGCATCACGCGCTCGGATTTGCTCATTATCAATAAGACGGACCTGGCGCCGCATGTGGGCGCCAATCTGGACATCATGGCGCAGGACGCCAAACGCATGCGCGGCGAACGTCCCTTCGTCTTTACCAACCTGCGCAGCGGCGACGGCGTGCAGGTGGTGATCGATTTTATCCGCGAGCAAGGTTTGCTCGACCAACCCAAGCAGGAGCTGCAATGAACGCAAGACTGATGACGAAAACGGCCGCCGCGGCCGCCCTGTGCCTGCTGGCGCTGCCCGCCATGGCGCATCCGGGCCACGGCGAGCCTGCCGGCTTCCTGGCTGGCCTGGCGCACCCGTTCACGGGCATCGACCATTTATTGGCCATGCTGGGCGTGGGCATCTGGGGCGGCCAGCAGCGCCGCGGCCTGGCGCAGCCGGCCACGTTTCTCGGCATGATGCTGCTGGGCGCGCTGGCCGGCATGGCGGGCTTGACGGTGCCGGGGCTGGAAACGGGCATCGCCGCCACGGTGGCGCTGGTGGGCCTGGCCATCGCGCTGGCGCTGGCCGTGCCGAACTGGCTGGGCATGGGGCTGGTGGGCATGTTTGCGCTGGCGCATGGCAATGCGCATGGCCAGGAATTGCCGGCTGCCTCGGCCGCGTTCGGCTTCATGCTGGCCTCGGCCACCTTGCTGTTTGCGGGTCGCTTCATCGGCCAGGTGATGGCCGAGCGCGTGCTGCGCCTGGCCGGGGTGGCCTTGACGGCGGCCGGCGTGGTGCTGATGGGGATGAATTAAGGGGCGGGGCGCTTGTCGGACAGCACGATGGGCGCCGCGTTTTCCGGGTGCAAGCCCTGGTGGCCCGCATACACGGCGGCAATGGCGGCCATGTCGGCTTCCTTGTCGCCCGTCAAGTATAAATGGTCGACCACGCCCAGCACCTTGTTCGGGTAGTCGATGTAGACCAGCAGCAAGGGCACCTTGGCGGCCAGCGCCAGGTGGTAAAAGCCGCTCTTCCAGCTGGGGCGGTAGCTGCGCGTCGCTTCCGGCGTGATGGCCAGCCAGTACCAGTCGGCCGCCTGCATGCGTTCGGCCTGGCGCTGGATCGTGCCGCTGGTGGTGCTGCGGTCCACGGGTTCGCCGCCCAGGTAGCGCAGCACTTTGCCCAGCGGGCCGCGGAACAGCGTATCCTTGGCCAGCCAGCGGAAGGGCAGCGACAGCGCCCATTTGCCGAACAGGCCCACCATGAAATCCCAGTTCGAGGTATGCGGATAGACGACGGCGATGCCGCGCGGTCCGGGCAAGGGGCGAAAGCGCATGCGCCAGCCGAACAGATGCAGCACCCGCAGCGCGCAGCGCTGGTGCCAGGTCGGCAAATCGCGTGCTTGTACAAATAAATTGTCCATTGATACCCTTTATATATGTGCGTGTCTCTATTCTTGGGCGCTGGCGCGACTGGCCATTGCTTGAAGCAAAATTTCTGCGCAGGCATTCTATACGGGGCTGGCGGTGGCGACAAGCAGCCGAGGCCGCTATCCATGCGGGGTCGGGGCTGTTGCTACCGCCATTTTAGCCATGTTTTGGCTCTGTGCCGGGCACTAAATGCGTGCCATGTGGTCAAAACTTGATGCAGTGCTGATCCACCAGACATGGAGCCATGGCATGAAAAACAACGTCGATGTGTTGAATGATGATAATAATGGGGACAATGTCAGGACAGACAAGGTAATGGCCGAGCTCGTCGAGCGCGGTGTTGCTTTTCATCATGCCCTGGGGCGTACCGTCGCGACAGCCTATCTGCGCGAGCACGCCGTGCCGGCCGAGGTGATACACCGCATTTTCAGCAGCGCGCAGGCGCGCCGGCCGGCACGCCCGGCACGGCGCCGATGGCGTTGAGCGGTCAGCAATGGCCTGACAAGCAAACGCGGCGGGCGCCGCGATCCTCACGCAGCTGCTGCGCTTGTATCGTTGCGCCCGCCGCTTAAAGAGCGAGTGGCTGCCAGGCGGCTGCCCGGGTATTGGCTATCGTGGTTAGCGGGTAGGCCGGCCCGGGTAGCGCTGGCCCTGCTTAAGCTTGTGC
>CAUSDR010000150.1:0-11969 GCA_963530105.1 uncultured Janthinobacterium sp.
TCGGATTGACCACCGTGCGTTCGAGTACGCGCGCCCACAGCAGGGTGTCTTTGTCGACCGGCAAGGTGACCAGCCATTCCAGGTCCCAGTCCGGCTCCGACAGCTCGCCCATGCCCAGCGGGACCAGCACGCTGACCAGCCACATCAGCGCCAACTGCAGGGACAGGGCCGCCGCCAGCGCTGCACTGAACGGCTGCCCGGTCAATGCGGCGATGACGGGCGCCAGCACGCGCTCGCCCGCCTGCATGCTGCCGTTTGCCTGGCAAGCGGCGACCTGGTCCATCAGGCAATGCATGTTCAGCACGCTATGGCGCGCGATGTTGCCGAAGGAAAAGAGCATGGGCAGCACCAGCAGCACGCCCAGCAGCCAGCGTCCCCGTTTCTTGCCCGGCGTGGCGGCGCGGCTCCTGGCGCCTTTCTTGAACGACAATCCCTTGCCGCTGACGTTGACGAGGCGCTGCAGGCGCAATCGGGTCAGTAGCCAGACGGCACGCCAGTTGCTCGGTGGCACGGGCATCACGCGGCGGCCGTTTCGTCGGTGAGTTGCAGGAAAATGTCTTCCAGGCTGCCGTCGCTGGACAGTTGCTGGCGGATATCGTCCAGGCTGCCCGTGGCGACCAGCGCGCCGCGGTGGATGATGGCGACCCTGCTGCACAGCTTTTGCGCCATGTCGAGCAAATGCGTGGAAACAAAAATCGTGGTGCCGGCCGCGGCGATGCGCAGCAGGCGTTCCTGCACGTCGCGCGAGGCGCGCGGGTCGAGGCCGTTGATGGGTTCATCGAGGATCAGCACGGCGGGATCATGGATCAGGGCGCAGGCCAGGCCCAGCTTTTTCTTCATGCCCAGCGAGTAATTCACGGCGAAATCCTCGCCCGCTTCGTCGAGGCCGAACTCCGTCAGCAGGCGCGCCGCGCGGGCCGCCGCTTCCGCGCGCGGATATCCATGCATTTCAGCCACGAACTGCAGGATTTCGCGGCCCCGCAAATAGTCGTAAAAGATGGGATTGTCGGGCAGATAGCCCACCTTGCGCTTGACGGCGGCGCCGTCGCGGTGGCAATCGAGGCCATCGATCAGCACGCGTCCCGCGCTGGGCACGAGTATGCCCATCAGCATGCGGATGGTGGTGGTCTTGCCGGCGCCGTTCGGTCCCAAGAAGCCGAAGACTTCGCCTTTTCCCACCTGCAAGGTGAGCGGCTTGACGGCATCGAAGCTGCCGTACTGTTTGGACAAACCTTCGAAGGCAATCATCATGCATCCCAAAAAACTTAGCTTGCAGGATGATAGCCTGATATGCGGACCGGCAGAGCGCCGATACTTGGCGGGGCACGATGCCCGTGGCGAGGCGGACCGGCAGGCAAGGCCCGCCATCTTGTCCAGCGCGGCGCCGGCGCCCGGCCGGCAAGGCGCGCGTGGCGCTGGCCGCCTGCCCTGTGAAAAGGCGCGCTTAGCGGGGCAGGGCGTTCTGCGTGATCTTCACTTTCACGCGGTAAGTAGGCTGTTCCGCGTTCAGCGCCGGCGGCGTGGCCGGGTCGACGTCGAGCAGGGTGAAGGTCAGGTGGTTGAGCGTGACGGAGCTGGCGCCGCCGGGCATGGAATCGGACAGGACGACGTCCGTTGCGCCCGTCTTGTTGATCAGGCTGAAGCTGTAGCTGACGTAACCTTTCCACACGCACACGGCGCCCTTGCGGCAGCGGCTGTCGTTGACGCGCTCCAGTTTCAGGGTGTCGGTGGCCGTGATGGCCACTTGCTGGCCCGGCGAGAGCACGTGGGTGACGCTGCGCGGCGTGTTTTCCGCATCGCCCGCGCTGCCGGCCGCGCCGCAGCCGGCCAGCATGGCCAGGCAGGCGAAGAACAGGGGCAGCAGGCAGGTACGGCAAGAGTCTTTTAGATGATGCATGTTTTTCCTTTCAGATGGCGCGTCTCCGGCGTGGCGGCCACGCGGGAGATAAAAATGATAATAACAAATTGATATTTTTCCGGCGCACTCCTGGCACGCTGCGGATGAATTGATGCGCCGGCCACGCGGCACACCGATTACTGCGTAGAATGGCTGTTTTGAAAATCAGGAAACAACCATGAAAAAAACCGACCTGGCCAAAAGCGATGCCAAGAAACTGATGGGAAAGATGAACGTTCCCGGCGCCGGTGCATTCGGTAAGGAAGCGGTGGTCATCGACCGCCGCGAGCAGCGCAAGCGCGACCAGGCCCTGGGCCTGGTGCCATTCGCCGTCAAGCTCAACAGCGACCTGGTCTTGCAATTACAGAACATCGCCAAGGAACGCGGCGCGGATCTGAATGAAGTTGTCGCCGAGCTGATCACCAAGGGCTTGGCTGCAGCTTAACGGACGACAATGTTTATCTGTTGATAAACATCAAAAGTCAAAACTAAAAGGCGCCTTGCGGCGCCTTTTTTACTGCGGCTCTTGCGGGGTATTACACGTAGGCCGCCAGGGCGCCCTTCATTTTTTTCAGCGCCGCCACTTCGATCTGGCGGATGCGTTCGGCCGACACGCCGAACTCTTCGGCCAGCGCGTGCAGGGTGGCGCCGGAACCGTCGTCGTTGGCCAGCCAGCGCGCTTCGATGATGCGGCGCGAACGGGCGTCGAGCTTGCTCAATGCCGTTTCCAGGCCTTCCGATTGCAGACGCGTGACTTGCTGCGCTTCCAGCACCTTGGTCGGTTCGGTTTGCTCCGACGACAGGTAGGCGATCGGCGAAAACTTGTCGTCTTCATCGTCGGTCGGCGATTCCAGCGCAAGGTCGCGGCCGCTCAAGCGCGTTTCCATCTCGATCACTTCTTCGCGCTTCACATCGAGCAGTTTGGCCAGCGCATCGATTTGCTTTGGCGTCATCGCATCGAGGCCCGTCTTGTGGCTGCGCAGGTTGAAGAACAGCTTGCGCTGTGCCTTCGTCGTCGCGACCTTGACCAGGCGCCAGTTTTTCAGGATGTACTCATGCATCTCGGCCTTCACCCAGTGCATGGCGTACGACACCAGGCGCACGCCCTGGTCCGGATCGAAACGTTTCACGGCTTTCATCAAGCCGATATTGCCTTCCTGAATCAGGTCGGCGTGCGGCAAGCCATAGCCCAGGTAGCCGCGGGCAATCGAGACCACCAGGCGCAGGTGCGACAGCACCAGTTCTTGCGCGGCGGCCAGGTCATTTTTTTCACGCAGGCGTTTTGCCAGCGAAATTTCTTCATCATGGGTCAACATGGGCAGACGGTTCACGGCCGAGATATAGGCGTCAATATTGCCCAGATTGCCGGTGAACCCGAGGCCCAGCGCATTATTTTTGGTCGGAACCAATGCGGACGTTGCGGACATCATAGTCATGTTTTCTCCCTCGTAGTCTTGCTTTGTTCCAGTTGGCCATGTCACGCGACATGGCCCGTTTTTCAGTTCATTTTGCGTATTCGGTCTTGCACTTCGCAGATCGCGGCACCATCTTCATCTGGCGTCCATGGCGGTTCTGCTGCTGGTATGTCCCTATATTAGCACTCTCTGCTTGAGAGTGCCAATCGGCACATTTAATCGTCCCGATAGCCTAAATACTATGGCGATTTACTAGTTAATACTTTATCTGAAACGCGCCGCCAGGGCGCATGGTGACTGCACGTGCAGCGCTTCGGTCTTGCCCGGACGGCGCACACGCTTCTTCACGACAACAGGCATAGTCTACGGCCGCAAGCTGAAGCGAGCCTTAAGAATACTTGCTAAATGTCAAGATAATCGCAGTATGGGGCGAATAGTAAAAAAACAAGAGGCAATTGGAATGGCGGCACCGCGGGCGCCGCCATGGGGGAAGAACCGATCAGTTCAGGCGCGCCAGGTGGCGCTGTACGCAGAGGAAGGCGCCGATCAGGCCCAGGCCGGCGCTCAGGGCCAGTAAACCAGCCATCGGCAGCGGCGCCAGCGGCACCAGCTGGAATTCGGACGCGTACAGGCGGGCAAACTCGGCAATCGCCGTATTCAGCGGTTGCAGGGCCAGCGCCACGCCGCCCAGCGCCAGGGCGCCGGCGCACAGGCCCAGCAGGGCGCCCGTGTAATAGAAGGGGCGGTGGATGAAGGTATCCGTCGCGCCGATCAGTTTCGAGATGCTGATTTCATCGCGCTGCTGCATCACTTGCAGGCGGATGGTGTTGAAGACCACGGCGATCACGGCCACGCCCAGGGTAATGGCCAGCAGCAGCAGCACCAGGCGCAGCACGCCCAGCAGGGCCGCCAGGCGCTTGACCCAGGCCGAATCGACTTGCGCCGATTCCACGCCGGGCAGGTGGCGCAGCTGTTCCGCCACCGCATCGACATCCTGCGCTTCGCTGGCGCTGTTGAAGGCGTCCAGTTTCAGCACATAGCTGTCGGGCAGGGGATTGTCGCCCAGGGTGCTCAGCACGTCTGCCAGGCCGCTCTTGCTTTTCAGCGAGTCCAAGGCCTGTTCGCGCGGCACGAAGACGATCTTGGCTTTCTGGTCGCGCACGATCTTGCGCATTTCACCGGCCAGGGCCACGGCTTGCTCGCGCGGCGTGTCGATCTTCAGGAAGATGCTGATTTCCGGGTCGACCGACATCTGTTCCGACATGGGACGCACATTGTCGAGCATGGTCAAGCCGGCGAACGGCAGCGACAGGGCGATGGCGACCACCACCACGTTCAGCAGGAAGCCGCCCGGCGACTTGCGCAAATGAATCAGCGCCGAACCCAGCGCGAAACGGTGTTGACGGAACCAGCCTCTCATGCGCGCTCTCCCTGTGGATCATCCTGGCCGGGCAGCGGCGTGGGGGCGAAATCGGGGTCGGGCGGGGCGAACACGGGCGCTTGCGTGGCCTTGTCGATGGCCACCAGCTGGCCGTTTTTCAGGTGGATCACGCGGGCGGCGGCGTCGAGCATTTGTTCGTCATGGCTGGAAATGAGGCAAGTCACGCCCACGGAGTGGAACGCTTTGAGCGCGTCGAGCACCTTGTTGGCGCTGGCGCGGTCCAGGTTGGCCGTCGGTTCGTCGGCCAGGATGATCTGCGGCCGGTTGACGATGGCGCGCGCGATCGACACGCGCTGCTGCTCGCCGCCCGACAGCGACAGCGGACGCGCCATGGCGCGGTCCAGCAAGCCGACTTTATCCAGCGCGGCGCGCGCGCGCTGCTCGGCGGCGGCCTTGTGGGCGCCGACGACGAGCAGCGGCAGCATGACGTTGGCCAGGATGGAGCGGTCGTTGAGCAGTTTCTGCTGCTGGAAGATCAAGCCCATGTTGCGGCGCAGGAAGGGCACGCCGGCCGGCTTGATCTTGGCCATGTCCTGGCCATTGACGATCAGCTTGCCTGATGTGGGGCGTTCCATGGCGGCGATCATTTTCAGCAGGGTGGATTTGCCGGCGCCCGATGGGCCCGCTAAAAACACCAGCTCGCCTTTGGCAATATTCAGCGAAATGTCGCTGAGCGCCACTGCGTCGGGGGAGTATTGCTTGGAGACGTGCTGAAATTCAATCATGTATGGGCTTATCCGAGCAGCGCTTCGACAAATTCGGCAGCCACGAAGGGCTGCAAGTCTTCAATTTTCTCACCGATGCCGATGAAATACACGGGCACGGGACGCACGCGGGCGATCGCCGCCAGCACGCCGCCCTTGGCGGTGCCGTCCAGCTTGGTGATCACCAGGCCGCTCAATTGCAGGGCATCATCGAAGGCCTTGACTTGCGTCAGGGCATTCTGGCCCGTGTTGCCGTCGATGACGAGCAGGGTTTCATGCGGCGCGCCATCCATGCCCTTGCCAATCACGCGCTTGATTTTCTTCAATTCTTCCATCAGGTGCAACTGCGTCGGCAGGCGGCCCGCCGTGTCGACCATCACCACGTCAATGCCGCGCGCCTTGGCCGACTGCACCGAGTCGTACGCCACGGCGGCCGGGTCGCCCGATTCCTGCGAAATCACGGTGACGTTGTTGCGTTCGCCCCAGACCATCAGCTGCTCGCGCGCGGCGGCGCGGAAGGTGTCGCCCGCGGCCAGCAGCACGGACTGGTTGTTCGACTGCATGTGCTTGGCCAGCTTGCCGATGGTGGTGGTCTTGCCGGCGCCATTCACGCCGGAAATCATCATCACCAGCGGCTTGTGGCGGCCCAGCTCGAAGCGCTTTTCCAGCGGTGTCAGCAATTCGATCAGCAGCACTTTCAGCGCGGCCTTGACGGCGGCGGCGTCGAGCAGCTTGTCTTCCTTGACCTTTTTCTTCAGTTCCGTGAGCAGGAATTCGGTGGCGTCGATGCCGGCGTCGGACATCAGCAGCGCCGCTTCCAGCTCTTCGTACAGGGCCTCGTCGATCTTGGCGCCGACGAACAGCACGGACAGGGTGTTCGAGGTTTTCGACAGGCCCGCCTTCAGGCGCGTCATCCACGATTTTTTCTCGGGTTCGGCGGCCACGATCACGGGCACGACTTCGGCTGGCGCCCCGCTCAATGGGGCGGACGGCGGCGCGGATGCAGGCGCGGCAGGCGGCGTGGCGGCGGGAGGGACGAGGGACTCGGCTGGCGCAGCCTCGGGGGCGACGGGTTTTTTCTTGAAGAAACTAAACATGGATGTGTGGTGGCGGGTGCTGACCTTAGGCCCGGCGGCGCCGGACACTGTTGATCCGGCTATTCTACCAGAGCGCGCCCGGCGCTTCATGCTTTACTGTTCGATTGGCAACATTGCGCGGGTATCCACGGAGATCGCCGCAGTTCCATCGCGTTTAATGGGTTTGCAGGGCGTCCGTCTGGTGGCGGCGGCGCCAGTCGGCGATGCTTTCCTCGACCTGGCGCAAGTCCAGCACGTGCAGGAACGCTGGCGGGCGCCGGTTCAGGGCAGGGCTGCGTCCGCCTGCCCACAGTTCCATGCCCACTGGCAAGTTCGCGTGCAATTGCTGCAGGCTGTCGCGCGTCTGCCGTTCCTTGCTGGCGCTGGAAAACGACAGCGCCACGATGTCGGCCCGCTGCGCGCGGGCGGCCGCGACGATGTCCGTCAGCGGCGTTTCCACGCCCAGCGACATGCAATGCGCGCCGGCCGTCACGCACAGCGCTTCGGCCATCAGCAGGCCCAGGCCATGGCGCTCCTGCGGCAGGGTGCTGAGGACGATGCGCGGCGTGCGCACGCTGGGGCTGCTTTGCTGCGGCAGGGAAAAGATGGCGTGGCGCATCACCGTCTGCAGGGTCTCGCTATACAGATGCTCTTCATAGACGGCCAGCTCGCCGCAGGCCCACGCTTCGCCCACCAGCGCCGTCAAGGGCGCGATGACGTCGATGGTGAAGGCTTTCAGGCCGAGCACGGCCAGGGCCTGGCGCAGGGCATCGCCCAGTTCCGTCATCCGGTGGCCGCGGCACAGGGCCAGGTAGTGCTCCAGCTGCGCGGGCGGCGCCGACGGCGACGTGTTGCCGGCGCTGGCCAGCTGCTGCAGCTGGGTAGTGCTGTGCTGCATGATCTTGCCCGGACGGAAGCCCAGGTCCAGCAAGCGCTTGACCATGCGCAGTTTTTGCACCTGCTCGGCTGAATAGCTGCGCTCGCCAAAGGCATCGCGCTGCGGCTGGGGAAAGGCGTAGCGGCGCTCCCAGACGCGCAAGGTTTCCTTGGCCAGCCCGGTGTCGCGCTCGACATCGCTGATGCTGAAAGCGGAAGGGGGTTGCAGGTCAGTATTCATACCAGGAGGCTTGCTCGCATGCCAAAGAACGTGGAATGCATTTTACGCCTTCCCATGCCCCGTACCAAATAGCTGAATCCGATTAGAAATTGCCTGCGTATAAGTTTCTGAACTAGCAGGTCACTCATTGACATAGATCAAGATTTAATTGACTATGTGGAGAGCCTTTTTTGTCCAGGACAAACATGAGACAGGTGCAGCCATGAAAATTGCCGTCGTCGGTGCGGGTATTGCAGGGCTGTCGTGCGCCTATCGCCTGGCGCAGTCAGGCCAGGACGTCACCCTGTATGAAGCGGGGGACTATTTCGGCGGCCACAGCCATACGGTGGATGTCACGCTCGATGGCGTCACGCATGGCGTCGACACGGGGTTTCTCGTGTTTAACCACGCCACCTACCCGAATCTGGTGCAACTGTTTGACGAGCTCGGCGTCGAAGCGGCCGACAGCGACATGTCGTTTTCCGTGAAGATGCCGTTGGGCGCGGCAGCGGGCGGGCGCGTGCTGGAATGGGCCGGCGCCAACCTCGACAGCGTGTTTGCCCAGCGCAGCAACCTGCTGCGTCCCGCCTTCCTGCGCATGCTGCGCGATATTCTGCGCTTCAACCGGCAAGCCAGCGCCATCGCCACGGCCGCCATGCCGGCGCCAGCCCTGTCGCTGGGCGAGTTTCTGGACCTGCATGGCTATGGCGCCGAATTCCGCCACTGGTATCTGCTGCCGATGGCCGCCTGCATCTGGTCGTGCCCGGCGCGCCAGATGCTGGCCTTTCCGCTGGCCACCTTCATCCGTTTCTGCCACAACCACGGTTTGCTGCAGGTCAATGACCGTCCCCAGTGGCGCACGGTGCGCGGCGGTTCGCGCGTATATGTGGAAAAATTGCTGGCGGGTATACCGCAGCAGCGCCTGGCCTGCCCCGTGCTGGCCGTGCGCCGCCAGCCGCACGGCGGCGCCCGCATGGTCGAGCTGCACACGGCGGCCGGCATCGAGCATGTGGACCATGTCGTGCTGGCCTGCCACAGTGACCAGTCGCTGGCCTTGCTGGGCGACTTGCGCGCCGACGAGCGCGCCGTGCTCGAAGCCGTGCGCTACCAGCCGAATCGCGCCGTGCTGCACACGGATGCTTCCTGCCTGCCACAGCGGCGCCGTGCCTGGTCGGCCTGGAATTACCAGGGGCGCCCGGCAGTGGAGGAGGGCGAGGCGCCGCAAGTGTGCGTGCATTATTTGCTGAACCAGCTGCAACCCTTGCCCTTCGCCACGCCCGTCATCGTTTCGCTCAACCCGCTCGACGAACCCGCACCGGCGGCCATCATCGACGAATTTTCGTATGCCCACCCCGTGTTCGATGGCGCCGCCATTGCCGCCCAGGCGCGCCTGGCCGGATTCCAGGGCGCGCAGCACACGTGGTTCGCGGGCGCCTGGACGGGCTATGGTTTCCACGAAGACGGCTTGAAGTCGGGCCTGGCCGTGGCCGAGGCGCTGAACGGCATGGCAGCGGCGGAGCTGGGCCATGCCGCGTGATCCGGCAGCGCCCGTCCAGGCGCAACCGCAGCTGTGCCTGGGACAGGTGCGCCATGCGCGCCTGCGTCCCCGTGCACATTCCTTTAGTTATGGCATGTTTTATCTGCGGCTGCCCTTGCGCAGCATGGGCGCGCACGGTTTTGCCGCGCGGCTGATCTCGCGCAACCGCGCCAATGTGCTGTCTTTCCGCGACAGCGACCATGGCGATGGCACGACGCCGCTGCTGGACTGGATCGACGGCTTGCTGCGCCAGCATGGCGTGCTGGATGCGGGCGGCGAAATCTGGCTGCAAACCATGCCGCGCATGCTTGGTTATGTCTTCAATCCCGTCAGTTTCTGGTTTTGCCATGGCCTTGACGGCGCGCTGCGGGCCGTCGTCTGCGATGTGCGCAATACCTTTGGCGAACGCCATGTGTACCTGCTCGACCAGGGCGGCGCCATCGCCTATGGCAGTGAGTTGCGGGCCAGCAAGATTTTCCACGTCTCGCCCTTTTGCAAGGTGGAAGGGAGCTATCGCTTCCGCTTCCTGCGCAACAGCGAACAGGCCGGCGAGCGCCACCTGGCCAGGGTCGATTACGACGACCTTGACGGTCCGCTGCTGCAAACGAGCTTGTCCGGCACGGCCCGTGCGCTGCGCGACGGCGCCATCTGTCACGCCTTGCTGCGCTATCCGCTAATGACGTTTGGCGTGATGGCGCGCATCCACTGGCAAGCCCTGCGCCTGTGGCTGCGCCGCGTGCCGTTTTTCAGCAAACCCCTTCCCCCACACGAAAAGGTGTCCCGATGAGTTCCGATTCCCTGCCCACCGGCTTGCAGGCGCGTAGCGGCGCGGCCGCCGATCACCCGCATGCCCACCTGGACCTGCCTGCTTCGGCGCGCATGATTCTGCGCCTGCTGGACAAGCTGCAATACGGCGCCCTGCGCCTGCGCACGCCCGACGGCAGCGTCTTGCTGTACGGCGACGGCAGCCATCCCGTCACCCTGGACTTGCATAACTGGCGCCTGTGCGCGGCCGTGCTGCGCTCGGGCGATATCGGATTCGCGGAAACGTTTATCGCCGGCGACTGGCGCACGGACAACTTGCCGGGCTTGATCGAATTGATGATACGCAACCGCGCGCAGATCGAATCGTTGATCTACGGCAACTGGTGGGGTAACCTGATCTATCAGGTGCGCCATTTGCTGCATCGCAATTCGCGCAAGGGCAGCAAGAAGAACATCCACGCCCATTACGATATCGGCAACGCCTTTTACCAGCTGTGGCTGGACCCGTCGATGACGTATTCCAGCGCCCTGTTCAGCGCCGGCGCCAGCCTCGAGCAGGCGCAGGCGGCCAAATACGCGCGCATCGCCGGCCAGCTGCAGCTGCAGCCGGGCGCCCGCGTGCTGGAAATCGGCTGCGGCTGGGGCGGTTTTGCGGAAACGGCGGCGCGCGAGCATGGCGCCCACGTGACAGGCCTGACCCTGTCCACCGAGCAGCTGGCGTATGCGCGCCAGCGCCTGCACGACGCGGGACTGGCGGCGCAGGCCGACTTGCAGCTGTGCGACTACCGCGACAGCGCCGGCCAGTACGACGCCATCGCCTCGATCGAAATGTTCGAAGCCGTGGGGCAAAGCTACTGGCCCGGCTATTTCGCCTGCGTGGCGCGCAACCTGAAGCAAGGCGGGCGCGCCTGCATCCAGACCATCGTCATCGCCGACGCGCTGTTCGAGCGCTACAGCAAGAGCACGGATTTTATCCAGCAGTACATTTTTCCGGGCGGCATGCTGCCGTCGCCGGCCGAGTTTCGCCGCGCGGCCGAAGCGCAGGGCTTGCGCGTGGAAGACGCCTTCAGCTTTGGCCTCGATTATGCGGAAACCTTGCGCCAGTGGCGCGCCAGCTTCCTGGCGCAGCGCGTGGCGCTGGAAAAACAGGGGTTCGATGGCCGTTTCCTGCTGACCTGGGAGTTTTACCTGGCGTATTGCGAGGCCGCCTTCCAGGCGCATAACACGGATGTGATGCAATTTACCCTGATCAAGGAGTGACCATGCGCCAACTGCTTGCCCTGATCGTGCTGTCGCTCACCATGCTGGGCGCCATGGCCGCGCCCCCGGCCTTTGTCGCCGCCGATGTGCCCGAGGCCCGCCTGGCGGGCGAGGGGGACTATACCTGGTTCGGCATGCGTATTTATCAGGCACAGCTGTGGGTAGGGCCGCAAGGCTACCAGGGCGCGGCGTCCGAGACGGCGCCATTCGTGCTGGAACTGCGCTATGCGCGCTCGCTTGACGGCAGCAAGATCGCCGAAGCCAGCTATGAACAGATGCAGAAGATCGGCGCCGGCACGCAGGAGCAGCGCCTGGCGTGGCTCAATACCATGCAGCGCATCTTCCCCGACGTCCGGGAAGGCCAGCGCGTCGCGGGCGCCTACCGGGCCGGCATCGCGCCCGGCGTGCGGTTTTATCTCGATGGCAAGGTGCTGGCCGACGTGACGGATGGCGACTTCGCGCGCGCCTTCTTTGCCATCTGGCTCTCGCCGTCGACCACGGCGCCAAAGCTGCGCAGCGCCTTGCTGCAGGGTGCGGCACCGCTGCCATGAACACCGGGGCCAGCGCGCTGGGCTTGCCTGCCCTGTTCAGCTATGGCCTGTTCGGCTTGCCCCTGGCGATGCTGGCGCTGCCCATCTATATATATGTGGCGCCGTTTTACGCGCAGCGCAGCAGCCTTGATCTGGCGCAAATCGGCGCCGTGCTGCTGGCGGCCGGCATCGCCGCCGCCTTCATCGATCCGGCGCTGGGCGCGTGGATGGCGCGCGGTCGCCATACG
>CAUSDR010000151.1:0-11969 GCA_963530105.1 uncultured Janthinobacterium sp.
ACATCAGGTTCGCCACGTCGATCTCGCCCTTGGCATCGCGGCGAATGGCCACCTTGCCGCCGTACAGGTTGATCTTGTCGACCGTGACGCTCTGGCGCGCCAGGTCGGCGTTGACGCCGGCGATGCCCAGGGTACTCAGTGAGGTGAAGGCTTCGCCCTTGCCATCGCGCACCAGCGCCAGGTCGCGCAAGGCCAGGCCCGCGCCTTTCACGGTCGCTTCCAGTTTGCCGTCCGCATACGAAAAAGCGTAGGGCAGGCGGGCTGACAGCTTGCCGCTCGTCACCGTGGCGCGCGTGTAGGCTTTCATATACGCGGCCAGGCCGGGCAGGGAAGCGTCGTTCAGTATCAGTTCGCCGTCGCCGCGGATAGGATTCAAGGAGGCCGTGCCGCGCCAGTGCAGCTTGCCGCCGCGCGATGCGTCGGCGCTGAGGCTGTAGCTGCCGTTGGCATCGGGCAAGGTCGAGATATTTTCGAGCGTAAAATCGATGGGCGTGAAATTGTCCGCGTAGCCCGCCTTCTGGTCTTGCCAGTCGACCTTGCCTTGTTCCAGCGCAAAGTGGCCAATGATCAGGCGCGGCATGCCGCCTTCGCTTTTTTCCGGATGATTGCGTTGCCAGGTGGCCAGCACTTCGGCCAGGTTGAACTTGCCATCGGGCGTGATCGTCAGCTGCGCCTGCGGCGCCGTGATGCGGATTTCCGCCACGCTCCAGGCGCGGCGCACGATGGATTTCCATTCCAGCTGCACGGCCAGGGCGCCGATGGACAGCAGCGGCGCGGCGCCTGTTCCACCGGCGCTGGCCGCTTCCTTCAAGCTGATCTTGTCCGCTTCCAGGCGCAGGGTAAACGGATTGAAACGCACGTCGGCGATGCTGGCCTGGCGCGCCAGTTCTTTTTCGGCAAATTTGGGCAGCTGGTGCTTGATGACATACGGCACCAGCCAGAAGCCGGCCGCGCTGTAGGCGGCCAGGGCGCAGCCTGTGCCAAGGGCCCAGCGCTGCCAGCGTTTCCAGCGAAATGATTTCGTCTGCACGCTTTTCTTGTCGATTGTGTTCACGAACTTACCTTTTGATTTTGATCTTGTTGGAGGGCGCGCCCGGCGCGCCGTGACTGTCAGTATGCCTCTTTGCGGGCTGGTCTGCAAAATCCAGACGTGTTCATGTGATAACAGGCGGCGTGGCGGACTGTTTCTCTTGTGAAAACTCACGAAT
Source organism: uncultured Janthinobacterium sp. (assembly GCA_963530105.1). Taxonomy (GTDB): domain Bacteria; phylum Pseudomonadota; class Gammaproteobacteria; order Burkholderiales; family Burkholderiaceae_D; genus Janthinobacterium. Next base: position 1,209 of record CAUSDR010000151.1, read on the forward strand.
TCTCACGAAATGTCACTTATTAATTGCGAATGATTCTCGTTACGGATATCATGCCGCGTAACTTGAAGTTTCCTTCTATCACTGTTTCCTGTTGAAAGACCCGTCTTTATGCGCGCAGCTTTTCCTTCCTTGTAACTACTTCCAGTGGCAGCAGCCCTGTCACTGGCATTCGCTTCCCACACGGCCTGCGCTGCCAACGCAGCCAATGGCCAGGACGACTTGACGGCTGGCGATGAGAAAGTCATGCAGGCCGTGCAAGTGACGGGCGCGCGTGCGCAAGGCCTGGTGCCTACCACCACCGAAGCGGGCAGTTTCCGTGGCGCTAACATCATGGACGTGCCGTCCACCGTCAACGTGATCACGCGCGAATTGCTGGAACAGCAAGCCGTGTCCGGCCTGTACGACGCCGTGCGCAATACGGCGGGCGTGACGCGCCAGCAAAACGGCGGCGAGACGTGGGATCAACTGGTCATACGCGGCATCGCCGTGGAAAACCGCACGAATTACCGCTTGAATGGTTCCCTGCCCATCATGAACTTCTCGCAAGTGTCCATGGAAAACAAGGAGCGGGTGGAAGTGCTGAAGGGCGCTTCAGCCCTGTACTACGGCTTTACGTCGCCGGCCGGCGTCGTCAACTTCGTCACCAAGCGGGCTGGCAGCAAGCCCGTCACGAGCATGGGCCTGAGCCTCGACGACCGCGGCAGCGCCGTGGCCATTGTCGACATTGGCCGCCGCTTTGGCGCGGAGCAGGAATTCGGCGTGCGCGTGAATGCGGCCGGCGGCACCCTCGGGTCCTACCTGGACAATGTCGGCAATGGCAACCGCAGCTTCATTTCCACGGCGCTGGACTGGCGCGTGACGAATAAACTGCTGCTGAAAGCCGACCTGGAATATGACCGCCGCCGGGTCACCGAGCAGGCGGGCGTGGCCTTGCCTGCCGCCGTGAAAGGCGTGATCACCTTGCCGCGCGCCGTCGATCCAAGCAAGCTGATCGGCCCGGACTGGTCGAACTTCGAAGCGCAGACGAAAAACGCGCAATTGCGCGCCGACTATGCCATCGCCGATGGCTGGGCCTTGACCGTGGAGGCGGGGCACTCGGAAACGGCGCGCGACCGCCGCCTGGCGATCTTCCGCCTGAATAACGCGGCCGCCGTGGAAACGGGCGCGGGCCGCATCACGGGCAACATGCAGCACCACGTGACGGCGTCGGACTTGCTGCGCGCGGAACTGGCGGGCACCTTCAACACGGGCTTCATCGCCCATGAACTGACCCTGGGCGCCTCGCGCACGGACAAGTCGCAAGACCCGATTTACCAGAGCAATTACACGATCGCTGCGCAAAACCTGTACAACCCCGTGCCCGTGACGAATGTCGTGTTCGGTCCCAAGCCCACCACGCCGACGACGGCCGCGCTGGACACGCGCGACACGGGCCTGTATGCGCTCGACCGCATGGTCTTCAGCCCGCAGTGGCAAAGCGTCATCGGCGTGCGCCGCACCAGTTATCAAAGCGACCAGGGCGCCAGCCACTACGACGTGAGCCAGACGACGCCGATGGTGTCGCTGGTGTACAAGGCCACGCCCGCCATTTCCTTCTACGCCTCGTCGGCGCGGGGGCTGGAAGAGGGCGAAACGGGCCCGACAGGCACCGTCAACCAGAACGTCAAGATGGCGCCGGGCGTCAGCAAACAGAAGGAACTGGGCGCGCGCTGGATGACGCCGGGCGGCACCTTGGTGTCGGGGGCGCTGTTCGACATCACGCGTCCCGGCTATTACACCAACAGCAGCAATGTCTTCACCTCGGATGGCGAACAGCGCTACCGCGGCCTGGAGCTGTCGACCCAGGGCAAGCTGACGCGCCAGCTGTCGTGGCAGACGTCGGCCCAATTCCTCGACCCGAAATTCGAGCACATCAACGCCGACTACAATGGCAAGGCGCCGGAAAACGCCTCCAAGCGCACGGGCAGCGCCTTCCTGGCCTACGCGTTTGACGCCGTGCCGGGCCTGTCCGTCAACGGCGGCGCGTATTACTACAGCGCCCGTCCCGTCAACGACCTGAACCAGGCATTCCTCGGCGGCGTGACCTTGTTCAGCGCCGGCGCCCGCTATGCCAGCACGGTCATGAACAAGGCCGTCGTGTGGCAGCTGAACGTGGAAAACGCGGCGGACAAGCGCTACTGGGCCGGCGCCGGCACGCGCCTGGCCTCCGGCGCGCCGCGCGCCATCAAGCTGTCGATGAAAGTGGACCTCTGATGCGCCTGCTCAACACCGCGCTGGCGGCTGCGCTGAAGGCGGGCACGTTTCAGCCGCAGGCGGCGCAGGCGGCGCAGCCTGCACCTGGCAAGCAGGTGCTGCTGGTGGTGCGCCTGGAAGGCAAGAGCCTGCCGTTCGACCAGAAAATCAGGGAACACCTGGAGGCGCGCGGCTATGCCGTCACCCTGCACAGCCAGTACGCGCCCGTGTCCGGCGCACAAGGCAAGGACCTGGTGATCCTGTCGTCGACCATCCGTGGCCGCGACCTGCTGGGCGCCTACCGTCACGTCGCCGTGCCCGTGCTGACGTGGGAAAACGACCTGTATGACGACCTGTCGATGACGGGCAAGCGGGCCGGCGTCGACTATGGCACGGTGGAAAAATCACGCTATGTGTGGCTGGTGAACGCGCCGCACGCGCTGGCGGGCGGCTTGCCGGCCGGCACGGTCGATATTTATCAAAAGCAGGCCACCATGAGCTGGGGCAAGCCGGGCCTGGGCGCGACGACGATCGCCACCATCTATGGCGAGCCGGAAAAAGCCGCCATCTTCGGTTATGAAAAGGGCGCCACCATGGATTACGAGTCCCTGGCGCCCGCGCGCCGGGTCAGCTTCTTCCTCGACAATGAAACGTTTACGAATCTGTCGCCGGCCGGCCTGCGCCTGTTCGACGCGGCCGTGGACTGGGCCAGCGATGGAAAATAGGCGCGCCTTGCCGCTGGCGTCCGCCATGCTGGCGCTGTCCGGCCTGGCCAGCGCCGCACCGCCGCTCGACCCCGCCTTGCCCGCGTATGCGCCGCAGGCCGTCAAGGTGCCGGCCACGTCCGGCTATGTGGACAGCAAGACGGGCGCGGCCATGATCGGCGGCGCCGGGCACGTGGCCACCGTCGTCGGCCAATGGAATGCCCTGTTCGCCGCCAGCCATCCGGGCATCGCGCTGGGCTTTGACGGCAAGGGCACCAGCAGCGCCGTGCCGCTATTGATGCATGACAAGATCCTGTTCGGCGCCATGGGCCGCGCCATCAATCCCATCGAGCTGGTGCCATACCGCAAGATCGTGGGGCGCGACGCGCTGGAAATCCGCATCGCGCATACGGCGGCCACGCCGGACGGCCACCTGGCCACCTCGCTGGCCGTGTACGTGAACCGCGCCAATCCCCTGACGCGGCTGACGGCGGCGCAAGTGTCGCAAATTTTATCTATCGGCAATCCAGGCGGCGATGTCAGCCGCTGGGGTCAGCTGGGCTTGAGCGGGGAATGGCGCGCTCGCGCCATCCACCCCTACGGCACGGCCGCGTACACGGGCTTTGGCGACTATTTGCAGCGCGAACATTTCCAGGGCCGCGCACTGGCGCCCAATCACGAGGAACTGGGCAACACGGCCGCCATCACGGCACGCATCGCGCAAGACCCGGCCGGCATCGGCGTGGCCGCGCTGGGCGTGCGCCACCCGCAGCTGCGCCAGCTGGCCATCGTCGGCGCCGATGGCGAGCCGACGACGGGCACGGACGCGGAAGTGGTCTCGGGACGCTATCCGTACGGCCGCCATGTGTATTTATATGTGCGGCGCTTGCCGGGCCAGGCTATCGATCCGCTGGCGAAGGAATACCTGCGCCTCGTGCTGTCGCGCGAAGGGCAGGCCGTCATCGCCGCCCAGCCCGGCGGCTATCTGCCCCTGACGGCCGCGCAAGCCAGGGCGGAACTGGAGAAACTCGAATGACGTTGTTGAAAAACGCCGCGCTGGCCGCCTGTTGCCTGCTGACAATCAACCTGCACGCCGCGCCGCTGGCCGTGGATCCGGCGCAAACCTATGTGAACCGTGACGGCACCGTGGCCATCGTCGGCAACGATGGGCTGGAAGAAGTGATCACGCAGTTGAACGCGCTGTTTACGCGCCAGCATCCGCAAGTGCGCTTCAGCCTGCGCATGGAAGGCTCGTCGGCCGGCATGCCCGCGCTGACGGCGGGCGCGACGGCGTTCGCGCCCCTGACGCGCGACATGTGGCCCGGCGACCAGGCGGCGTTCCGCCAAGTCTTCGGCTACGACGCCACGCCCGTGCGCATCGGCTACAACGGCCACGGCCCCCGGCCGCCGGCCAAGACGCCGCCCGCCGTATACTTGCACCGCGACAACCCGCTGGCGGGCTTGACGATGGAACAGCTGGGCCAGGTATTCACGGCGGGCGCGCCGGCGGGCGACATCCGCCTGTGGTCGCAGCTGGGCGCGACAGGGGAGTGGGCGCCGCGCCGCATCCACGCCTACGGCTTGCGCGACGATGGCGGCTTTGCTACGGGCTTGCGCCATGCGCGTTTCGGCCAGCGTGCATTTGCCGCGCAGTACGAGGCGCTGGCCTCGCGCGACGCCGTGATCCGCGCCGTGGCCGCCGACCGCTACGGCATCGCCGTGCTGGGCTGGGTGAATGCGGCGCCCATTTCGGACCAGGTGCGCGTGCTGCCGCTGGCGGCCGCGTCCGGCGCGCCATACCATGGCCCGGACCAGGCCACCGTGCGCGCAGGAAACTATCCATTGACGATGCCGGTGCAGCTGTACGTGAACCGCGCGCCCGGCCAGGCGCTCGATCCGCTCGTGAAAGCGTATCTGCAGCTGGCCCTGTCGCCGCAGGGACAAGCCATCCTCGATGCGCAGCAGGATAGCGAAGAGGGTTACTTGCCGCTCAGCGAGACGGATTTGCTGGCCGAGCGCAGGAAACTGGACGCTTTGTAAAGTTTCTTTGACGGCAGCGCTGGCTGCGGGGCAGGGCGGCCGTTATAATGCCGCCATGTTTATTCGCCAAGGCCGCGCCGTCGTCGTCCTGTGGATCGCGTGCCTCGCCATCCTCATGGCGGCGCTCGCCCCGACCATGTCGCGCGCGTTTACCGTCGCCAGCGGCCAGGCCGTGCCCAGTTTCGAGATTTGCTCCGTGGCGGGCGGCATGAACATGCTGCCCGTGAAGCTGAGCACCGACGCGCCCGATCCCGCCAAGGGCGCGATGCGCATGGATTGCCCGTGCTGCAGCATGCATGCGGCCACCCTCGATATTCCTGCCGCCACCCTCGTGCTGGCTTCCGGCGAAGTCATCACGGGCTTGCTGCCGCGGCTGTTCTACCAGTCCGCCACGCCCCTGTTTGCCTGGACGCCCGTCCAGCCCCGTGGCCCGCCCGCCGCTTTCTGACCTGTCCCTTCCCTGAACTGCCTTGCGCCAGCGCGCCTTGCGCGCTGGCGGGCGTTCGTCTTGCCCATACAGAATCTGAAAGCAGCACCATGAAACATTTTCCTTTGTTAATTTCCTTGGCCCTCGCCATGCCGGCCGTGGCCCAGACGCGCAATGAAGACGTCTTGCCTGAAATGAAAGTCATCGTCAAGGGCGTGCAGGACGGCTACCGGCCCGTCGCCGACACGGCGCTGATGCTGTCGAGCACGCCCGGTTACAGCGTGGCGGCCGGCGGCGGCGTGTCCGGCTTGCCGGTGGTCAATGGTTTCGCGGATGACCGCTTGAAAATCCGCATCGACGGCATGGAACTGACGTCCGCCTGCGCCAACCACATGAATGCGCCGCTGTCGTATATCGACCCGCAACAGGTGCAGCATATCCGGCTGATCGCGGGCGTCACGCCCGTCAGCGCGGGCGGCGACAGCATCGGCGGCAGCATCGAGGTGCAGTCGCTGGCGCCCGTATTTGCCCAGCCCGGCGCGGGGCTGCTGACCCAGGGCAGCGTTGCCGTCTCGGGCCGCAGCGTCAACAACAGCGTGGCCACCGGCGTGAACGCGTCGGCCGCCAGCGAGGTGTTCAGCATCGGCTACAGCGGCGCCATCACGCGCAGCCACAGCTATGAAGATGGCCACGGCAACACCGTACTGGCCAGCATGGTGGAAAGCATCAACCAGTCCATTGTGCTGGCGGCCCGGCGCGACGGCCAGCAGCTGACCCTGCGCGCGGGCGTGCAGCATATTCCCTACCAGGGCTTCCCGAACCAGTACATGGACATGACGGACAACCACGGCCAGTTCGCCAACCTCGCTTACCGGGGCGAATTCGGCTGGGGCGTGCTGGACGCGCGCGCCTACTGGCAGCAGACGGAGCATGAAATGGGCTTTTTCACGCCCGAGCGCCGGGGCACGATGCCGATGCTCACGCACGGGCGCAACACGGGCTATGCCTTGATGGCCAGCTTGCCGACGGCGGCGGGCGACTTGCGCCTGGGGCAGGAATGGCATGGCTTCCGCCTCGACGATTACTGGCCGGCCGTGCCCGGTTCCATGATGATGGGGCCGCGCACCTACCTGAACATCAACGACGGCAGGCGCGAGCGCACGGTGCTGTTCGGCGAGCTGGAAACGCGCCACGATGCGCGCTGGACCAGCATGCTGGGGCTGCGCGGCGAATCCGTGCGCATGGATACGGGCGACGTCCAAGCTTACGGCACGAACATGATGAACATGCCGGACGTGATGGCCGCCAGGGCCTTCAACGCGCGCAGCCGCCGCCAGCGCGACACGAATATTGATGCTTCTGCGCAAGCCACTTTCACGCCGGACGCCGCCAGCAGCTATGCATTCGCGCTGGCGCGCAAGGTGCGCTCGCCGAATCTGTACGAGCGCTACTCGTGGGGACGCGGTTCGATGGCCATGACCATGACCAACTGGTTCGGCGACGGCAATGGTTACGTGGGCAATATCGACCTCAAGCCCGAGACGGCGTACACGGCGGCCTTCACGGCCGACTGGCATGGCGGCGGCGACGAGGGCTGGTTCATGCGCGTCAACCCGTATTACAGCAAGGTCGACAACTATATCGACGTCGACGTGCTGGCGCCGTTCCACCCCTACATGCAGATGGGGGCCAGGGGCAATTTGCTGCAGTTTGCCAACCATGACGCCACATTGTACGGCGTGAACCTGGCATGGCAGCTGCCGCTGCTGCAAAACGCCCACTGGGGACGCTTCACGGCCATGGGCAACGCCGCCTGGACGCGGGGCGAGCGCAGCGACGGCGGCGACCTGTACCGCATGATGCCGCTCAACGCCGTGCTGGCCGTCGAGCACAAGCAGGGCGCCTGGAGCAGCCGTATCGAAACGAAGCTCGTGGCCCGCAAGGACAAGGTCGACGCGCGCCGCCTGGAGCCGGAAACGGGCGGCTACGCCCTCGTCAACCTGCGCAGCAGCGTGGCGCTGGGCAAGATGGCCACCTTGAGCGCGGGCGTCAGCAACCTGTTCGACCGCGCCCATGCGGACCCGCTGGGCGGCGTCTACCTGTCGGGCCTGAAGGCGAACGGCGGGGCGCTGCAAGCCTTGCCGGCCGAAGGCAGGTCGATCGACCTGGGCTTGCAGCTGACGTTCTAGCGCAGACGCCGGCGGGTGCCTTGGCGTCCGCCAGCGCGCATTACACGGCTACGCCGAGCAAGCCCAGTATGTCATCCAGGCTGGCGGGCTTGACCAGGTGATGGTCGAAGCCGCCATCCCTGGTCCTGGCGCGCGTGCGCTCGTCGCTCCAGGCCGTGAAGGCGATCACCTTCGTGCGCTGGAATTTTGTCGCCTGCCGCAGCCGCGACGCCACCTGGAATCCGCTCACCTCGGGCAAGCCCAGGTCGAGAAAGACGACGTCCGGCTCGAACGTGTCGGCCATGCGCAGCGCCTCGGCGCCGCCATAGACGGGTATGGCTTCGTGGCCGCTGATCACGAGGAATTCGGCGACAAGATCGGCCGCGTCGCGATTGTCGTCGACGACCATGATGCGTAGTGGGGGAAGTGAATTTGCCATGATAAGCTGCCTTGCATGGGCTGCCCCGAAGGGGGAGCGCGGTAAGCCAGCAGGTTCAGGGCGGCAAGAAGTTGGGCAGTCAGGGGCGGTGACTGGATGACGATGTTACTTAAAAGAAATTATACATGGATTTCATCCAAATATATGAAAAAAGCAAGCAAGGCATCAGTTGCCCGTGTCATTCTTCTTGCGCCGCGACCCCGTGAGTACCCGCAGTGCGGTGGCGATCGGCACCTTGTTCTTTGCCAGGTAGGCGGCCGCGGTGGCGGTATCGAGCATTTCCTGGAAAATAATGCCGACCTCGACCTTCTGGGCCGTCAAGTCATCCTGTCTCGCGCACTCCAATACTTCCATACTCGTTACGGTAATTTTATCATTCCTGGAGCGCATTTTCGCCTCGATAGTAAAGAGAAAAATGTCTCCTTTTGTTTGCCTTAAAGATAACTTATTTTTGTGCCTTTGTGGAAACTTTTCTTTAATCGATAGTGCGTTGCGGAATTAAATTTAGCTATCGGCAAGGCGCAATCGCGCATGCATTGAATATTGCAGGAGTCGGAAGCGAGCGGCAAGCCGGGGGGCCGCTGTCCGCCAGCCGGGCCGCCCCCGGCCGGGCCGCCCCTGGGGGCGGTTTGCGCGGCAGGCCATGCTGGCATGGTGGCACGGATGACGGCGCGTCACCTATTGCCTGAAGAACCATCCTTTGCCAGCGGCGCCCGGATGCGGTCTAATCATGGCCTGTCCCGTCACGAGGTTACCATGCTGCCCACTTCCACCATTGCCGCCCTGCGCGAACAATTTTCCTTGATTAATGAATTGACGGCCTTGCAGCCCCTGAGCTGGTTCAACCCCGGCATTGCGCCTGCCGCCGAGGCATTGGGCGATGTGGGCCTGGCGGCGGCCGACGTGGCCCAGGCCAGCGCCTGCCTGGCGCGCTTCGCGCCCTACCTGGCCAAGGCTTTCCCGGAAACGCAGGCCAGCGGCGGCGTCATCGAGTCGCCCGTCGTGCCGCTGCCCGCCATGCAGGCGGCGCTGGGCATCGCGCCCGGCAAGCTGTGGCTCAAGCAGGACAGCCATTTGCCTATTTCCGGCTCGATCAAGGCGCGCGGCGGCATTTACGAGGTGCTGAAGCATGCGGAGACGCTGGCGCTGGACGCCGGCCTGCTGAAGGAAGGCGACGATTACGGCTTGCTGGCCAGCGACGCCGTGCGCGCCTTCTTTGGACAGTACGCGATCGCCGTCGGTTCCACGGGCAACCTGGGCTTGTCGATCGGCATCATGAGCGCGAAGCTGGGCTTTCGCGCCGCCGTGCACATGTCGGCCGACGCGCGCCAGTGGAAGAAGGATAGATTGCGCAGCCACGGCGTCACGGTGGTGGAATACGCCACCGACTACAGCGTGGCCGTGGAGGCGGGGCGCAAGCAGGCGCAGGAAGATCCCGCTTGCCACTTCGTCGACGATGAAAACTCGCACGATTTATTTCTCGGCTACGCGGTGGCGGGCGAACGCCTGAAGGCGCAGCTGGCCGCCGCCAACGTGGCGGTCGATGCGCAGCACCCGCTGTTCGTCTACCTGCCGTGCGGCGTGGGCGGCGGCCCGGGCGGCGTGGCGTTCGGCCTGAAGCTGGCCTTTGGCGATGCCGTGCATTGCGTGTTCGTCGAGCCGACCCATTCGCCGTGCATGCTGCTGGGCGTGCACACGGGCTGGCACGACCGGATCAGCGTGCAGGATATCGGCATCGACAACGTGACGGCCGCCGACGGCCTGGCCGTGGGCCGGCCTTCCGGCTTCGTCGGGCGCGCCATGCAGCGGCTGATCGATGGCTACGCCACCGTCACGGATGAAGAACTGTACCGCCTGCTGGCGCTGCTTGAGCAAACGCAAGGCTTGCGCCTGGAACCATCCGCCGTCGCCGGTTTCGCCGGCATCGCCCCCGTGCTGGCGGCGCCGCAGTACGGGCAGCATCTGGACACGGCCACGCACCTGGTGTGGGGCACGGGCGGCAGCATGGTGCCGCAAGCGGAAATGGCGGCCTACGTGGCGCGCGGGCGCGCCTTGCTGGCTACCGGAGCGGCCTGATGACGGCCGGCGCGCAGCGCTCGGCCACGCTGACGGCCAGCCAGTTCGCCAACCTGCATACGTTTCTCGTGGCGGCGCGCCATGCCAGCTTCGCGCTGGCCGCGCAGGAACTGGCGCTCACGCCCAGCGCCGTCAGCCACCGCATCGCGCGGCTGGAAGCGGGCCTGGGGATGCGGCTGTTCGAGCGCCTGACGCGGCAAGTGAGGCTGACGGCCGATGGCGAGCGCATTTTCGCCGCCCTGCAAACGGGGTGGGAGGGCTTGCATGCGGCCATCGCCGGCGGCGATGGGCTGGCGGGCGGCATCACCGTGCATGCGCGTCCGTCCGTGGCGCAATGCTGGCTGGTGCCGCGCCTGGCCAGCTTCACGGCGCAGTATCCGCAGCTGGACATCGACTTGCGCGTGGGTAATGAGGCCGTGGACTTCCGCGCCGGCCAGGTCGACCTGGCGCTGCACTATGGCGACGGCAACTTTCCCGGCCTGGCGGCGCGCAAGCTGATGGACGAATGGCTGGCGCCCGTCTGCAGTCCCGCCTATGCGCGCCAGCACGGTTTGTTTGATGCGCCGCACCAGCTGGCGCGCGCGACGGTGCTGCACGACACCCTGGCCTGGCCCGCCTGCGCGCCCGATGCCGAGTGGCGCCTGTGGCGCGATGCGCAGGCGCCCGGCGTGGACT
>CAUSDR010000152.1:0-11894 GCA_963530105.1 uncultured Janthinobacterium sp.
GTCCACGGTGCCGAAGGCCAGCTCGCCCCGTTCGGCGCGCGCGCGGGCGCCGGCCACGTTGTCGAGCAGCCATTTGAGTTTGGTGGCGGAAAAATAGGCGTCCAGCACGAGGCCCGTCTTGCGCTGGATCAAGTCCGCCTTGCCCTGTTCCACCAGCTGCTCGCAAAAAGCGGCGTTGCGGCGGTCTTGCCAGACGATGGCGTTGGCGACGGGCTCGCCCGTCGCCCGTTCCCACAGCACCGTCGTTTCGCGCTGGTTGGTGACACCGATGGCGGCCACGTCCGATGCGGCCACGCCGCTGTCGCGCAAGACCTGGTGCAGCACGCCCTCTTGCGAAGCCCAGATTTCACTGGCGTCATGCTCGACCCAGCCCGGCTGGGGGAAAATCTGGCGGAATTCGCGCTGCGCGCTGGCATGCGGCCTGCCCGCATGGTCGAACAGGATGGCGCGCGAACTGGTGGTGCCCTGGTCTAAAGCAAGTATGTATTTGGTCATGGTCGCTACTACGTTAATACAGTGAAAGAGGCACGGACTAGCGCCCGTGCCCCGGAACAACGGCGGCAAGAGTTTACACGACTACCTCACCTTGCCTTCCTTCCAAGCCTGCAATAATTTATCGTAGGCAATCGTTTCACCTTTCGGCTTTTCATTCGCCAGCTTTTTCCATGGGGCGTGCTGGTCCGACAGATACTGGTTCGGGTCGCCTTTCGGATTGAGCTTGGGCGCGCACGCCTTCATGCCGGCCCGCTGCAGCCGCGCCATGACCTGGTCCATTTCCTCGGCCAGGTTATCCATGGCGGCCTGCGGCGTTTTTTCCGCCGTGATGGCCGTGGCCACGTTTTTCCACCACAGCTGGGCCAGTTTTGGATAGTCAGGCACGTTGTTGCCCGTCGGCGTCCATGCCACGCGGGCGGGGCTGCGGTAAAACTCGATCAAGCCGCCGTATTCATTCGCGTGCTTGGTGAAATAATCGTGGCGGATATCGGAATCGCGGATGAATGTCACGCCGACGATGGATTTCTTCAGCGACACGGTTTTCGACGTGACGAACTGGGCATACAGCCAGGCTGCCGCCTTGCGGTCATCCGGCGTGGACTTGAACAGGAACCAGGAACCGACGTCCTGGTAGCCGTTCTGCATGCCTTCTTTCCAGTACGGACCGTGCGGCGACGGCGCCATGCGCCATTTCGGCGTGCCATCCTTGTTGACCACTGGCAAGCCCGGCTTCACCATGCCCGCCGTAAACGCCGTGTACCAGAAGATTTGCTGGGCGATTTCACCCTGCGCCGGCACGGGGCCCGATTCCGAGAAATTCATGCCGTTCGCCTGCGGAGGCGCGTACTTCTTCATCCACTCGATGTATTTCGTCAACGCAAAGACGGCCGCCGGCGAATTGGTGGCGCCGCCGCGCGACATGGACGCGCCCACGGGCGTGCACTTGTCGGCCGCCACCTTGATGCCCCACTCGTCGACGGGCATGCCGTTCGGAATGCCCTTGTCGGCCGCGCCAGCCATCGACAGCCACGCATCCGTGAAGCGCCAGCCCAGCGATGGATCTTTCTTGCCGTAATCCATGTGGCCATAGACTTTCTTGCCATCCAGTTCCTTCACGTCATTCGTGAAGAAATCGGCGATGTCTTCATAGGCGGACCAGTTTTGCGGCACGCCCAGCTCGTAACCATACTTGGCCTTGAACTTGGCCTGCAAATCCTTGCGGGCGAACCAGTCGGCGCGGAACCAGTACAGGTTGGCGAACTGCTGGTCGGGCAACTGGTACACCTTGCCGTCCGGCGCCGTGGTAAAGCTGATGCCGATGAAATCCTTCAAGTCCAGGCCCGGATTCGTGAATTCCTTGCCCTTGCCCGCCATGTAGTCGGACAAGGGTTCCACGGCCCCATAGCGGTAATGCGTGCCGATCAGGTCGGAATCGGAAATCCAGCCGTCATAGATGCTCTTGCCCGACTGCATGGAGGTTTGCAGCTTTTCCACCACGTCGCCTTCCTGGATGATGTCGTGGCGCACCTTGATGCCCGTGATTTCCTCGAAGGCCTTGGCCAGGGTCTTCGATTCGTAGACGTGGGTGTCGATGGTTTCCGAGACGACGGAAATTTCCTTGACGCCCTTGGCTTTCAGCTTGGCGGCCGCATCGATGAACCATTTCATTTCAGCAAGCTGCTGCTGCTTGCTCAGGCTGGATGGCTGGAATTCCTTGTCGATCCAGGTTTGCGCCTGCTTGGCGTCGGCCAGGGCCGCATTCGACACGAGCATGGCCGCAGCCGCGAAGACCGTGAACTTCAATTTCATCGTGAATCTCCTTTTATAATTTTTACCGGCCGCCTGCTGGCGGTACGGCATCCATCAACACCGGCAAGCCGGTCATCCCCAACGCATTACTACGAGCAACAACAAAAAACTGATGGCAGCGCCGATGGCCTGCTGCATTTCCGTGAACCCCGCCCACGCCAGGTTCACGTAGGCGGCCGTGAGCAAGCCGATGAACAAACGGTCGCCGCGCGTCGTCGGCATCGGCAGGAAACCCTTGCGTTCGATGCTGGGCGAACGGATTTGCCAGACCGTCATGCCGGCCAGCATCAAGCCGATGCAGATGAAAAAGACGGCCACTTCCGGCGTCCACGCCATCCAGCCGAACAGGCTGGCCGTGCTATCGATATTGTTTTCCATGTCACACCCTCCCCATGGCAAAGCCCTTGGCAATGTAATGGCGCACGAACCAGATCACCAGCGCGCCGGGCACGATGGTCAGCACGCCCGCCGCCGCCAGCACGCCCCAGTCCATGCCCGCCGCCGACACGGTGCGCGTCATGGTGGCGGCGATGGGCTTGGCATTGACGGAAGTCAAGGTGCGCGCCAGCAGCAGTTCCACCCAGCTGAACATGAAGCAGAAGAAGGCCGTCACGCCCACGCCCGACTTGATCATTGGCAAGAATATCTGGATGAAGAAGCGGGGAAAGCTGTAGCCGTCGATGTACGCCGTCTCGTCGATTTCCTTCGGCACCCCGGACATGAAGCCTTCCAGTATCCACACGGCCAGCGGCACGTTGAAGACCATGTGCGCCAGCGCCACGGCCAGGTGCGTGTCCATCAGCCCCACCGTCGAGTACAGCTGGAAGAAGGGCACGAGGAAGACGGCGGGCGGCGTCATGCGGTTGGTCAAGAGCCAAAAGAACAAATGCTTGTCGCCGACAAAGTTGTAGCGCGAAAAGGCATACGCGGCCGGCAAGGCGACCGTGACCGACATCACCATGTTGAGCGCCACGTAAATCATGGAATTGATGTAGCCGCTGTACCAGGACGGGTCCGTGAAAATGGTCTGGTAGTTGGCGAACGTGAGCTGCTGGGGCCACAGGCTCAGCACGCCGACGATTTCCTCGTTGGTCTTGAGCGACATGTTGAGCATCCAGTAGATGGGCAGCAGAGAGCCCAGCAGGAAGAGCGCGAGGATGGCGCCGCTGATTTTACGGTTCATCATTTCTGGTCTCCCGTGCCGACGCGCTGCATCCACGTGTACAGCACGAAGCAGAACAGCAGGATGATGAGGAAATAGATCAGGGAAAACGCGGATGCCGGCCCCAGGTCGAACTGGCCCACGGCCTTCTGCGTCAGGTACTGCGACAAAAAGGTGGTGGCATTGCCCGGTCCGCCCCCCGTCAGCACGAACGGTTCCGTGTAGATCATGAAACTGTCCATGAAGCGCAGCAGGACGGCGATCATCAGCACATTGCGCAGTTTCGGCAGCTGGATGTAGCGGAACACGGCCAGGCGCGAGGCGCCGTCGATGCGCGCCGCCTGGTAATACGCGTCGGGAATGGCGCGCAAGCCCGCATAGCACAGCAGCACCACCAGCGGCGTCCAGTGCCAGATATCCATCACCATCACCGTCAGCCAGGCGTCGAGCGAATTGCCGTTGTAATTGTAGTCAAAGCCCAGCTGGTTCAGGGTATACCCCATCAGGCCGATGTCGCCGCGGCCAAAGATTTGCCAGATGGTGCCCACCACGTTCCAAGGAATCAGGAGGGGCAGCGCGATGAGCACCAGGGCCAGCGACGCCTTCCAGCCATCGGCCGGCATGCACAGGGCGATCAGGATGCCGAGCGGAATCTGGATCGCCAGCACGGAGCCGGAAAACAGCAGCTGGCGCAGCAAGGCGCTGTGCAGATCGCCGTCGAGCATGACCATGCGGAACCACTCCGTGCCGACGAAAACCTTTTGCGTGGGGCTCAAAATATCCTGCACGGAATAGTTCACCACCGTCATCAGGGGCAGGATGGCGGAAAAGGCCACGCACAGCAGCACGGGCAAGATCAGTAGCCAGGCGCGGCGGTTATTGTCGGTTTTGCCATTATTAATCATCATGCCACCCGCTTATCATTGACGTAGAACAAGGTGCGTTGCTGGGGAAAGCGCAGCCGCACGGCATCGCCCGCGACGGCCCCGATGGCGCGCAGCTTGGCCGCCACGGTGGCGTTGCCCACGCGGAATTCGGCCAGGTAATGCGTGCCCATGTTGCGCACGAGCAGCACGGTGGCGGCCAGCGTATCGTCCGCGTCCCCCTCGCCGCTCAGGCATTCGACGAACTCGGGCCGCACGCCGACGGTGATCTTGCCCTGCGCCCCCGACAGCGCCGCACGGGCGGCGGCGGACACGCCGAGTAGCTGGCCCGCCACGCGCACGCCGCCATCGTCCAAGGCGCAATCGAGCAAGTTCATGCCCGGATTGCCGATGAAATAACCGACAAAGGTGTGCTCGGGTTCCTCGAACAGCGCTTGCGCGCTGCCCGTCTGCACCACTTCGCCCTGCGTCATGACGACCACCTGGTCGGCAAAGGTCAAGGCTTCCACCTGGTCGTGCGTGACGTAGATCAGGGACAATTTCAATTCGTGGTGGATTTCCTTGAGTTTGCGCCGCAGCAGCCATTTCAGGTGCGGATCGATCACCGTCAGCGGCTCGTCGAACAGCACGGCCGCCACGTCGGGACGCACGAGGCCCCGTCCCAGCGAAATCTTTTGCTTGGCGTCCACGGACAGGCCGCTGGCGCGCAGTTTCAGGTCGCCCGTCAGCTCCAGCATCTGCGCCACCTGCTGCACGCGCTTTTTGACTTCCGTCTCTTTCCAGCCGCGATTACGCAGCGGAAACGCCAGGTTGTCGTGCACGGTCATGGTGTCGTAGATGACGGGGAACTGGAACACTTGCGCGATATTGCGCGCTTCCGTCGGCAGCTGCGTGACGTCCTTGCCGTCGAACAGCACCTTGCCATGCGACGGTTTCACCAGGCCGGAAATAATGTTGAGCAAGGTCGTCTTGCCGCAGCCGGACGGTCCCAGCAAGGCATACGCGCCGCCATCGCGCCATTCCATGCTCATGGGCCGCAGCGCATAGTCCGCCGCTGCTGACGGATTCGGCTTGTAGGCGTGGGCCAGGTCCAGCAGTTCGATGCGCGCCATGTCACGCCCCTCCTTGCACAGGAGCAAACAGCAGTCCGCCGTCTTGCCCGAAGATCAGCAAGGCATGCGGCTGGCAATACACGGTGCAGGCGCTGCCGATCTCCAGGTTGTGCACGCCGCCCAGCTGCGCCACCAGCGCCAGCTCGCCGCGGCGCGCATGCACATAGGTTTCCGAGCCGCTGATTTCCGCCAGGTCCACCTGCGCGGCGATGGGCACGTCGCCATCAGACTGCGGCGACAGATGCAGGCTGTGCGCGCGCACGCCGAGTATCACGTCCGTCTGCGCGCCGATGCGCGCGCGCTGCTCGCCGCTCAAATGGATGGCCAGGCCGTCGGCCGCCTGCGCCACGCCGTGCGCATCGACGCGCGCGGCGATCAGGTTGATGGGCGGATCGCTGAAGGTGCGCGCCACGGCGATGGAGTTGGGCGCGTTGAAGACGTCCAGCGTCGGCCCCTGCTGCAGCAGGCGGCCCTCGTGCAGCACGGCCACGTGGCCGCCCAGCTGCAGCGCTTCCAGCGGTTCCGTGGTGGCGTACACGACCGTCGTGCTGCCGCTGGAAAACAGTTCCGTCAATTCGCGGCGCAATTCCTCGCGCAATTTATAGTCGAGATTCACCAATGGCTCGTCGAGCAGCAGCAGCGAAGCATCCTTGATCAGCGCGCGCCCCAGGGCCGTGCGCTGCTGCTGGCCGCCGGACAGTTCGCCCGGCGTGCGCTGCAGATAGGGCGTGATATGCAGGCGCTCGGCCAGCGCCTGCACCTTGCTGCGGATCTGCGCCTCGGGCACCTTGCGCAAGCGCAAGGGCGAGGCGATATTGTCATAGACGGTGAAGGCCGGATAGTTGATGAACTGCTGGTAGACCATGGCCAGGTTGCGGCGGCTGACGGGCACGCCCGTGACGTCGACGCCATCGGCCGTGACCGTGCCGGCGCTGGGCTTGTCCAGGCCCGCCATCACGCGCATCAGGGTGGTCTTGCCGGCACGCGTGGTGCCCAGCAGCACATTGATGGCGCCCGGCACGAGGGCCAGCGACATCGGATACAAATACGCTTCAGCACCCTGCTTCTTGCTGATATTTTCCAGTACCAGTTGCACGCGCTTCTCCTCCAGTGATGTATTCTTTTTTTTCGCCGCATCTTCTGCGGGAGCCGGTCGCCGGCACGCTCTTTGCTACGGCAGCAAGGGATGCCGCAGCAGCCAGGCATCGAGCTTGCCCGCCGTCTCGGGCGGCAGGTGCAGGCCCAGCTTGGAACGCCGCCACAGGATGTCGGCCGCGCTGGCGGCCCATTCATGGCGCCGCAAATAGTCGACTTCGGCCGCGTACAGCCCGGCGGCAATTTCCTCGCCCATGGCCGCCACGTCCGCCCGCCCCGCCAGCAGCGCGTGGATGCGCGTGCCGTAGGCGCGCGCATAGCGGGCCACCAGCAGCGGCGGCAGCCACGCATAGTCGCGCTGCACGCCCTGCACGAACTGGCCGAACTCGCGCACGGACCGGTTTTGCGGCGTGCTGCCGAACAGATCGCCGCCAGGCAGGCAAGCCTGCGCCGTCCAGGCGCCGCGCGTCTTCTGCTGCGTCAGCAACGGTTGCAGCAAATCCACCGCTTCCTCGGCCAGCTTGCGGAAGGTGGTGATCTTGCCGCCGAAAATGCTCAGCAGCGGCGCCCCGTCGCGCTCCAGCTCGAAACGGTAATCGCGCGTCACGGCCTTGGCGTCGGCCGCCGCATCTTCCACCAGCGGCCGCACGCCCGCATACGTCCAGACCACGTCGGCAGGACTGACGGGCTTGCTGAAATAGTAACTTGAAAGTTCGCACAAGTAACTAATTTCCTCTTCATCAATTTCCACCTTGCCACTGTCGCCGTGGTAATCGAGGTCGGTGGTGCCGATCAGGGTGAAATCGTGCTCGTAGGGAATGGCAAACACGATGCGCCCGTCCGGATGCTGAAAGATGTAGGCATGATCATGCGCGAACAGGCGCCTGACGACGATATGGCTGCCCTTGATCAGGCGCAAATGCCGGTGCGGCGCGGCGGGCGCCGCCTGCCGCAGGAACTGCGCCGTCCACGGCCCGGCCGCATTGACGACGCTGCGGGCGCGCACGGCCGTCTGCCGGCCGCTGGCGTGCTGCAAGGTGGCCCGCCAGGCGCCGTCCCCGCCCTCGCCCTCGCGCGACAGCGCCGTGCAGCAGGTCCGCGTCAGGATGGTCGCGCCATGTTCGGCCGCATCGACGGCGTTCAGCACCACCAGGCGCGCATCGTCGACCCAGCCGTCGGAATACACGAAACCGCGCTGGAACTGGGGCTTTAAAGGTTGCCCCGCCGCATGGCGCGTGAGGTCGATGCCGCTGGACGCGGGCAGCAGTTCGCGCCGCGCCAGCATATCGTAGAGAAACAGGCCGGCGCGTATCAGCCAGGCGGGGCGCTGGCCCTGGGCGTGCGGCATGACGAAGCGCAGCGGCCACATGATGTGCGGCGCCGAGCGCAGCAGCACTTCGCGCTCGATCAGCGCCTTGCGCACGAGGCCGAATTCATAGTATTCGAGGTAGCGCAGGCCGCCGTGTATGAGCTTGGTGGATGCGGACGAGGTGTGGGAAGCCAGGTCATCCTTTTCGCACAGCACCACGGACAAGCCCCGACCCGCCGCGTCGCGCGCAATGCCGGCGCCGTTGATGCCGCCGCCCACCACCAGCACGTCGCATTCGACCGTGCCGTCCGCCGCCACTTCCGCGCCCTGCCGTGCTGCCGCCATCGGGACTCCATCGCTGTGAAAGTACCGGCGTGCCAGGAAAGGCTAGGCACTGCCGGCAACTGCCGTTAAGATCAAGATTCATGTGATACGCATGCAATATGAATAAGGTTACGCCAGAATACGAACTCATAGCAACATATTTTCATGACTATTTGTTCGTTTTTGTTCGTTTGTGATTTTTAAAGAGACACTCCCATGAATTTGAATCCCCGCCAGCGCCGCCTGCTCGAAGCCGTGCGGCAGAAAGTCACGATGTCGGTCGAAGAACTGGCCCAGCAGCTGGAAGTGACGCCGCAAACCGTGCGCCGCGATGTCAAGCAGATGGAAGAGGCGCGCCTGCTGGCCCGCTACCACGGTGGCGTCGGTTTGCCCTCGTCCGTGGAAAACATCGATTACAGCCAGCGGCAGGTATTCAACAGCGAGGCCAAGCGGCGCATCGCCGCCGCCGTCGCCGCGCAGGTGCCGCACGGCTGTTCCCTGCTGATCAACATCGGCACCACCACCGAGGAAGTGGCGCGCGCGCTGGGCCGGCATGCGGGCCTGCACGTGGTGACGAACAACCTGAACGTGGCCGCCATCCTGGCCGACAACGCCGCCTGCGAAGTGATCGTGGCCGGCGGCGTGGTGCGCGGGCGCGACCGCGGCATCGTGGGCGAAGCCACGATCGACTTCATCCGCCAGTTCAAGGTCGACATCGGCATCATCGGCATTTCCAGCATCGACGAGGATGGCAGCCTGCGCGACTTCGATGCGCGCGAAGTGAAGGTGGCGCAAGCCATCATCGAGCAATCGCGCGAAGTGTGGCTGGTGGCCGACCAGCATAAATTCGGCCGCAAGGCGCTGGTGCGCCTGGCCGAACTGGCGCAAATCGACATCCTGTTTACAGATGCGCCGCCGCCGCCCCGCTTTGCCGAAGTATTGCGCGATGCGCGCGTCAAGGTGGTGGTGGCGGCCTGACGAGTGACCGGGCTGGCATGGCGCCACAGGCTGTCGCGCCAGCAACACGCCTTGTGTGGGGAAGCACACTGAATGATATGAAATATTTATCAATACGCCAGAAATGCTGTTACCATTGATGCAACATGCGTTATTTTTTTAATCTTCCTCTCCGGCAGTACGATTATTTGCCTGATATTGTTTTTTATACACTTAAAGCAATAAAATGCAGGAAAACGCATAGCACGTAAATGATTTCCAGTGAAAACAGTGTTAGAACTACCTCACGCAAGACGATTGTTCCCCAACAAACCACTCGACAGCAAGCGCGAAGGCCTTAACCATGCCGGCAGCGCCGCCCAGTGAAGGAAAAAAAAATGAGCCACAATTTTGAAACGGCCGCCATGCCGCAAGCCTCGCACCCCAACAGCGCGTCCGTCAGCGAGCTGGAAGCCCACCTCGGCTACTGGCTGCGCTTCGTCTCCAACCACGTCTCCCACAGCTTCCAGAAGAAAGCCGAAGCCAATGGCGTGACCGTGTCCGAATGGGTGGTGCTGCGTGAAATGTTCCGCCTGGGCTGCACCTCGCCCACCGTGCTGGCGCAGGTGGCTGGCATGAGCAAGGGTGCCGTATCGAAACTGATCGACCGCCTGGAAAGCAAGGGCATGGTCAGCAAGTCCATCCTGCTGGCCGACCGCCGCCAGCATTCGATCGAGCTGACGACCGAAGGCGAGGCGCTGGTGCCCGTGCTGGCCGGCATGGCCGACCAGAATGACGAGGAATTCTTTGGCAAGCTGCCGCGTCAGCTGCGTGAAGACTTGCTGGAAGCGATGAAGGAAGTGGCGCGCACGCATCAGCTGAAAAGCGCGCCCCTGAACTGACCGCGGCAATGAAAAAGGCGCCGCGGCGCCCTTGGGGAAAGCGCCAGCCCGTGGCTCAGGCGGTCGGCGACGGCAGGGCGATGCCGATGGCGGCGGCCGCTTCCGCATTCTCGCTGGGCGAACCCGCCAGCACGTAGCCGCGTTCGAGCAGCTTGCCCGTGTAGTATTTATTGTACAAGAAGGCCCACACCACGCCGACGATGAACATGCCGAAGCCGGCGGTAAACAGGCCGATGATCACCGTGACGACGAAGGCGCCGATAAAGGTGATGAAATCGCCGCGGAACAGGGCGGGGAAAAAGCCGAAGAAGAACGTGGTCCACGAAAAGCCATAAAAGCCGTCCTTCATCAATCCCGTGTCTTTGTGCTTCATTGCAATACGAGTTGCCATTACTTTTCCTTTGTTTTTTGAAGTGGAAAAAATCCATAACGATTTTATCAACTTTGCAAGTTTCTGTGTGGAAATTTTTCATGCGCAGCGGGACGCCGCCGGGAGCGCCATCCGGGCTAAGATGACGGCCTGATCGTCTACCCGGAACCCGCATGGCCCTGCATATCGAAACCCCGCTGCTCAATTCCCGCGCCCTCAGCCTGCACAGCGAGCGCGCCATCTGGCTCAAGCTCGAAGCGCTGCAGCCGCCCGGCTCCTTCAAGATCCGCGGCATCGGCCTCGCATGCGAGGAGTATGCGCGCCGCGGCGCCAGCCGCTTCATCTCTTCTTCCGGCGGCAATGCCGGCATCGCCGTCGCGTATGCGGGGCGCCAGCTGGGCATCCCCGTCATCGTCGTCGTGCCGGAAACCACCAGCGCAAGAGCCAAAGCCCTGATCGCGCAGGAAGGCGCCGAAGTCATCGTGCATGGCGCCGCCTGGCAGGAAGCAAACGCGCTGGCGCAGTCGATGCTCACGCCGCAGGACGCTTTCCTGCACCCGTTCGACGACCCGCTGCTGTGGCAAGGCCACGCCGGCATGATCGACGAAGTGGCGCGCGCGGGCTTGAAACCCGACGCCGTGGTGCTGTCGGTGGGCGGCGGCGGCTTGCTGGCCGGCGTGGCCGAAGGCTTGCAGCGCAATGGCTGGGACGACGTGGCCCTGGTGGCCGTGGAAACCGAGGGCGCCGCCTCGCTGGCGGCCGCCGTGGCCGCGCGCGAACACGTGGCCCTGCCCGCCGTGACCAGCATCGCCACCTCGCTGGCTGCGCGCCAGGTCTGCGCGCAGGCGTTTGCCATCAGCCAGACGCGTCTGCTGCACAGTGTGGTGGTGCCGGACCAGGCCGCCGTCGACGCCTGCCGGCGCTTCATCGCCGACCAGCGCCTGGTGGTGGAGCCGGCCTGCGGCGCGGCCCTGGCCGCCGTGTATGGAAAAGTGCCGCAGCTGGCGCCCTACCGCAACGTGCTCGTCATCGTCTGCGGCGGCGTGACGGCCACCACGCAGCAGCTCGACCAGTGGGCCGCCAGCCTGTAGCGGCTACTCTGGCGCCTCGATCAGGGCCACGCCATCGCGGCCCTGCCCCTTGGCCTGGTACAGGGCCTGGTCGGCCAGGTCCAGCAGCTGCGCCGGCGACTGCTCGCCGGCGTGGAAGATGGCGATGCCGATGCTGGTCGTCACGGCCAGCGGACCGCCGGCCAGCGCGAACGGCGCGCGGATGGCGTCGATGATCTTGGCGCCGATCTGGCGCACTTCGGCCGCGCTCTTCACGCCCTCGAAAATGATGACGAATTCATCGCCGGCCAGGCGCGCCACCAGGTCGCTGGCGCGCACGCTGCGCGCCAGGCGGGCGGCGAATTCCTGCAGCACCGCATCGCCCGCCTGGTGTCCCAGGCTGTCGTTGATGCCCTTGAAGCGGTCGATATCCAGATAGGCCAGCGC
>CAUSDR010000153.1:0-11868 GCA_963530105.1 uncultured Janthinobacterium sp.
CGCACGCAGCCAGAATGGCGCGCAGCCGTGGGGCTTCGTGCGACAGCGCCGCCAGACGCCCCAGCAGATATGCGGCGCGCGGGTCGCCGTGCGGATACAGCGGGTGGCCGAAGCCGGCAAATTCCGGCGCGATGGCCGCATAGTATTTAGCGACGGCATCCCTGGCGTCAGGCGCAGCCAGCGCCTGCGTCAACATGCGCCGGGCCGCCGCGCTGCCGCCACCGTGCTTGTCGCCGGACAAGGCCGCCAAGCCCGCGCCCAGCGCGGCCGGCAGGCTGGCGCCCGTCGAAGCGACGCAGCGCACGGCAAAGGTCGATGCATTCAATTCATGGTCGGCCAGCAGGACGAGGGCGGCGCGCAGCAGTTCAGCCTGCTCCCCGTCGGCCTGCCACGCCTGGGCCAGCTGCTGGTGCAATGGCCGCGCGGACGGCGCCGTCTGCAGCAGGGCGGCGGCCAGGAGGCGCATCAGGGCGGGGCCGGACTGCAGCAAGTCCGCTGGCGCAGGCCCGGATGCCAACATGGCCATGCCCAGCATGGCGCGCGTCAGCGGCGCCGCATCGGGCGCGCTGGCTAGCCACTGTGGCAGGGCAGGCGCGTCTTGCCGGAAATAGTCGCGCGCGTTATCGTCCCACAGCAGGCCGGCAACCGCTTCCAGCGTCGCGTGCCGCGCCAGTACGGCCGCATCGCAGCCGCGGTACAGCAGTCTGCCATCGAGGATGTGCGAAATGCGCGTCTCCAGCACGGGCAAACCCCAGTGCATGGCGGCCACGGCCGTCTGGCCACCGCGCTTGGCGTCGTTCTTACGGGCCGCCAGGCGCAGCACGTCTTCCCGCGGATAGCGCTTGCGGCGCGATTCTCCATTGCTGACGGAAGCCAGCAAGCCCCGGCTCACATAGGAATACAGGGTAGGCAGGCTGACGCCCAGCAGGCGCGCCGCGTCAGGAGCGGACAGATCGTTGTTCATGGCAGGCATTGTAGCGTTTGTCACTTTATATTGATTGATGGAATCAAGATTGACGGGCCCGGTGGCGCGTCACTAGACTCATGCCTTTCCAGGAGTCTCCATGAGCACATTTACCATACGCACCCTGCGCCCCGACGACGCCGCGCCTTTGCTGGCCTTCGAGCAAGCCAACCGGGCCTGGTTCGAGCGCCATATCGACCGGCGTGCGGACGCTTTTTACAGTACCGACGGCATCCATGCCCACGTCGCGCAATTCCTGGATGAGCACGCACAGGGACGCATGCACCCCTGCGTCATCGTCGATGAACACGGACAATTGATCGGCCGCGCCAACCTCAAGGACATCGACGGGCAGGGGCAGACGGCCGAAGTCGGCTACCGCATCGGGGAGCGGCAAGGGGGCAAGGGCCTGGCCACGGCCGCGCTGCACCACCTGATCGCCCTGGCGCAAGACGAATGGCGGCTGGCCAGCCTGTGCGCCTATGCCATCGACGGCAATGCGGCGTCGATCCGCGTGCTGGAACGCTGCGGTTTCGTGCAGGGAATTGCCGTGCCCGATATTGCCATCGTGGAAGGCAACGTTGTCGATGGTCATGCCTATGCACTGGATTTGCAGGCGGCTGGGGTAGACTCTGTCCTGCCATAAAATCAAAGTTATCAACTATGAATCATGAAAACCCAAAACGCGTCGTCGTCATCGGCGCCGGCATCGTCGGCGCCTCGCTCGCCTACCACCTGGCCAGCATGGGTATGAAAGTCACCGTCATCGAGGCGGGCGGCATCGCTTCCGGCGTGACGGGCACGTCGTTTGCCTGGATTAACGCCTCCTGCGCGGGGGTGGACCCCATCGCGGCCCTGCGCGGCGGCGCCATCGCCGCCTGGCGCCGGCTGGAAACGCAGGTGCCAGGCTTGACCGTGTGCTGGCATGGCGCCTTGTCGTACGGCACGCAGGATGGGCGTGTCTCTGCCTCATCCATGGTGATTGACCGCGCGCGCATCATCCAGTTGGAACCGCAGCTGCGGCAGCCGCCGGAAAAGGCGCTCCACGAACCGGAGCAGGGCGCCCTCGATGCCGTCGTCGCCACCCACGCCTTGCTGGCAGCGGCCCGGGCGCTGGGTGCAACCGTCCGCACGTACACGCCCGTGCCGGGCTTTGTGGTCCAGGACGGGAAGGTGACGGGCGTGGAAACGGCCACGGGCGTCATCGAAGCGGATTCGGTCGTATTGGCGGCAGGCACAGGTACTGCCGCGCTGGCGCAGAAGCTGGGCGCCAGCCTGCCCATCCACGCCTCGCCCGCCATCTTCCTGCGCTACACGGCGCCGTCGGGCCTCGTGCGCGGCGTCATCTCCAGCCATGCCATGGAAGTGCGGCAAGCCGAGAATGGCGCCATGCTGGCGGCGGAAGATTATGTGGATGACGCGCCGGAAAACCAGCCCGCCGCCATGGCGCAGAGGACGGCCAGCGCGATCCGCCATGAACTGGACGGTGCCGGGGCCGTCGTGCCGGAATTCGCCTGCATCGGCTTGCGGCCCATGCCCGCCGACGGCGTGCCCGTCATCGGCTACCTGCCGCAGGTGGGCGGCGTGTATGTGTGCGCCATGCATCCGGGCGTCGTGCTGGCGGCCATCGCGGGGCAGCTGGCCAGCGAAGAAATCGCCGGTGGCCGGCCGGCATCCGCCCTGG
Organism: uncultured Janthinobacterium sp.; assembly: GCA_963530105.1. Taxonomy (GTDB): domain Bacteria; phylum Pseudomonadota; class Gammaproteobacteria; order Burkholderiales; family Burkholderiaceae_D; genus Janthinobacterium. Next base: position 2,649 of record CAUSDR010000153.1, read on the forward strand.
ACGCCTGCCGGCCAGCGCGTTTCTGCGCGTAAATCACCATGCCGGCGCGCGCGGCGGCCAGGCGCCGGCTGCTACGGCAGCGGCGCCACGAACACGGGCAGAATAAAGGATTCCGGCTGCGGCGCATCGCCGTCCGCGTGCGCTTGCTGCATGACGTGCTCATTGCGCCAGTCACCGTCCACCACGCGCTCGGCAATCAGCGATACATCCCGCGTTTCGCGCACCTCGCGGCGAAACGGCAGGCGGCCATGCGCGCGCGACACCAGGCTGAAGCGCAACTGGCGGCATTGCGCATCGTGCCAGCAATAAAACAGCATGTCCCTGCCTTTGACGGCGCTGCCGCGGGCCGCGATCAGCCGGCCGATGAAGCCGGCCAGCTCCGCCGCATGGATGTGCGGCGTTTCCTCGTCCGTGGGCGAAAAGCACCACATATTACGCATCGCTTCATGATTGATGTCGGTGGGATCAATCTCCACGGCATCGTCTTTCGCCATGGCGAACCAGTCATCCAGGACGGTCGAGTGCATCATTTCAATCTTTCCCTTTTTCATGCATGGCGCCCCTGGCGCTCATGCTGCCGGCGCAGCCATTCATCGGCCACGTCGCCCATGGTTTTCACGGTGCCATCGCCTATCCAGGCCATGAAATCGCGCTCGAACGCAAATGACGGCCCGCAGTGTTCGCGCAGGAAGCGCCTGACGTTCTGCGTGTTTTTATAGCGCGCATCAACGGTGGTGTGCCGGAAAATCGTGTCGCCGTGCCAATCGAATGCCATGCTGGTTTCTCCCTGGGCCATCACTAGCGTGCCATTCTAAAGGATGGCAGGCGTTGGACGATTTCCAGTCGTCTCAGCCCCTCGGCCCATCGGCCAGCAACTCCGCCAGCCTGGTCGTCAGCCACAAGCTCGTCTCGCTGAGTTTCTTGCCATGGATGGCCAGGCGCCGCACCGGCAGCCGGGACAGGGCCAGCGCGGGACAGGGCACTTCCTGCAGATAGCCCTTGTAATTGTCGTAGTTGGCGATGTTCAGGGGCAGGATCGCCCAGCCCAGCTCGTCGGCGACCATTTCCGCGATGCTGTAAAAACTGTCGGAAAACCACACGGCGGGGCTGAACGCGTGTTCGCGGTTCAGGTCGGAATCCATGATCAGCTGGCGGTAGCGGGTCAGCTCGTTGCGGCTGACTTCCTGGCCATGCGCCATCGGGTGGCCCTTGGCGACGAACACGCCTTGCGCCACGCTGCCGATGTGCTGCTGTTCCAGCACGGGCGAAATGGGGCCGCGGTCGAAGTGAAACGCCACGTCCGCCTGCTGCTGCTCGACGTATTGCGCCACCTCGGAAGCCGTGGCGTTGAGCATCACCAGTTCCAGCGCCGGGTAGCGCGCCGCCAGTTCCTTCACCAGCGTGCTGATGGCCAGGTAGGGCAGGGCTTCGTCCAGGGCCAGGGTCAGCTGCGCTTCGGGCGCGGCGCTCAAGAGCTGGGCGCGCAGCTGCAGGCGCTCGGCCTGGCGCAGCAGTTCGCACGCTTCCAGGTGCATCACCTTGCCCGCCTCCGTCAGCACGGCGCTGCGGCGCGAGCGGTCGAACAGTTCCACGCCGAATTCCGCTTCCAGCAAGCCGATCGAGGTGCTGACCACCGATTGCGCGCGGCCCAGCCGGCGCGCCGCGCCCGAGAAAGAGCCGGCCGCGACCGCCGCCTCGAAGTAGCGCATTTGTTCCAAAGTCCATTGCATGGCGTCCACCTATCTGTTTTACAGATGGATTTTAACTTGAATGCCATTCAGGGGCGACATAAAATGCATTTACATTTTCAATAACATGAGATCCGCCATGAAAAACGCTCCAGCCAGTACCCCCGCCATCCGCTTCAGCTGGTGCCACGACGCCACCGCCGAAGACGCCTTGTGCAAGCTCTACCTTGACAACGTCAGCGCCGACTATATTTCCCATTCGGAACTGCAAGGCGAGCGCGCCGATGCGCCGGGCAACTGGCGCGCGGACTTGCCGGAGGTCATCCGCGGCGAAATCCGCGCCGCCCTGTCGCACGACTGGGAGCATGGCGATTCGACCTTGCTGGCTATCGCCACGGCGGGCGACGACATCGTCGGCATGGCCCTCGTTTCCATCGACACGCGCCAGCGCGCCTCGAAATCGTTCGCCGCGCTGGACGACCTGGTCCTGCTGCCTTCCGTGCGCGGCAGCGGCATCGGCAGCCTGCTGGTGGAATGGGTGGCAAGCGAATTGCGCAGCCATGGCATCGCCCGCCTGTTCCTCGAATGCGGCGCGCACAACCTGGCGGCGCAGTCCTTCTTCCAGGGCCGCGGCTTCAAGCAAGTGTCCGTCGTCATGCTGCGCGAACTCGACGCGCCCGAAGTGACGGCCGCCGTGGATGACAAGGATGGCGACCGTGGCTGACGCCCGCCGCCCCCGCCCAGCCCAGGCCCGTGGCAGCCTGGAACGTAAATATTTGCGCAGCACTAAATTCATCCATACCGACAGTTGTTAAAAGTTACACTAAAATCCGTGAGTTGTTTATGCATCCAATGAAAAAATGGCTGACGCTGGCCATCGTCTCCAGCGCCCTGTTCCTGATCGTGGTCGACATGACCGTGCTCTACACGGCCTTGCCCGCGCTGACGCGCGACTTGCAAGCCTCCGCATCCGAAAAACTGTGGATCATCAACGTGTATGCGCTGGTCGTCTCCGGCCTGCTGCCCGGCCTCGGCACCCTTGGTGACCGTCTCGGCCACAAACCCGTTTTCCTGTCCGGCCTGGCCGTGTTCGGCATCGCCTCGCTGTGCGCCGCGTTTTCGCCGGCCGCCGAATGGCTGATCTTTGCCCGCGTGCTGCTGGCCATCGGCGCCGCCTTGATGATGCCGGCCACCTTGTCCATCATCCGCCTGACCTTTACGGACAACCGCGAGCGCTCGTTCGCCATCGGCGTTTGGGCCGCCATTGCCTCGGGCGGCGCCGCCTTCGGCCCCGTGCTGGGCGGTTTCCTGATGGAACATTACTGGTGGGGTTCCGTCTTCCTGATCAACGTGCCCATCGTCGTGCTGACCCTGGTGCTGGCCGCCATCGTCCTGCCGCAGCGGGCCGGCAACCGCGACAAGCCGTGGGATTTGAAGGGCTCGCTGCAAATCATGATGGGCTTGCTCGGTGGCGTATATGCCATCAAGGAACTGGGCAAGCCGCAGCCGTCGTATGCGATCGCCGCGCTGGCCTTTGCCGTGGGCGCCATCTTCATGCTGACCTTCGTGCGCCGCCAGAAGCGGCAAGCCAGGCCGCTGATCGACTTCGCCCTGTTCCGCGAACTGCCGTTTTCCAGCGCCGTGGCCGCCGCGATGGTGGCGTCCGCCGCCCTGATCGGCATGGAACTGGCGCTGAGCCAGCACATGCAGCTGGTGCGCGAACTGTCGCCGCTGGAAGCGGGCCTGCTGCTGCTGCCGCTGCCGCTGGCGTCCGTGTTTGCCGGTCCGCTGACGGGCTTCATGCTGCCGCGCGCCGACAAGGCCATGGTGCTGTGGGGTTCGCTGCTGTTGTCGGGCATCGGCATGGCATCCTATTTGCTGCTGCATGACGCCGCCGTGTCGGCCCAGGTGGCCAGCCTGGTGATCCTGGGCCTGGGCCTGGGTGCCGTGATGACGGCCGCGTCCAGCGCCGTGATGCTCAACGTGGCGCCGCAGCAAGCCGGCATGGCCGCCTCGATCGAGGAAGTGTCGTATGAACTGGGCGCCGTGATCGGCGTCACCGTGCTGGGCACGATTTTGTCGGCCGTCTACAGCGCCACCCTGGTGATTCCGGAAAGCGCAGGGCTGTTGCCGAACGCCCATGACACGCTGGATGCGGCGCTGCTGGCCGCCGAGCAATTGCCGGCCGAACTGGGCCTGCAAGTGTCGGAACTGGCCCGCTCGGCCTTCGACAAGGCGTTCATTGTCGTGCTGGCCACGGCGTCCGCCATCCTGATGGCCGCCGCCGCCACCATCCGTCACCTGCATCTGCGGGCACGTCGCGCCGCCTGATCGACCGCTGCTTGTGTCCAAGGAAAATGCTGGCGCCGCCATGAGTGGCGGCGCCAGCAGGATTTGCTTTTGGACAAACGGTCAGACGCAAAACAATAGAGTCAGACACAAAGCAATAAATTTGACACGCATGAGCCTGGCGGCCATGCTTCGGGAACGGTTGCTATCGGCCGGAGCAAACAGTCGGCCCTCGCCAGTTAATGTAGCCGGCACCTTTTCATATCAGATCAAGAAAGAATACATCTCCCATGAAGCCACCTCGCTTGTTAAGCTGCGCAACGTTGGTAATTGCATGGTTTGCAGCATCGACAGCCATTGCTCAGACGTCAATTGCCGAACAACAGGATGCACGGGTCATAGAAAATCTGCGTCAGAACGGCGCGGATGTTACCAAAGTACATAGTATCGATTTCTTTCTTGTCTTTATTCGGAAGGCCGACGCGGTTGCCACTGCAGAGAAAATCCGGGCCTTACGCCACGCTAATTCGAGATGTCTTCAAGAGGGAAATGCAGTATAGAATTGCGCTTTGGAACGGGACAATTAAAGATGATGGTAATTTTTACGAAGGAATTTATCGTTGTGCCTTCTTACTTTATCGACTCGGCAGCACGAGCGATATCCATACCCTTTGGGTAGCAAAGCATATAAATATGGATGTCGGAACATCGATGGGCGTGGAATTTTTTATTGGGGCAGGATTTCAAGCGACAGTTTCATATTTGGCAAAATCGAACTTGCAGGATGCGGATGAAATATCCTCATACGTAGTCGATTGGTTCTCTCAGGACGATTCAGACAAATGGCAAAAGGACTGGGAGCGAGGTATGGCGCAGGATATTTCAAGTGCGACGATACGTAAAGGTACACAACGGGGCTGAACTTGCCAACGACAGCAACCGCGCAGAAGCAGCCATGCGCGTTGACGTGACAATGCATGAATTTTCTCGCTTGGTGATTCGCTATGCTCATGTGCTGACGGCAACGAGAAACCATGATCGCTTAGGGCATTTTCTGAAAATTGAACAATGAGATTAAACCTACTTTCAGACATTAATTGGGAATCGAAGATAGACCATGCTATTAGGGTGGTGGACACAGCATCTTTGGCTGATATGCATTACGGAAAAGGATTGTCTGCGCTAGTGGTGGTGCTTAATTGCCGGGAACCGGAACTTGGTCATAAGCAGCGAGTACGGCTTGCCAAGGCAACTAATACCTTATACATCGATGTCATGTTGGATCTGCAGTTCTTTGTCCAAGCAACGCATGTCGAGCGTCGGAAAGCAATTTACGAGCATGTCATTAGCCAAGTTCGCAAAGTGCTAGAAAAAAGGCGACTGAAGGACTTTGAACTTGAGCGCTTTCTTACGGACATGGATGGCCTGTTAAATAAGCAGTTAAACGGCGAGACCTCCACGCGATTCGACACCCTTTGCCTGGAACGTGCATCTGGATTTTAACTGAGTGCTGTTGCGGTTGACGAGTGCAGTGTACTTCTGCATACGGCCAGCAGCGGACACTCAAAGGCAGTTGCTCGCTGCGAGAATGAATGGGTAGACTGGACTTGACAGCAGCCGGCCAGAAGCAGCCAATCACGTTAGAGTGACAATGCGTGACTTTTCTCGCTCACCAATTCGTTATGCTCATTGCCGCAGTGGGCTGCTACCGGGCAAATGAGGTCGCTGCTAAATTATTGCGCTTGGAGTGGTACACCTGAGGTCTCATTTAAGAGATGCAGCAGTGTGTATTGAAATAGTGGCGCTTCAGAGCGCATCATTCAGGGAACATATGAAAAAAAATTTCCACAGTTCGTCAGTGTTGGTTTGGGAGTTGCTACTGGAAGCTTGCTTTACACTCGCTTCCTAGGGGCGAATCATGAGTTCGATTGGGGGCGTGCTGCCTTTGTCGGTATATTTTGCGCAACAATAGCTTTTATCTGGCCGTCAAAAAAGAATTAAGTTCAAACCTCACTTCGCTCGATAGCGAATCAATTCGCTTCAGGGCGGAACCAGCCAAGGACGGCAACCGGCCAAAAGCAGACGTATCAATGTCAACAATCTAAAACCTAATTGCCACACGTATGAGTTATTCGATTCAAGCCATCCTTGCTGCACAAGGGACTTTTACCGCGGAGCTTGCCAATGGAATGGAAGTGCTCCAGCTAGATGGGAGCATAGAAATGATTGCTCTTGGGAGTGCGGCAAGAAAGCTCCTGGGTCTCCCATTTTTACCGCTGACAGATGAAGGCATCGAGGAGCTACCGCCAGTCCTACGTGGCCTATGTTCAGCGCTTAGTGTTCACGGACCAGTTGCTTATGCGGAGGCAGAGATTTTTGGCGGGAGTGGCACGCAAGCACACACCTTGATTCCAGCGGGGGGTACAGATGCGCTCGTATTTGTTTCTAACGACGCCATCAATTCGGCACTTGAATGGCTTGGTGTTTGGCCTCTCGATGGCAAAGACCGGTTTGATACAGTTGGGCTTGGCAAGCATCGAGAAACCGATTCATGGGTGGTCGGTACCACCCCCTAACGTCTGCTTCGGGGCGGCATCCGCCAACGACGGCAACCGGCCAAAAGCTGCCGGTCGACATCGGCGCTTTTATTTGAATTTGTAGGAAAAATATGAAGCAAGTCTTGCCCTATATTCAAATTGGATTTCACAATGATGAGCATGTCATCGTCGTTGTGGGCGACTATGAGCTTGCTGACTTCATCGAAGACTACCTCGGAGATGATTGCGATCTACCTTACGATTACCGAACTACCGTCGAACGGCCAGGCGGTGAAATTGTCACCTTACATTTTCCAGCATCTGCACTGTTGCAAGAAATAGAAGGTGGCCTTACAAAGCTGTCCTTGGACGAAGTTGATCGCATCTATCGCCTCAACAACTAGAACATGACTCGTACCGGCCACAAGCGGACGGCCCTTGGCACGAAATGCATCTGTACTGATGATGGAATCATTGAAATGCAACATAAAATTCGAATTGCAGTCGCTGGAAACACGCTTGCCCCTGCGTTGGGAGTCTTGAACAAACTTGGCTATACGGTAACTCGAGACAAGACGGCTGAACAACAATATCAAGCGGAAGATGACACTTGTATTTTTGTCGCTGATGACCCAGTGACTCTACTGGGGCTTGTAAAGATTTACGAGGAACGTGGTGCTGACTGGCAGCCGAGCGATGAAGAAGTGCAGCTCTTGCTTTTGCTCGACGAATGTGATGAATAACGGCCGGGTTCGGCAAAAAACGGACAGTCGGATATAACAAAATTGTACTGAGGCATATGAAAGAATTACTCGAATCCTTAAACGAAAACTTTGACGATGCTGAAGGTTGGATTCGACTTGTCGATGCTAAATGGTTTGCAGATGACCTTAAGTTAAATTTGTCGATTCAATTTCACGATGGCCGTGACCCGGAACTGTGGGAGATTTCTTGCCTCGGAGTAGTCGAGGAGTTTCTTTGCTCAAGTGGAACAGAGGCCCTTTCCGTTTCGAGTAATTCCCCATTACTGAAGCCTTTTTTAGAGCCGGTAGTTGACATTATGTTTTCCCAAAACTCAGTGGCGCCTGAGATTTTGTTCGGAATTGTTTGTTCATGCTGCATAGAAGTCATGGGCCGGCCAGAAAGCATCGTGAAATTTATGAATGCGGTGCCGACCATTAGGGGAATATCCAGTTCGAACTACGGACTACTCGGGCGATTCCCTGAGTCGGTGGCAATACACGTTCTAGAGGCGTTAAAGGACAAGCCCATTATCACGAACGCGTTACCCGGGCGCCTGCCAAAGCTCTGGGACGGTTCAAAGCACGTGGACTATGGGAAGCTGCAAGTACTTGAATTTGGACGGTCGTATATTGTTGCAGAACAGTTTAGCGCCTGTCGCGTCTAGCAAAGGTCAGACGATTCTTCCCCATGACTGAAGTGTAGGTAGCTACCGCATCATCCTGTCAACGAAGCAAGAGCGACAGTCCGCTATGGGGCGTAACCTGCTAACGACGGCAACCGGCCAGAAGCAGCCATTCGCGCCAACGTGACAATGTGTGAGTTTTTCCTCTTGGTAATTTGTTACTCTCTATTGCTGTTCATAATGACGAGCCCCTAGGGCATGACGTGACGGTATCGTATTGCGTCTACCTGTTTGTAAAAATTAGCAATGTAATTAATCGAAGGCTCTGAATGTATATTGTCGCTCCCCTATTCTTTGTCGCAGGTGCTGCCCTGCTCGTTTTCGGTTTCAGGAGAAATAATCGAAAACTACTTACCTTCGCAGCATGTCTGTGGCTTGTCTCCGGCGCATGGGACGATTTCTCGGAAGGTTTTATAAATGGCGTGAACAACAACGCCCCAGCAGTGTCAGCTTCGCATGCCCCATAACATGCGCGCCTCTTTAGCCAAGCAGGATATGTAGCTTGCCTGGCGTCCGTTTTCGGCCAGTAGCGGTCGTCAATGTACCTTGAAATTTCTTAAAGTTTTTTCTACCATTGCGCACCTATGACCATCTTAGAATTTGTCGCCGGCACCTTTTCACCCCAACTACCGGACGGGCGGTATATCTTTCGACCATGGGGCGCTAGCGGCCCATGCTATTTGTTGTCGGCACAGCAGCGTGCTTCTCGCGCTTGGATTCAACTCACGTTCTACGGTCTGGCCCTCAGCGCGCTCTGGTTCATACCTCTTATTACTGTAACAATGCCGAATCTTGTCACATTTGCTGTGGCCTTTGCATCCTTTAATTACGTTCTATTCTGGTTGTTCTCCATTGGCCTGCCAAAGACCGAAAAGCCGCTTCGTCCAACACCAATGCAGCGGCGCATAGCCATGGCAGTGCACTCCCAATCAATCGGCCGTCCGGCACTCTGGATATTCCTGATTATTTCTTGCTTATTCGTGTTCGCTGGCGGCGCTATGGCTTTGGTCTTCGACGAATGGATAACTGGCCTGCTGTGCGTATTCTTCTTCGGCGCGTGTGCTGCGACCTTTACATGGCAGCTTTTTCTCGTCGCTGGGAGTAAGTGATACTTAACCGCATCTTCCACACAGTAAAGCAACGTGCTGGTCGGCTCGAGCGTGAGACCTACCCCGAATGTCTGCTATGGGGCGAAAGCAGCCGCTCGTATAAGCTCAGGAAACAGCCCCCTCTGTCAAAATAGTTGTCGCCTCCAGCAATTGGAGTTCTAATCTGCCCTG
>CAUSDR010000154.1:0-11849 GCA_963530105.1 uncultured Janthinobacterium sp.
TGACGTTGCCCGAGACGCGGATGCCCGCCTCGCCCGCGTCGATGGTGCCCAGCGGCGCCAGCAAGTCCACGTCGCCGGCCGGCACTTCCGCGATCGGCGCCAGGGTGGCGATGCCGGCGCCCGTGCTCGGCACGTCCGACGACAGGGTCACGTTGCCCCAGTTGTCATACACGCGCTTGGGCGGCGTGTAGACGATGGTCGACTTCGAACCGCGCCCCGCGTTGATGTCGCCTTCCGACGACCAACCGAGGATATCGCCGCCAAACGTCGTCATGATGCGGCTCTGGCCCAGCAGGATGCTGCCGTGCGAGAACAGCTCGATATTGCCGCCGCCCTTGGTGATGACGCCCGACGTCGCCGGTGGCGCCTCGCCTTCGATGCCGAACACCTGCTTGCCGCCCGGCGTCAGCAGCTGGATGTCGCCGCCGAAGTTGGTATGCACGTAGCCGCTGCGGGGGTAGTAATCCCAGCGCTGCTCGCCGTCATTGCGCACCGCGTACAGGCCGCGGTACATGACGATGTCGCCCGCATAGGCAAGCGCCTTGCCGTTGGCGTCCGTGGCCGGCGCCAGGGCCGCGATGGCGTTGCGGCTGCGCAGGAAGCTGCCATAGCGCGAGCTGTCCCAGTCGTTGTATTCGCGCCCGCCCGCCTTCAGTTCGGCGAAATACACATTGCGGGCGAACACGCGCTGCTGCGGCTCGGGCAAGGCCAGGTAAAAGGCCAGCGCTTCGGCCGCCGTGCCCTTGAAGCCATGGCGTTCGCCCAGCCACGCCGCCAGTTCGGCGTCGTAGGCTTTCACCACCTTGCCGGCCTGGTCCGCCAGCGGCACGCCCGCCTGCGCCACGTTCGCCGGGTCGAGATACGGCTTGACGAAGCGCAGGTAATCGAGACCGGCCGCGCCCACGCCCGCCTGCATGGCGATGCCGGCGCCCGGACGCTTGTCGCCCGCCACCACGGGACCGAGGCTGACGACGCTGCCCTTGTCCTGCATCAATATGTTGCGCCCGGCGCTGATGTCCAGCGTGCCGGGACCGGCCACATTGAAGGAACTGTTCAGGATGTCGCGCCCGGCCGACACCACCGATACGTCAAATGCATTATTGTGCACGAACAGGTTGCTGTAATTGCGGAACATCATGTCGCCGTCGCCCCTGGCACCCACGGCTTCCAGCTGGGCCGTGCCGCTGCTGACGATATCGCGGCCCGCCTTCATCCACACCGGCTGCGCCCCCTCGTACCAGGTGACGCCCGCCCGCGGGGCATCGTAAAACGCGACCATGCGGCCGCTGTTCACGCCCACCAGGTCGCCCGTGACGGCATAGATGCGCGCTGCCTGCGTGCCGCTGTTGGCCGGGCCGGCGGCGGAATCGGGGCCGAAGGCGAACAGGGGAAAGTTCACTGTCGACGATGGCACGCCCGTGCTCGCGACATTGTCGGCCAAGGGCGTCAGGCTGCCAGGCCTGAGGTTCCACGCCGCGAAGGCGGGCTTGAACGGCGTCGCCATGCTGTCGGCGGCAGCGCCGGACTGGCTGATGGCATAGCCGCCCGCATAGATGGAGTCGCCGGCCAGCCATTGCAGCTGGGCGTTGGGCGACGGCGCCAGCAGCAAAGGCGCGGCATACAGCGATGCGGAGCCCCAGTCCGTGATGGCCTTGCCATAGTACAGGCTGCCATGCGGCGCGGCGACCCGCACGATGGACGGGTAGACGATGGCCAGGTCGGTGGCCGTGTCGATGCCCGCCGTCAGCGGCGTCATGTTGCCGCCGGCGGAGAGCAGGTCGAGCGCCGTGCGCGGCGTCCACAGGCTGAACCAGCTGTAGCCGGCGCCCTGCTCGCCCGACGCGCTGGTATACGACGAAGTATTGAGCTGCAGGACGCGGCCGGGATCGGCCACGTCCTGCAGCACCTGGTCGCCCAGGGTTGCCACACTGAAGGTGGCGTCGCCGGGCACCAGGGTCATGCCGCCCCGTGGCGTCGCGCGCGTGGCGCGGAAGGCGTCGAAGGCGCGCGTTTCCAGCGGCACGTGGTCGGTCCCCCAGGTGCCGTACTGCAGCGCAACGGTGCCCAGCTGGCCCGCCGCCACGTCGGCATGGCCGCGCAGGTCGGCCAGCGCGCCATTCAAGTGTCCGTCGCCGGGCTTGCTGGCGGGATTGAGGGCGCCGCCCACGCGCAGGTCCAGGTCGCCGCCGCCCGTCAGTTGCAGGCTGCCATCGGCCAGCACGCGGCCCGTGCTGCCGACGGCCAGCAGCAAGCCTTGCGAGCGCACATTGATGTTGCTGTCGTAGATAGCGCCGACCTGCCGCGCCAGCATGCCGGCGTCGCCCGCCACGTCGGCGCGCACATTGCCGCCGCCCAGGGTGCCGAAGCCCGTAAAGCCCAGCACGGTGTCGGCCAGGCCGCTGCGGGCAGCATAGGTGCCGAAATTGATCCACCATGCCGTCGGCTGGGCCGGGCCGCCCGTGGCCACGCCACCGCTGCCCTGGCGCCACAGCCAGTTGCCCACCGCCACCGAACCGCCCAGGCCATCCTTGTTGACGGGACGCCCGTTGCTGGCCGCCGCCGCGCCCACCAGCGAACCGCTCAAATCGCCAGCCACCTGCAGCAGCAGATTGCCGCCCTGGTCCGGATACCAGGCGCGGTAGAGGCTGTCGCTGCCGCCGTCGACGAGGCGCTCATGCGCGCCATCGGGGTTGGACAGCACCGTGCCGTCCAGCCCCCGCGCGCGCGGCAGGTTGTACGGGTCGCCGGCTGCCGTCGCCACCGACGACGTGCCGGCCGTGTACACGCCATACAGGCTGTCCATGCGCAAGTTGCCGCCGCTGACCAGGTCCAGGTCGCCCGTGCCCGTGCGCAGCACGCTGTAGCGCAGGCTGGACGCCTTGTAATCGAACGTGGGCTGCGACGCGCCGCACCAGGTGGGATTCTCCTCGCACATGGTGGGCCAGCCCAGGCCGTCGAGGTCGACCACGTCGCCCGCCTTCACGCTGGGGTCGGCAAACTCTTCCGCGCCCGCCCTGGTCCACACGTATGCCACCTTCAGCACGCACATGCTCGGGTCGTTGGCGCAAAATACCTCGACAGTCTGGCCGAACTGGCTGGTGAATTCCTCGGTGATGGGCTCGCCTGCCACGATGCCGGGAAAGCCTTCGCGCTCGCCCAGCTCCTGCGCTTCCTTGGTCCAGTACTGCACGCCCTTCGGCGGTATCATCACGCCATACATGCCGTAATGGCTGTCGGCCAGGCGCAGGGTGCCGTGCGCGGGATGCGCCTGCACGGCGCGCGTGTCGGCCCCGTCCAGGTCGGCGCCGGCCACCAGGCGCATGCCCCACGCCTGCGAGCCGTCCGCCAGCATGGGCGCGATGGCCCATAGCTTGCCCTGGCGGCCCGCCACTTCCGGGCGCAGTTCGATGGCGTCCACGCCCGGCAGCAGCTTGACGTTCGTGCCATTCGGGATCAGCGCACCGACGGGCAGCACCACCTTGCCGCTGAGGGTGACGACGTTGAGCTCGCCCAGCAAGCCGGGCAAGGCGACGTCTTTCGGCCAGGTCATGGCCCTCACCTTGATCAGCTGCCCAATCACGCTGCCCGCGTCGAGGCGCGTGCCGGATGGCAAGGTTTGCGCCGTGGCCAGCAAGCTGCCCGCCGCGTGGAGTACCTTGCCGGTGCTGTCGCGCACGGCGGCCGCCAGCACCGTGCCGGCCGGCAAGGTGAGCGCCTGGTTCAGGACCACGTCCACGGGCAGGCGCGTGTTGGCGCGCAAATTGAAGGCCTTGACGGGCACGTCGTAATTGAGCGTGACGCCGCCCGGGAAGATGGTGCCGTCGGCCAGGGTCACGCCCTTGCCCGGCACGATGACGTCGCTGCCATTGATGTCGCGCCCCGGCAGCAGTTTCCAGCCGCTGTCGTCCTGGGTGGCGGGCGGCGGCGCGAAGCCGTCATTGATGCTGCCGTAGATGCTCAGATCGCCGCCGGCGCGCAGCAGCAGGCTGCCCACCTCGCCCGCACCGCGCACGCTCGTCTGCTGGAAGCGCGGATTCAGGCTGGCGTAGCGCATGCCCGACAAATCCAGGTCGCCCTGCACCACCAGGTCGCCGTCCGCCGTCTTGCTGACGATATCGACGCCGGGACGCAAGTGCAGCGCATCGGCATACGCGGCCGTGGCCAGCCCGGCCAGCTTGCCGTTGCGCAAGGCCGTATTCGCCAGCGCCGCGTCGATGAAGGCCGTGCTGTCGCCGTGCTTGCTGTCCAGATACGCCTGGTTGACCACCTGGTAGGGACGGCCGCTGGCCGCCAGGTCGGGCACGGCCTGCCCATCGGCGCCCGGCACAGTGGCGTAGGCCGCGTCGTCGTAGCGCTGCATGGCGTTGACGGCGATGGATTTCGCGCCGCGGATGGTCAAGCCGCCGCCGGCGGCGATGGCGATGTCGCCAAAGGTGGCGGCGTCCGCATCCGTGCGGGAACCGCCGCTGCCCAGGCGCGGCGCGTTCAATTCCACCGTGCCGCGCGCGGCGCCGTCGTGCTCGCCCTTGCCCTTGCCCGCCACGGCTGCCGTGCCATGGCGCACGTCGATCTGCGCGCCGCCGGCCAGGTTCAATGCACCCTCGCCCGCATTCAGTTCCACCGTGGCGCGGTTCGGGCTGTCGATGATCTTGCCATAGCTGTCGACGCGCAGGACGGTGCCGTGCGCGTCGAGCACGGCGTTGCCGCCCAACGTCAATCCATGCTTGCCGGCCAGGCGGATGCTGCCCACGCGCTCGCCGCTGGCATCGATCACGCCGGCGACGGCGAGGCGGCCATTGTCGACGGCCACCTGCACCTCGCCCGCCTTGACCTCATTGCCAATGGTCAAGTCACCCTGTTTCAGCTGGAAGCTGCGCCCGCCCGTCACGCCGCCGTCCGTCAGGCGCTGGTTCAGCGAGGCGAACTGGCTGTCCAGGGTGCCGCCCGCGCCCAGGGTCTGCGCGCGCACGTCCACGCCGCCCTGCTTGTAGGGCACCATCGTGCCGCCCGCGTCATAGCTGCCGCTGGCGCCGCCCAGGATCTTGCCCTGCAAGTCCACCATGCCGGCCCCGCCATCGAGGGCCACGGCCTTCAGGCTGCCGGCGCGGTTGTGCTCGGCCGACAGGTCGATCACGCTGCCCGCCCCCTGGCGGATGTCGCCGGCGCGGCTGTCCAGGATGACGTCGCCGCCCCAGCTGTATTTATCCACGTCAAAGAAGGTGCTCTTGCGGCCCGCCATGTCGATGCGCGCCGCGTCAGCCACGGTGATGTCGTGCTGCGCGTTGATGGTGAGCTTGCCGCTTGGCAGCACCACGGCCGTCGCCACGCTGACGCTGTCGCCGTTCAAGGCCAGCTGGGCGCCCAGCGCGTCATGGTTCTTGACGGGCGCGGCGGGAGCCACGCCGGCCGGCGTCGCCACCGTCAGGGCGCCGCCCGCCGTGTAGCTGTGCGCGGAACCGGCGTCGCCCGTCAGCAGCGGCGTGCTGATGTGCAGGTTGCCGCCGCTGTACTGGAAGCCCTTGCCCGTCTCGTATGCGCCCTGCGCCTGGTGGACGGACAGGCTGCCCTTGTGGTTGGCCGTGACCTGGCTGCCCGCTGTCAGGTTGACGTCGGCAAAGCCCAGCGCCAGGCGGTCGAACGTGGCGACGCCGGCCGGCTGGGTGAACGGGCCGAAGCCGAAATCGATGCGTTCCGCTTCCAGGTTCAGGGTGCCGCTGCCCGTGCCGGCGCCGTGCGCGATCACGTTGCCGGCCGCCGACACGGCGCCGCCCCAGATCAGGTTGGCCGTGCGGATGGTGGCCACGGTGCCGGCCCCGCCCTGGCCATACATGGCTGGCGTGGTCAGCACCAGGCGCTCCAGGTTCGATTTGCCGCTCGCCTTGTCGTAGGTGTCGAGCACCACGTCGCCATAGAAATTGACGCTGTCGGCCGCGCTCAGCATCAGCGCCTGCAGGGCGGGCGCGCCCGTGCTGGTATCGCCGCGCAGCAGGCGGTCCAGCACGCCCTGGTTCAGGGTCAGGCCGGAGGGACGCGTGCCGCTGGCCTGGGCCGCCGCCAGCGCCTCGTTCGAGCCGATGTTGATGGCGCCCACGGCCAGGCTCAGGTTGCGCGTGCCGTAGCGCGCCGTGTCGTGCAGCTGGAAGCTGCCGCTGGTCGACAGCAGCAGGGTGCCTTCCGAGTACAGGCTGGCCGTGTCCGTGCACGCCAGCGCGCACATGCCGATGCGGATGCCGCCGCTCGCCGTGCCGCCCACGGGCGCCACGTTGAGCAAGCCGTTCGACGCGGCCAGCATGTGGATGTCCGCCTTGCTCTTGTAGATGAAGCCGTCGTTGGCGTCGTAGGCGGCCTTGCCCTTGCCCAAGGTGCTGATGCCGGCGCCGGCGGCGATATCGATCACGCCGATGCCCAGCTCGGTATTGCTGGGGTCCTGGGCGATCAGGAATACTTCAGGGGCGGACAGCACGGCGCCCGCGCGCAGGTAGATGGCGCGCGCAAAATTGTTGCCGAAATTCACATAATTGCCGCCCTGGCCAAATTCCGTGATCGGCGAGCTGCCCACCACGATGCGCGCCGCGCCGATATTGTTCAGGCTTGAAGCGCGCACGCTGACCTGCCCGGCGCCGCTGGTGCCCGGCGCGCCGTCGCCAAGGATCTCGATGTCGCCAGCGGAAGAGCTGCTCGACATCAGCACCACGGTGCCGCCGTAGCCCCCCTCGGCGGCGGCGAACCTGCCCGTGCCGCGGAACTGGAGCGTGTCCGCCCCGCCGCCGGGCGCCATGGTCAGCTTGAGCGTTTTCGCATCGGACGGCAGCAGCGCGCGGGGAATGCCCCGCGTTTGCGCATCGGCCAGCGCGAAGGCGGCATAGCCCGTTTCGTTGTACTGCGAATACGTGCGCAAGACCTTGGCCGGCGTGAGTATCAGCTGGCTGGCCAGCGGCGCGCGGATGTCCGTGCCCGCGATCGACAGGGTGCCGGGCGCGGCCCAGGAACCGTTGCGCAGCGGCTGCGCCACGCTGCCGGCGCTGCCCTGACCCGCCAGGCCGTTCAGTTCCACGCGGAAAGCGCCCGGCAGCAAGGCATAGGTGGACGGCATCAGCGTGTAGGTGCCGGCCGCCAGGCCCGGCACGCCGCTGCCTATCGTCACCTGGCGGCCCACGGCCGGGTCGGAGGCCGCCTTTTCGCCGCCCGAAGGCGCTTGCGGCGCCTGCACGCCGGGCACGATGGCGTACACGGGGTTGGTGGCCAGGCCCGGCAGCACAAAGCCGCCGTTCGCTCCCACCTGCAGCAGCGGATGGTAGCGCGCATCGGTGGAGCCGCCGCGGCCGGCGATGAAGCCGGCGCCCGTCAGTTCGCCGCCGCCGGACAGGTCGAGCAGCGCGCCCGGCTGCACATCCACGGCCACGCCCGCCATTTCCACGCCGATGCGCAAGCCGCCTTGCGCATTGACGCCGCCCACGCCGATGAAGGTGGCCGCCTTGCCATCCACGTTCCAGTTCTGGCCGTCGACGGTGCCGCCATACGGCATGACCATGCCGGCGCCGCTGACGGAGGTGACGCTGTTGGCCAGCAGATTGACCGTCAGGCTCTTGTCATTGTCATAGCGGGCCACGCCGATCTCCAGGCGGCCCAGCGGCGCGCGCACGACGCCGCCCTGCTCGATATGCGCGGCCGCCAGCTCCAGCGAGCCGAAGGCGGAAGACGGCATGGCCGGCACGGCCGCCGTGCTGCGGCCGATGGTCAGGCTGTGCGCCGGATCGTAGCCGAACTTGCCGCCAACGGAGCCATAGCCCACGCGCACGGCGGCGCCGGCGCCCGTGGCCGGATACAGCTGGGCCGCAACGAGGGTCATGTCACCGGGCGAGGACAATACCGTCGACGGCTGGTTGCCGTCCCAGCCCAGCGGCGACAGCAGGAAACGCAAGTCGCCGCTGCTGGTGAGGCGCACGTCGTCGGCCAGGATGTTCACCATGCCGCGCACGTCGATCAGGCCGCCCGCAATACTGATCTGGCTGGCGACCGGCGACGCCCCCGCGCTGCCGGGCGTCGTATAGAAATCGCGGCCGACCGGCTTGATGCTGGCCAGGCGCACATACGGCGCCGCGATGCTGATGCGCGCGCCGGGCTGGCTGCCGGGCGTCAGCACGGGCGCGCCGTACAGCTGGAAGCTTTGCTGCAGCCGCAGCGCCACGTCGCCGTCGAAGGAGGCGGCGCCCAGCAGCGCCAGGTTGGCGAAACCGCCCGCCTCCACCTGCTCCACGGAAAAACGGCCGTGGCCATACTGCAGCGTTGCCGCGGCGTCCTGCGCGCTCGCGTGCGCGGCCAGATCGCTGGCGCCCTGGCGCTGCGTCATGGCCAGCTGGCGGCCCTGCAGCACCTGCGGCGTGGCCAGCACTTTCAGGTATTCGGGCGTGCCCGTGGCCACGGACAGGGTGCCGCCCGCCGCGCCCGCGCCGCCCGCCCTGGCCAGCAGCTGGCCATCGAGGTACAGGCCATTGTTCGATGCCAGCGCGATGCTGCCGCCCGCGCTGGCGACGTCGATGGCGTCGCCATTGATGTCGAGCACGGCGTGCGCGCCGGACGCGTCGAGCACGGCGCCGTCGCGCACGACGACAAACAGGCTGGCCGCCGAAGTGCTGCCCTGCGCATGGTCGATCTCGCCGCCGACGACGATGCTGCCGCCATCGACCACCTTGCCGTAGCGCCGGCCCTGCGCATCCGTGGCGCTGACGGCGCGCGCGGCCACGTCCAGCACGGCATGCTCGCCGATCCAGATGGAGCGGCCATGGCCGGCCGCCTCCACCGCCTCGGACACCGCCCCGTTGACGCCGACGCCGCCCAGGCTGATCTTGCCGCCCCATGCGTTCAGGCGCCCGTCCACCGTCAGCTGGCCCACGCTGGACAGCTTGATGGACTGGCCCGCATCGACGCTGACCACGGCATGCTTGCCCACCAGCAGCTCGGCGATGGCCATGTCGGCCGCGCCGGACTGAATATCGCCCACCTGCAGGGCCAGGCTGGCGCCCTTGCGCTGCGTCAAGGTGCCCTTCAGCGGATTTTCCGTGACCTGTTCCGGCGTCCACAGGGCCAGTCTTTCATTGTCCACCACGCGCAATACCGGCATGCGCACGTCCACCTGCGTGCCGTCCAGCACCGCCAGGCGCTGCATGCCCGTCAGGCTGTAGCTGGAAAACCCCTTGTCGAAGAAGTCGCCGCCCAGTTGCAGGGTGCCGGCCTCGGGTGTTTCAATGTGGCCGATGGCGATCTTGTTGGCCTGCAATTCCAGCTTGCCGCCCCCCGCCACGCCATGGCCGCGCACTTGCGCGCCCTCGCCCAGCACCAGGTCGGCCGTCGCGCCATAGCTGGCCAGGGTGACGTTGCCGCCCTTGCCGCCATGCTGTTTCGCCTGCGCCAGCACGGCCCCGCCCGAGCTCGCGTCGACCAGGCTGCCATTGCCAATGCGCACGTCGCCATATGTGCGCAGCGAAACGCTGCCGCCGTTCACGTAAGGCAGGCCGGCGGCGGCCAGCGGATCGCGCAGCACATTGCTGAACAAGCCGCTGGCATCGAGCGTGACGCCGTCGGCCAGCACCAGCGTGCCCGAGGGCACGCCCGGATTGACGAAGGTATCGAGCATGCCCAGTGAACCGATCTGGTTCAGCACGTTGCCGGCCGCAATGCTGCCGCCACGGCTGCGCAGGCTGGCATTGATGGCCACGTCCTTGCCGAACAAGGTGATATTGCCGCCATCGGCCACCTGCAGCGCGCTGTCGACCGTGATCGCGCCCTTGGCGGCGATGCGCAGGGCGCCCAATTGCTGATTGTTCAGCAAGGCGGTGTCGAGCAGCAGCCTGCCTTCGCGTTCCGGCGCCAGCACGCCTGCCACGTCGAGGCCGGCGGCGATGCCGTCCTGCACGCGCGTCAGGCGCACTTCGTCCATTACGGCAGACAGCGCATGCTGCAGCACGCCCGTGCGCTTGTCGAACATCGGCACATACTGGCCCACGATCAGCTGCCCGCGCTGCGCGGCCGCCAGCTGCGACTGCTGGTAGCCGTCCAGCAGCGCCTGCGGCGCCTGGATCTGGCGCTCGCCCTGGAAGACGTCGCCCGCGATGCCCCCTTCCAGCACGGCCGAGCCGGTGGCCACCACCAGCTTGCCCGCGTCGCGGCCCACCGTGTAGCCGTTTTCCAGGCGCTGCTGCGCGGCGATCAGGGGATTGGCGTAGAAGGCGCTCGCTTCCTTGCCCCAGCGCGCGTGTTCTTCCTCGTAGCCCTTGTACACGCCCGCATACGGCAAGTCGGCGGGCGCGCTGCCCGCTTCGTACAGCTTGCCGTCGGCGCCCGTCAGCCAGGTCTGGCGCAGCTTGCCCGTCTGCACGTCCAGGGTGCCGCCCGACAGGTTGATGCTGGAGCCCTGCTGCGTGACGACATCCTTGCCGCCGAAGCTGACGGTGCCGCCCTGCGCCATCCATTCGCTGACGGAATGGCCCTGCGTGCCCAGGTAGCCGGCCACTTCCAGCAAGCCGCCCGCCGTGTACCAGCGGTCGCTGTCGTAGCCGTTCGTGCCTTTGGGTACGAATACGAGCTTGCGGCGGTCGACCCAGATATTGTTGTTGATCAATGCCTTGCCGTCGCGGTTGACGGGTGCGTCGCGCTGTTCGTTGCCCTGCACGTTGATTTCGACATTGTTCGCTGCCATCGCCACCTTGACGCCGACGGCGCCGGACACGTCGAGCTGCGCGCCGTCGCGCACGAGGCTGCGGCTGGCGGCGTTGACGGCGAGCTGGCCGCCCGTGGCCAGGGTCAGCGAATCGCCCATGAATTCCACCGTGCCGGCGCTGCCGATCTCGATGCGCGACTGGTCGCGGCGGTCATTCACGGCGGCGATGTTTTCCGTGCCGACGGCCGGGCCGCGCATGGCGTCGCGCTGGCTGTCGAACGCCGTCGTCTTGCCATCGTCCTCGATGACGATGGCCGTGGTGGCGCCCCGTCCCTGGGTCACGGCGGCGTCGCTGCCCAGCGCGTTCAGGTGGATCGTGCCGCGCGCGGCCGTGGTGGTGGTCGCCCGCAGCACGCCGTCCTGCCGCACATCGCGCCCGGCCAGGGTGACGTCGCCTTCGCGCGCCTGGATCAGGCCCGTGTTGACGACCTTGCCCGCCGTGCTGCCGGCCGCGAACTGGGGCGTGACTTCGCTGCCGCGCGTGGTCGACAGCGGATTGCCATCCGTGCCCACGCCTTTTTTAATGGTAAAGCTGTCGCCGGCGGCCAGCAGGGCCTGGCCCTTGGGCGTGCTGATTTCGCCCCCGTTGTGCACTTCCTTGCCTAACAGCATGACCTGGCCGCCGCCTTCCGTGCTGCCCTTGGGCGCATTGCTGGCGAGGCGCGCGCCGGCCAGCACCTGCACCTTGCCGGCCGCCTCCGTGAACGTGGCGGCGCCCGCCGTGCCAGGGCTGTAGATGCCGTCCTTCTGGAATTGCGCGTCGCCGATGCGCGCCGCGGCCGCTACCAGGCTGCGCGTATCGACCTGGCTCGTGCCGGTAAACACGATGCCGTTGCGGTTGACCAGCAGCACGGTGCCATCGGCCTTGATCTGGCCCTGGATCTGGCTGGGACGGGCCAGCGGGTCATTGACCCGGTTCAGCACGGCCCAATCCTTCTGCTGCTGGAAGGTCAAGGTCGTGTCCTTGCCGACGTTAAACGTTTCCCAGTTCAGGATGGCCTTGTCCGCCGTCTGCTGCACCACCACGGCCGTCTTGCCGTTCGCGACCGTCTGCACGGGACCCTGGGCGTTGTGCCAGCCGGCCGTCAGGCTGTTGGTATCGACCTGCAAGCCGCCCTGCACGAGGCCGTTG
>CAUSDR010000155.1:0-11766 GCA_963530105.1 uncultured Janthinobacterium sp.
GCTCCGCCCTGTGCATGGCGGCCTGCATGCCGCCCGCCTGCCTCGCCATTCCCGCCATCACGGCATCGGAAAACGTCAGCGTCGCCGCCGCCACCTTGACCGCCGGCTTCATTCCCGACGGCCCGCTGCGCCCGCCCCGGCACGCGTGATCGGTGCGCGGGCATTTTCCGCCCGCGCCAGCCCCCTCTCAAACGACACCGCTTCATCTTCATGCGGCCGCCATGCGGCGCATGTTGCTCATTATCACGCTGTTCATGCATACGCTGAACATTCATAGCTGAAAGACATAACCATGATCAAGAAAGTATTCCTGCGCGGCGCCTTCGCCGGCATGCTGGGCCTGCCCCTCCTCGCCATGGCGGCCGCGCCCGTCATCGACGTCTTCAAGAGCGCTTCCTGCGGCTGCTGCTCCGAATGGATCAAGCACCTGGAAGCGAACGGTTTTAGCGTGCGCGCGAAAAACGTGGAGATGCCGGCGCAATACCGCAAGCTGGCCGGCATTCCCGACGCGCTGGGTTCCTGCCACACGGGCATGGTGAACGGCTACGCCATCGAAGGCCATGTGCCGGCCAGCGAGATCAAGCAGTTGCTGCGCGACAAGCCCAAGGCCAGGGGACTGGCCGTGCCCGCCATGCCCATGGGCTCGCCCGGCATGGAAGGCCCGCACAAGGATGCCTATGATGTGCTGCTGGTGAAAAACAATGGCAGCACCAGCGTCTACAAGCACTACAAATAATAAATAGACTGCGGCAAAAGAAAAACGCCGCCGGAATCGCTTCCGGCGGCGTTTTTTTCATGCGCCAGCGGTATAAAACCGCTGACGGTCAGGCTGGCATCAGATGCTGTCCAGCACGGCGTTCAGGCTGGCGCTCGGACGCATGACCGCTTCCGTCTTCGCCGGATCGGGCAGGTAGTAGCCGCCGATATCCGTTTCCTTGCCTTGCACTGCCTTCAGCTCGGCAACGATCTTTTCTTCGTTGTCGGCCAGGGCCTTGGCCACTGGCGCGAAGTGCGCCGCCAGTTCGGCGTCGTCCTTCTGTGCCGCCAGCGCCTGCGCCCAGTACATGGCCAGGTAGAAATGGCTGCCACGGTTGTCCAGCTCGCCGGTGCGCGGCGATGGCGACTTGTTGTTGTCCAACAGCTTGCCGGTCGCTTCGTCCAGGGTTTTCGCCAGGATTTTCGCCTTGGCGTTGCCCGTCTTGATGCCCATGTCTTCCAGCGACACGGCCAGCGCCAGGAACTCGCCCAGCGAATCCCAGCGCAGGTGGTTTTCTTC
The DNA here is from genome assembly GCA_963530105.1 of uncultured Janthinobacterium sp. Lineage (GTDB taxonomy): Bacteria > Pseudomonadota > Gammaproteobacteria > Burkholderiales > Burkholderiaceae_D > Janthinobacterium. The sequence goes on from CAUSDR010000155.1 coordinate 1,277, forward strand.
CACCAGCTGCTTGACGTGCTTCGGTGCCGAACCGCCGGCGCCCGTTTCGTACATGCCGCCGCCGGCCATCAACGGCACGATCGACAGCATCTTGGCCGAAGTGCCCAGTTCCAGGATCGGGAACAGGTCGGTCAGGTAGTCGCGCAGGATGTTGCCCGTCACGGAAATGGTGTCCAGGCCGCGGAAGGCGCGTTCCAGCGTGTAGCGCATGGCGCGCGTCTGCGACATGATCTGGATGTCCAGGCCGCTGGTGTCGTGGTCCTTCAGGTAGACCTGTACCTTCTTGATGACTTCGTTCTCGTGCGGACGGTAGGAATCGAGCCAGAACACGGCAGGCATGCCCGAGTTGCGCGCGCGCGTGACGGCCAGCTTGACCCAGTCGCGGATCGGCGCGTCCTTGACCTGGCACATGCGCCAGATGTCGCCCTCTTCCACCGTTTGCGTCAGCAGCACTTCGCCCGTTTCCAGGTCGGTGATGTTGGCGATGCCGCCTTCCGGCACTTCAAAGGTCTTGTCGTGCGAACCGTATTCTTCCGCTTGCTGCGCCATCAGGCCCACGTTCGGCACGGTGCCCATGGTCTTCGGATCGAAGTTGCCATGCCATTTGCAGAAGCCGATCATTTCCTGGTAGATGCGTGCGAACGTCGATTCCGGCATCACGGCCTTGACGTCCTTCGGACGGCCATCGGCGCCCCACATCTTGCCGCCGATACGGATCATGGCAGGCATCGACGCGTCGACGATGATGTCGTTCGGCGAGTGGAAGTTGGTGATGCCCTTGGCCGAATCGACCATGGCCAGTTCCGGACGGTTGGCGTGGCAGGCGTGCAGGTCCTTGAGGATTTCATCCTTTTGCGACGCCGGCAGGGTTTCGATCTTGTCGTACAGGTTGCTCATGCCATTGTTGACATTCACGCCCAGCTTGTCGAACAGCGCGGCGTGCTTGGCGAACGCGTCCTTGTAGAAAATGCGCACGCAGTGGCCGAAGACGATCGGGTGCGACACTTTCATCATGGTGGCCTTGACGTGCAGCGAGAACATCACGCCCGTCTTGAAGGCGTCGTCGATTTCCTTCTCGTAGAACTCCAGCAGCGCTTTCTTGCTCATGAACATGCTGTCGATGATTTCGCCCGCTTGCAGGGACACCTTCGGTTTCAGCACGATGGTCTTGCCCGAAGCCGTGACCAGTTCCATTTTGACATCGCGCGCTTTTTCCAGCGTCAGCGATTTTTCGCCGTGGTAGAAGTCGCCATGGTGCATGTGCGAGACGTGGGTTTGCGACGCCTGGCTCCATTCGCCCATCGAATGCGGGTGCTTGCGCGCGTATTCCTTGACCGCCTTCGGTGCGCGGCGGTCGGAGTTGCCTTCACGCAGGACCGGGTTGACGGAGCTGCCGATGCACTTGCCGTAGCGGGCCTTCAGGGCTTTTTCTTCTTCCGTTTTCGCATCTTCCGGGTAGTCCGGCAGCTTGTAGCCACGGCCTTGCAATTCGCGCACGCAGGCGATCAGCTGGCCTTGCGAGGCGCTGATGTTCGGCAGCTTGATGATGTTGGTGTCGGCCAGCTGGGTCAGCTTGCCCAGTTCCGCCAGGGTATTCGGGACTTTTTGCGCGTCCGTCAGGAATTCCGGGAATTCGGCCAATACACGTGCCGCCACCGAAATATCGCTGGAAACGACGTCCACGCCGGCCGGCGCGGTGAATTTTTTGATAATTGGCAGCAGGGAATACGTCGCGAGCAGCGGCGCCTCGTCAGTCAGCGTGTAGATGATTTTGGATTTTTGTGTTGCCATGTTCATTCCCTTGTATGCGGTGATGCCTGGTGGTTAACTTTCTTCATTCCAAACACAGGACGGTTAGCCTTGCTTTGGACGGCTAGTGTGCCGGCGGTGACGCCGTGCTTGCCCACCACGTATTTTAGACTGTCCTGCCGCTGTTTGTGTATCCGATGGCGAGGAATCTTATATAAGACAGCAAATATCCGCGCCGGACAGGCCGATATCAAGGATTTCCGCCGGGAAATGGGCGCAAGCCCGCGATCCCCGCATGTATAAGACAATGGAAACAAATATTCTTTTGAGCATAATATGGCGCAAATGGTGTTACGAGCGCTCGTTCTTGACGATGCCGCGCACATTCGTCAGGGCCAGGCACCCGTTCAGGACGATCAGTGCCCAGGCCCCGTCTTGCCAGCCCCAGCAGACCCACAGCACGTTGCTGAACAAGAAAACCCAGAAGCCCGCAAAGCGCCGCGCGGCCGTGCGCGAGCCGACCAGCCAGGCCGCCAGCAGCGAAGCGGCCATGGCCGGCCATTGCAACCATTCGATGATGTCGGACATGCGCCCTCCTTGTATGGGACAAGCTTAGCAACATTGTCGTTTGATTAGCGCGCGCCTGGCGGACGGCCGCCCTAGAAGCTGTGCTTGATGCCGGCGATGATGCCGGACTGCGTCTTGCCGGCGCCGACCGTGCCGCCGGCGCTCAGTGCCAGCGCCGCCGTGCCGTCATTGCTGATGCGGCCCACGGCCGCATACACGGCGCTGCGTTTGGACAGGTTGTAAATGGCGCGCAGCAGCACTTGCCCACTGTCGTTATTGCTGTCGCGATAATCGAGCCTGGCCAGCTGGGCGTCAAGCGTCAGCAGCGGCGTCACATTGTAGGCGCCGCCAAGGTAGTACAGATTGCTGCGCGGCGTGGCCGAGCCTTCATTCCTGCGCGTGATCACCCCGCCGCCCACGCGCCAGAGGTCCGACTTGAACAAGGCGGCGGCATGGAAGCGGCTATCCGTCTTGTCGCTGCTGCTCAAGCCGCCGGACGCGGCCGGACCGCCGTAGATGCGGTCATAGGCGCTCATCAGCGAAAAACCCTGGCCATCGTAGCGCAGCAGCGCCGACCATTCGCGGCACTGCATGGCGTCGCTGGCGCTTTCACCGCCGCAATTCGTGCCGGCCGGGCCACCGGCCGCCGAGGTATCGCGGCCCAGGCTGTAGCTGCCGCCCACGGTTACGCCGCTGAAAGTGCCCTTGTAGGCAATGGCATTGTCGCTGCGCCCGTTCGGAATGAAGGGGTCGAGCGAGCCCAGGCCATATTGCGACGGCCCGATGATGTCGACGTCATAGGTCGAGGTGGTCAGCATGTTGTAGTTGCGGCCGAAAGTGACGCTGCCCCAGCTGCCGGACAGGCCCACGTTCGCCTGGCGGCCAAACAGGCGGTTGCCCTGCCCCAGCACGCCGGTGTCGGGCGCGAAGCCGTTCTCCAGCACGAAGACGGCTTTCAGGCCGCCGCCCAGGTCTTCCACGCCGCGAAAACCCAGGCGCGACGGGAACATGCCGCCGCCCAGGCTGGGCATGCGCGTGACGCTGTTGCCGGCGGCGTCGGCATTGCTGTAATACTCGACGGCCGCGTCGATGATGCCATAGGTGGTGATGCTGCTTTGCGCGTGCGCGGCGCTGGGGGCGAGGACGGCGGCGGCGATGAAACTGAGGGTGCTGATTTTTGTCATGCTGGTCTCCTTGGGGGTGTTTTAGTTTGTTATGGTTGGCTGCACTGGTAGCTGGCGGCGGTGTTGAGGTCGCCGCTGCCGCTGTATTTCGGGTATTGCGGATAGACGCACAGCGGACGCGTACGGCCGCCGGAACCGCTGTTGCCATCGCTGGTGACCTGGTCCCGGGGTGCCTGCCCCACCTCGACCCAGGCCTGCAGCGCGGCCAGGGAATCCCATTTGGCATTGAAAATGCCCTCGCCATGGCCGAAACCGGGGATCAGGTAAAAGCGCGAAAAGGCGTCGGCCGCGCTCTGGCCATAGGCGGCCACGAGTTTGTCGTAGTAGCGGATGCTGTTGTGGGGCGAGATCGAATCGTCGATGGTGCCGTGCGCCAGCAGCAGCTTGCCGCCCCTGGCCTTGAAACGGTCCAGGTTCACGCTGGCCGCGTCCATCCAGCCCGATACGGCCTGGATGCGGGGTATCCAGCGTTCCGGATCGAACGCCAGGGTATCGATGCTGAAATCCTGGACGATGATGCCGCGCACCGTGCCCGCCGCAGGTCCCATCTGGAACGGCGAACCGTTGACGGGATCGAATGGCAGCACGGGCGGGTTTTGCACGACATTGCTCTTGCCCAGATGATTGTTCAGGAAGGTGCCGCCTTCGAGGATGGGCCAGCGCGGATAACTGGTCGAGCCGCCGGAAAACGCAAAACTGTAGTTCACCGGCGCATTGATCCTGGCCACGGCGCCGATCTGCGCGTCGGACAGGCAGGTATCGCCCGTATCGGCGCCTTCGGCGCAGCGCAGCCTGGCCTTGACGGTCTCGATGGTGAATGCCGCATTGCAGGCCTGGACATTGCTGATGAGACCGTCGGCAGCGCCATCCAGGCTGTCGCACGCCGCCACCGCCGCCTTCACCAGCATCGCCACCTTGGCCGGATTCATCCAGGCGGCGCTGGCCACGCCGGACTGCTTGCCGTACAGCGCCTGTACCTGCGCCAGCGCACCCAGGTGCATATTGATGATGTTATAGGCCGGGAACATGGCGATCACGCCGTCATAGTCGTCGGGGTAGCGCTGCGCGGCATCGAAGGCTTCGTGGCCGCCCTGCGAACCGCCGGCAAAATAGATATAGCGGGGCGCCTGGCCGTAATACGCCTTCATCAGCGCGCGTGCCGTGTCCAGCGTCTTCTTGATCTGGTACTGGCCGAAGTTCAGCAACTGCTCCTGGTTCAGGGCGAAATGGGTGTCGAACGGCGGATCCTTGTCGGCGTTGTGGCCGGAATCGCTGCCCAGCGTGACGAATCCGCGCGCCAGCGCCGTGGCCTGCGTGTCCGGCTGGCTGACATAGCTGCCCAGGCCCGTCACCACGGTGCCATCCGTGCCGCCGCCCCCCATCTGCAAGGCGCGCTGGTTCCAGCTGGCCGGCAGGTTGACTTCGAAGCGGATCGGCGCGGCGGCAGGGTCGAGCGGATGAATATTCCCCGTGACCTTGCAGTAATCGCGGGCGCTGCCGGCGCTGTCCGTGTCCGTCACCGGCACGGCGGCCAGCACGCTGGCGCCGCCACTGGGCAGGCCGATGTCCGCAATGGGAATGCCCATGCCGGCCAGCGAGGCGCAGGCGACGGCTGCCCTGATACTGGTCAGGGAGGCCGTGGTGGCGGCGGGCGTGGTGGGCGTGCCGCCGCAAGCGGCAACGGCCGCCGCAACGAGGGGCAGCAGGGCCAGCGGCAGGCGGCGAAATGGCAAGGTGTGCGTCATGGTGTCTCCATTTTTTGGTTTTGAACAGGCGTGTCGGGATAGCGCAGCCTCGTGCGAGGCGGCGCTGCCGCTGCGACAGCGGTAGGATTCAGGTGGCGGCGGGCTTGTCCCAGTCCGTGGCGCCGCTCGTGGCGGTCGACGCCACCGAGTACAGCGCCCCCGGGGCATTGCGGGTTTGCTGGAAATCGGCCAGCGACTGGCCGCGCATGGCCGCGTAGATGTGCAGGTTCGACACGCCGACGGCGGCGCCCAGCTTTTCCAGCAGGAAGAAGATCACGCCATACCGGATCATGGCGCGCCAGTCGCGCGCGGCGATCATCGCGCGCTCCTGCGCCGTCAATTGCGCCTCCTCGAACGTGGCCTCGGGCGTGGCCTGGAAGCGCTGGCGGAACGCCGGCTGTATCAGCTGGTGCAGATACTTGTTGATGCGGTAGGCGCGCACGCTGGTCTCCAGCGTGAATGGATACGTGCCGGGCAGCTCTTCCACGCCCCGCGTCTGGTGGCCGATGTGCGCGCGGTGCTGTTCGACGGCCCGCGCCGTCAGCGCCGGGTCGGCGACGACGGCGTTTTCATACAGCGCCACGGCGATACCCGTCATCGACGGCAGGTAGTATTCGCGGTGCAGGCAGCGCAGGCTGGCCGACATGGCGCCACGCATGGCCATCCACATGATGATCTCGGCGCTTTCCCAGCCCCCCAGGCGGGCGAAGTCCGCCTGGGTCATGTTCAGCAGGGCTTCCGGATCGTTCTCGAACAGCTCGAGGAAGGCATGATCCCACGGCGTATTGTTGAAGCCGGCCCGTTCGCCATGCACCTGGTGCGACAGCCCGCCGGTGGCGACCAGCACCACGTTCAGGTCCTCCGGATAACTTTCGATGGCGCGGCGCAAGCCCTGCCCCAGCTTGTAGCAGCGGCGCGCCGACGGCACGGGAAACTGCAGCACGCCCATCTGCAGCGGCACGATGCTGCCCGGCCAGCTGCCTGCATGCGGCCACAGGATGGACAGGGGCGAGAAGCAGCCATGGTCGAGCGGCTTGTCCTGGAAGAAGGACATGTCGAACTCGTCGGCCATCAGCGACGCGCCGATATGGCGCGCCAGGCCCGCATGGCCGGCGACGGGTGGCAGGCTGCGCGCGCCACCGCCTTCATCGGCCGCCTCGTAGCGCTCGCCGATGCCCAGTGCAAAGGCGGAATAATGGTCGAAGAAGAAGGACGTGACATGGTCGTTGTAGATGACCAGCAGGACGTCGGGCTTTTTCTCCGCCAGCCATTGCTGCACCGGCTCGAAGGCCTTGAAGATGGGTGCCCAGACGGCATCCTGCTGCTTGGCGGCGTCGAGCGCAAAACCGATGGTGGGCGTGTGCGAACAGGCGATGGCGCCGATGATATTGGCCATGATGGCTCCTAAACTGCCACGGCGCGCAGGCCGGCGGATTTGTTGAAGATGATGAAGATGGCGGCGATGCAGGCTGGCACGGCCAGGATGGCGATCACGGCGCTGAAACCCCAGCCCATCGACAGCAGCAAGCCGCCGGCGAACGAACCGAGGATGCTGCCGAAGCGTCCCACGCCCAGCATCCAGCTCACGCCCGTGGCCCGCACGGCGGTCGGGTAGCACGATGGCGCGAAGGCGTTCAGGCCCGTTTGCGCACCACTCATGCAGAAGCCGGCCAGCAGCACGAAACCGGCAAAGCTCGACGAGGCCACGCTGCCCGACGCCAGGAACAGGATGAAGACCGCACCGGCCAGATAGGCGGCGGCGATGACGCGGTTGGCCGCCATGCGATCCATCAGGTAGCCGACGATCAGGGCGCCGACGGTGCCGCCCAGCTGGAACAGGGCCGTGATGTTGGCGGCGCGCTCGATCGGCATGCCAGCATCCTTGATCAGGGTCGGCAGCCAGCCGCTCAGCAGGTAGATCACCAGCAGGCCCATGAAATAGGTGCCCCAGAGCGACAGGGTAATCGAGCGATAAGCAGGCGACAACAGTACTTTGCCCGGCTGCGACCCCGTCACCTGCGGTTCGCTGATGGTAAATGCCACGCCTGACGGCACCTCGCCGCCCACCACGCGGCGCAGGGTGCGCGCGATGCGTTCGGCGGGGAACTGGCGCACCACCAGGAAGCGCACGGATTCGGGCACCAGCAGCATGTAGAACGGCAGGCAGGCCAGGGGGATGGCGCCGCCGACGATCAGCACCGTGCGCCAGCCGTACGCGGGCAGCAGGGCCGCCGCGCCGAAGCCGACCAGCGCCGAGCCCAGGTTAAAACCCGTAAACATGAAGGCGATCAGGCCGCTGCGCGAGCGCTCCGGCACATACTCCGACAACAGCGTGGTGGTGTTCGGCATGGCCGCGCCCAGACCCAGGCCCGTGAGGAAGCGCAGCGCCGACAAGGTGACGACATCGCCGGCAAAGGCGCTGAGAATGCTGAACAGGCCGAACCAGGCTACGGAGGCCATCAGCAGCTTCTTGCGGCCGTATTTGTCCGACATGGGACCGACCAGCAGGGCGCCGACGGCCAGGCCGATCGGCGCGGCGCTCATCACGACGCCAAAGGCGGCGCGCGAAATGCCCCACTCGCGGATGATGTCGGGCGCCAGGAAGCCCATGATCGCCACATCCATGCCGTCGGTGGCGACGATGAGGAAGCACAGGGCCAGCAAGAGCCACTGGTAGCGGCTCATCTTCCTGTTATTGATATGTGCTCTGACATCGAGCGTTTGTCCTATATTCATTAAGTCTCCTGTCTGGATCTATGTTTTATGTAAAGAACTGTAAAGACAGATGGCAGCGCCACCGCTCTCGCAGTGTACGTTTTGACAGGAAGGGAAGTATTGCTTTTGCTTGCCGTACCGTTTCAATTTGCTTATCGGCTTCTGGCGCCGAAGGAAATCTGGCGGCTAGGCGTGCGCGCCCCAGCGCGCGCTCGCGGCCTCGATTTCCGCCAGCAGCGCGTGGGCGCCGGGCGACAGGTGGGCGCCCTTGCGCAGGGTCACGCCGATGCCCCGCTCCATGCCCCGCATCTCGAACGGCAGCACCACCAGTTGGCCCGTCCGCACCTCGTGGTGCAGCTGGTGCGCGGACAGCACTGTCAGCATGTCGCTGGCCACCAGCAAGCCGCGCAGCAGCGCCAGGTCGCCCGTCTCGACGGCAGGCACGGGCGCCGGCGCCCCCTGCCCCGCATAAAACTGCAGCAGCGATTCGCGCAGCGGCGTGCCGGCGCGCGACAGCACCCAGGGATAGCCGGCCAGGTCGTGCAGGCCCAGCTTCTTGCGCGACGCCAGCGGATGGCCGCTGCGCGCCACCAGCGCCGCCGCGTCCTGAAACAGCGGGCGCGAGACGAAGGCGTCGCCCGTGCCGGCGCGCTGCGCACCGACGATGAAGTCGATCCGCCCGCTCAGCAGGCTGGCAGTAAGCTCCTCGTACGGGCTTTCCAGCGAGCGGACGTGCAGTTGCGGATGGCGCGCCAGCACGGCGGCGATGGCCAGCGGCAGCAGTTGCGAGCGCGCCAGCGGCAAGGCGCCGATGCTGACCACGCCCAGCACCACGCCTGCCAGCGCGGCGATGTCCTCGGGGATATGCCGCAGTTCGGCCAGCACCCGCTCGAACGACTCGACCCAGCGCCGCCCCGCATCGGTGGGCACCATGCCGTGCGCCGTGCGCAGGAACAGGGGCTGGCCCAGCATGTCTTCCAGGCGCGCAATGGCCTGGCTGACGGCCGACTGCGACACGCCCATGGCGCGCGCCACGCTGGGCATGTGGTGCACTTCAGCCAGCAGCGCCGCCGCCTGCAGGCGCCGTTCGTTGAGCAGCGCCTCCAGGCCGCCCACCTTGCTGCCGACGCGGTCGCGCAGGCGCACGGCGTCGTCGCGCACCAGGCGCAGCTCCGCCTCGATGCGCTCGGCGCGCACGCGCACCACCTCGCCGGCGGCCGTCAGCAGCATGCCGCGCCCCTTGCGCTCGAACAGGCGCACCTCCAGGCTCGCTTCCAGCGCGGCCACGGAACGGGCCACGGCCGACGAAGCGCGGTACAGACTCTCGGACGAGCGGCGGATGCCGCCCGTGGCGGCAACGACATTAAAGGCGTGCAAGTGACGCAGGCTGACCAGCAACATGAATACTCCAGGAAGATAAAAACCAAGATCGATAAGCAGATTAGAACAAAGCATGGCCCACAATGCAACCACGCACAGCGGGCGCGCCACGATACTGGCCGCACTTACACAGCCCCCTCTTCCCCATGCACCAAGATCCCGACTCCGACCTGCGCGCCATTCCCTGCATGCTGATGCGCGGCGGCACATCGCGCGGCCCGTTTTTCCTGGAAACGGACCTGCCGCGCGACCGCGCCGCGCGCGACCGCGTGCTGCTGGCCGCCCTGGGTTCACCCGACCCGCGCCAGATCGACGGACTGGGCGGCGCCCATCCGCTGACCAGCAAGGCCGGCATCGTGCGCCGCAGCCAGACGCCGGGCGTGGATCTCGATTTCCTGTTCGCCCAGCTGCAGCCGGCCGACGACACGGTGGACGTCACGCCCAACTGCGGCAACATGCTGGCCGCCGTGCTGCCCTTTGCGCTGGAACGGGGCTTGCTGCCCGTCGCCGACGGCGTCACCACGGCGCGCATCCTGACGCTCAACACGAACATGCAATGCGATGTCAGCATGCCGACGCCGGGCGGCAAGCTGCGCTACGGCGGCGCGGCGCGCATCGACGGCGTGCCGGGCACGGCGGCGCCGATCAGCATCAACTTTCTCGACACGGCCGGCTCCGTCTGCCCGGCACTCTTGCCCAGCGGCCGGGCGCTGGACCGCATCCGCGTCGGCGGCACGGCCCCGTTCGAGGTCGATGCCACGCTGATCGACAACGGCATGCCGATGGTGCTGGTGCGCGCCGCCGATTTTGGCCTGGCCGGCGACGAGAGCGTGGCCAGCCTGAATGCCAACACGCCGCTGCGCGCGCGCATCGAAGCGTTGCGCCTGGCCGCCGGCCCGCTGATGGGCCTGGGCGACGTGGCAGCCAAGAATTATCCGAAAATGTGCCTGATCGCCGCGCCGCGCGCCGGCGGCAGCCTGGCCACGCGCTGCTTCATCCCGCACGTCTGCCACGAATCGATCGGCGTGCTGGCGGCCGTGACGGTCGCCACCGCCTGCGTGCTGCCCGGCGCGATCGCGCAAGGCATCGCCGACGTCCCCGCCGGCGCCGGCCCGACGCTGTCCATCGAACATCCGAGCGGCGAATTCAG
>CAUSDR010000156.1:0-11752 GCA_963530105.1 uncultured Janthinobacterium sp.
GGGCTGGGTGCTGACCCTGTGCGCGGGCGCCGGCTGGTTCGCGGGTTTCCTCGCCCCCGAGCTGGCGCGCGCCATCATCGGCACGCCGCGCGCCTGCCTGGGCGGCAGCGGCGCGGCCACGGGCTGCGCCGACGAGGAAGGCGACGGCTACCGCATCACGGGCAGCTGGGACTACGCCAGCGGCGCGCCGATGGCGACGCACTTCACCCTGAACGCCCGCCTGCAGCGCGATGGCCAGCCCCTGCTCGACGCCGACGGCCAGCCGCGCATCCGCGCCTTCCTCGTGCCGGCCGCGCTGGTGCGGCTGGTGCCCTCGTGGAACAGCCTGGGCATGCGCGCCAGCGCTTCGCACAGCTACCGCATCGATGGCGCGTGGCTGGGCAAGGAGCACGGCTTCACCATCGATGCCAGCGCCGCGACGGCGCCCGGTCCCCTGTACCGCTACCCGTTTTACTCGCTCGCCTACGTCACCCTGGCCGCCAACGTGGCCGGCATGGCCAGCCATTTCATCGGTCTGGCCGAGGAATGCATGCGCCACCGCCGCCACGCGCGCGCCGGCCTGCCGCTGCTGGACGTGCCGCAAGTGGCCGCCATCCTGCGGGAACAGCAGGCAGCGTTCGCGGCCGCCCGCGCCCGTTTCTACGCCGTGCTGGACGACAGCTGGGCGCGCGTGGCGGCCGGCGCGGCGCTGGCAGCGGAAGAAATGCAGGCCGTGCAAGCGCGTTCGCTGGAGCTGGTGGCCGCCTGCCGCGCCGCCGTCGACGGCCTGTATCCGTATTGCGGCCTGTACGCGGCCCGCGACGACACGGACATCAACCGCGTCTGGCGCGATTTCCACACGGCCAGCCAGCATTCCCTGCTGCTGCCCTGAGCGGCCTGCTGCACGCCCCGCACCGTGCCGCCGTTCAGGACACCCTCTGGCCGCTCTCCACGGTGCGTCCAGTCCCTCCTGGCGGCGGCCGCTTCCGCCACCGGCGCGCGCTGCGGAACGCCTGCCGCAGCGCATAGCCTGCTAATATCGGGTATTGCTATTTCGCGGCCCCTACCCATGCACGTCAACACTCTCAGCAGCCTGGCGCAACTCCTGGCCAGCGCCGAAACGGAAACCCTGGCTTTCCCCACCAGCGTCAACACGGCCCTGCTCCTGCAAAAGGAGCTGGCCAATCCCGATTGCCATTCGGCCGAGATCAGCCGCTTGCTGCTGTGCGAACCCACGCTTTGCGCGCGGGCCGTGGCGCTGGCCAACTCGGCCCTGTTCGCGCCGGGACTGGCGCCGGCCATCACCAGCGTGCGCGCGGCCGTCGAGCGCCTGGGGCACCGCAACCTGTATGCGCTGGCGACGGCGGCCGTCATCCGCCAGCTCAACGCCGGCATCAAGGACCCCGAGCTGCGCGCCCGCGCCAGCCAGCTGTGGGCGCACACCGTGCACGTGGCCGCCCTGTCGCATGAAGTCGCCCGCGCCGTCACGCACACGGACGCCGACACCGCCCTCTTCGCGGGCATCGTGCACGAAGTGGCCGGCGTCTACCTGCTGGCGCAGGCCGACCGCACGCCGGGCCTGTACGCGCAGCTGGAAACGCAGATGGCGCCCGCGCTGGAAGTCATCGGCCGCGCCCTGCTGCAGCAGCTGGGCGTGCCGCCCTCCGTGGCCGACGCCGTCAATGCCTTGCCCGGCTCGACCATCATGCTGCCGCCCGTCGGCTTGCGCGACACCCTGCTGCTGGCCAAGGCGCTGGCGCCCGTGCCTTCGCCGCTGCCGCAGGCCAGCATCACCGTCAGCGAGTCGCTGCGCACCTACCTGGACACCGACCCCGTGCTGCAGGCGCTGCGCGAGCATCCGTCGGCCGAGGCGAAAGGCCTGATCGCGGTACTCCTCAGCTGAGGGGCCTTCTGCTATGATGGCGCTGGCCGGGATGGACCCGGCCAGCGCCCTTATGCCACCGCCACCTCAGTACACTGGAAAACTGCCTTGACTACCTCCTTACGCATGCTCGGCCTGGCCGCAGCCCTGACCGTGGCGTGCAACGCCAACGCCGACAGCTTCGTTTCCTCGGCCTCCAGCGCCGGCTCGCAGTCGAGCGGCAGCATTTCCGATTCGCTCAAGGGATCGAGCAACAGCTCCTCGCGCGACAACAAGGTGGCCAACGGCCCTTACCGCATCATCGACGTGGCCGCCCTGCCGGGCCGCGACGGCATGACCCGCCTGACCCTGCAGGCGGACGCCGCGCAGGCGCCGCTCGTGCTGGACTTGCCGCAGGCGGCGCTCGACAAGCAGCAGCTGGCGCAAGGCGACGTGGTGCATGCGCAAAACCGCGCCTACGGCATCGAATTCTCGCGCAACGACACGCGCGCCGCCTTCTTCCTCGTGCTGGCCGACGACTGGCACGGCGAACTGGCCACGCGTCCCGTCAGCCTTTGATCCCTCGCTTGACCCTGCGCCACCTGGCGCCGCTGCTGGGCGCCTGCGCCGTTTTCGGCAGCGCCGGCGCCGCGCACGCGGGCACGTCGCTGGCCTCCTCGCGCTTTTGCGACCGCGCGCAGGAACTCACGGCCACGGAGCAGGACCGCCTGCTGCGCTTTGCCGCCGTCGTGCGCGACGAACTGGCCGCCAGCGAAGGCGGCGTGGCCCTGATCAGCCGCTCGGGCCTGGACCTGGCCCGCTTCGGCATCCGCTATTCGCATGCGGCGCTGGCCTGGCGCCACGATGGCGACGACGGCTGGTCCGCGCGCCAGCTGTACTACGCCTGCGACGAAGGCCGCCCGCGCATCTTCGACCAGGGCACGGCCGGTTTCGTCATGGGCACGGAAAATCCCGCGCTCGGCTACATCTCGCTGCTCAAGCTGCCGGCGGAAACCACGCCGGCGCTGCGCCGCGCCCTGCTCGACCCGTCGCGCGTGCAGCACCTGCTGGCCGGCCGCTACAGCGCCAACGCCTATGCGTATAGCCTGAAATACCAGAATTGCAACCAGTGGGTGGTGGAACTGATGGCCGCCGCCTGGGGCGAACTGGCCGATGGCGCCGACCTGCGCGCCCGCGCCCAGGACTGGCTGCGCGCCGCCCCCTACGCGCCGGCGCCCGTCGACGTGGGCGCGCGCTGGCTGATGCTCGGCTCGATTTTCGTGCCGCTCGTGCACATGGACGACCACCCGCCCGAGGCGATACGCTCGATGCTGCTGGACGTGAGCCTGCCGGCCGGCCTGGAAGCGTTCGCGCGCCAGCGCCTGCCCGCCAGCGAGCGCGTGGAAATCTGCCACGACGGCAAACAGGTGGTGGTGCACCGGGGCTGGGAGCCCATCGCCGACGGCTGCGTGCCGGGCGCGAACGACCGGATCATCGCCCTCGATTAAGCGGGATTAGTCGGCAGGACTATTCAACACGATGGCTCAGGCGTCCGCGTCGAGCGCCTCGCCGATCGCATAAAAACGCCCGCCGGCGATGTAATGCAGGCTGCGCCATGCAGGATCGGCATCCTCGAAATGCCAGTGCCCGTCGCGGAACACGCGCGTATCGGCCCAGGCGCTTACCACTTCGCCGATGAACAGGTCATACGTAGTCTGGTTGTGCGGTTCCGGCAGCAGCCGGCAGGCCAGCCAGGCGGCGCACCCGGCCACGCACGGCAGGTCAAACCCGTCCATCTGGAACAGCTGCACGCCGGCGCGCGCCAGTTTGTCGGGCTGCGCATCGAGGCTGTGCGTGCCCACGGCATGCGTGAGCTGCAGCTGCGCCGCCGTCGGCACCTGGATGACGAACGTGCCGCTGCCTTCGACCAGCGCGCGCGTGCGCGTGGCCTTGTCCAGCACCACGGTGAGCTTGGGCGGCGCGAAATCGAGGGCGCAAGCCCAGGCGGCGGCCATCACGTTGTCCACGCCGCCGTGGCGCGCCGAAACGAGGATGGACGGGCCGTGATTGAGCAAACGATAGGCTTTGTCCAGCGGGACGGCGGCGATGTGGCGGTCGATGGCGCTCACGCTGCATCCTTCGGCGGCACTGGCGCCAGCGGCAAGACCATATCCCACTGGTCGAGGCCCGGGCCGATGCCATCCGGCGTCACCTTCACGGCCGCGAAGCCGAAGCGCGCATAGAAGCCCTGCGTGTGCTGGCTGGTATTCATGGTCACGCGGGTCAGCTGCGGCATGGCGCCGATCGCTTCCAGGCGCGCCTGCGTCAATGCCTGGCCCAGCCCCTGGCCGTGCAGGTCCTGCGCCACCATGCCCCAGGACAGGCTGGCCGTCACGCCATCCGCCTCGATCGCATGGCCGCCGCAGGCGACGATGCGCGCCGCGCCATCCTGGACGCGCTCGATGACCACATAGGGCTGCGTCGATGTATCGAGCCAGGCGGCAAAGCGGACGCGCTCCGACGGGTCGAAAAAACGCGGCGTATTGCCGTCGAACAGGGCCAGGCAGGCGGCGCGGTCGCCGGCCTGGTAAACACGTACTGTCTGCATGGTTTGTACTCGCAAGTAGATGAACGCGAATTATACGGGGCGCGCGCTCACAGCAGGCGCTCCGACGTCACCACGTGCACGCCCGGCGCGGCGGCAATCGCCGCTTCCAGCAGGGCTTGCGCGATGCGCGGCGCCGGATTGATGCGCCAGCGCGCCGGCAGCACGGGCCCCAGCACGCGCAGGATGCGCAGCGCGGCGCCCTCGCCCGCGCGCACCTCGTCGCGCTCGCCGCCGATCAGGCCCGGGCGCACGTGCGTGAGCGAGGCAAAGCCCAGCGCCGCCAGGTCGCGTTCCAGCTCGCCCTTCACGCGGTTGTAGAAAATGCGCGAAGACGCGTTGGCGCCGGCGGCGGAATTGAGCACATAGGCGGGCGTGCCGGCCGCCAGCGCCAGGCGCGCCACGGCCAGCGGATAGTCGTGGTCGACGCGGCGGAACACGTGCCGCGTGCCCGCCGCCTTCATGGTCGTGCCCAGGGTGCAGATGACGGCGTCGGCCTGCCACCAGGGCGCCCCGGACGGCAGGCGGTCGTAATCGACGAGGGGCGCCTGCAGCTTCGCATGGGCAGGCAGGGCCCGCCGCACGGGCGCCACCACGGCCGTGACGCGGGCATCGGCCAGCGCCAGCGCCAGCACATGGCGGCCCACCAGGCCGGTGGCGCCCACGAGAAGTAATTTCATGGCTTTCCAGATAAAGTTGCTGTCAGCCACTACGATACACGGAACTCAGGACAGGCGCAGCGCCAGTGCCGCCAGGGTGGCCAGCAGCACGGGCACGGTCAGCACGATGCCGGCGCGGAAATAGTATCCCCACGAGATGTGGATATTCTTGCTGTCGAGCACGTGCAGCCACAGCAAGGTGGCCAGGCTGCCGATGGGCGTGATCTTCGGCCCCAGGTCGCTGCCGATGACGTTGGCGTAGATCATGGCCTCGCGCACGGCCCCCTGCGCCGTGGTGGGGTCGATCGCCAGCGCGCCCACCAGCACCGTCGGCAGGTTGTTCATCACGGACGACAATAACGCCGTCAGCACGCCCGTGCCCATGGCCGCGCCCCACACGCCGTACTGGGCAAAGTGGTTGAGCACGCCCGTCAGGTAGGCCGTGAGACCCGCATTGCGCAAGCCGTAGACGACCAGGTACATGCCCAGCGAAAAGACGACGATGTGCCACGGCGCATGGCGGATCACATGGCGCGTGGAAATCACGTGGCCCTTGGCGGCCACGCCCAGCAGCAGCGCGGCGCCCACGGCGGCGATCAGGCTGATGGGCACGCCCAGGCTTTCTTGCGAGAAAAAGCCCGCCAGCAGCAGTGCCAGCACCAGCCAGCCGGCGCGGAAGGTGGCCAGGTCGCGGATGGCGGCGCCGGGCTGCTTGAGCTGCGCCAGCGCATAGTCGCGTGGAATATCCTTGCGGAAAAAGAGCAGCAAGGCGCCCAGGGTGGCCAGCACGGCCACCACGTTGACGGGCGCCATCACGGAGGCGTACTCGGCAAAGCCAATTTTAAAATAGTCGGCCGAGACGATGTTCACCAGGTTCGACACCACCAGCGGCAGGCTGGCCGTGTCGGCGATGAAGCCGGCCGCCATCACATAGGCCAGCGTGGCCCTGGCGGAAAACTTCAGCGCGCGCAGCATGGCGATGACGATGGGCGTGAGGATCAGGGCCGCGCCGTCGTTGGCGAACACGGCCGATACCAGCGCGCCCAGCAGGACCAGCAGCACGAACAGCTTTTTGCCGCTGCCGCCGCCCCAGCGCGCCACGTGCAGCGCCGCCCATTCGAAGAAGCCGGCCGCGTCCAGCAGCAGGCTGATGATGATCACGGCGATGAAAGTGCCGGTGGCGTTCCACACGATAGCCAGACGACGGGAATGTCGCCCCAGTGGATGACGCCGGCCAGCAGGGCCACGCCGGCGCCGATGACGGCGCTCCAGCCGATGCCCAGGCCGCGCGGCTGCCAGATGACGAGGGTTAAGGTAGCGAGAAAGATCAGGAAAGCGGTCAGCATGGGGCGGGTATCCGGAAATAAACAATGAACTCAATACTTCAATAATACTGGAAATATCAAATAGATGTAAGCAATAAAATTTCCATGCTACTCTGATAACTGATTATACTAAGCCATCGCTCGGCTCCCCCCCCCTCTGACCCACCAGGAAAGCATGCATATGGCGCAATACCAGACTCCCGGCGTGTATATCGTGGAAAAAAACGCCTTCCCCAATGCCGTCATCGAGGTCGCGACGGCCGTGCCAGCCTTTGTCGGCTACACGGCCAGCGCCAGCCATCAAGGGGCATCGCTGCGCAACCAGCCTTGGCGCATCACCTCGATGGAGGAATTTGAAGCCTGTTTCGGCGGCGCGCCCGTGCCGGAATTCACGCTTGAGGTGAATACAGACCCAGGCGCTGCAAGGCCCTGCGCGCTGCACCAGGCCGGCGGAAGATTCCTGCTGTATCACAGCATGCGGCTCTTTTTCAGCAACGGCGGCGGCGCCTGCCATATCGTCTCCATCGGCGATTACCATGACGCGCCCGGCGTCGGCGCACTGCGCGCCGGCATCGATGCCCTGCGACAGGTTCCGGACGTCACGCTGCTGGCCGTGCCCGACGCCATGCTGCTGGCGCAGGACGACTGCCATGCGCTGCAGCGGCACATGCTCGCGCATTGCGGCCAGGAGATGCGCAACCGTTTCGCCATCCTCGACATCCACGCCGGCGCGACCCCATTGACGGACGGGCCCGTGGCCGCGTTCCGGAAAGGCATCGGCAGCGTCGCGCTGGCGTTTGGCGCCGCCTATTATCCGTGGCTGGAAACCAAGGTGGTGTCGCTGGACGAGCTCAACTTCACCAGCCTGCGCGCCAGCCAGAGGGACGCGCTGAAGAACCTGCTGGCGCAGGCGCTCGACGCCGGCCGGCAGCGGCAAGTGTCCGCCCTGTTCGAGCAGATGGCCAGCATGGCTGCGTCAGCGGACGGCCAGGCCAGCCGCATCGCTGCCATCCATCAAGCCTTGCTTGCCCTTTGCCCCGTGTACGGGCAACTGCTGCTGACCATGCAGGGCCAGCTCAATCTGCTGCCGCCCGGCGCCGCCATGGCGGGCCTGTACACGATGGTCGACAACACGCGCGGCGTGTGGAAGGCGCCGGCCAATGTGAGCCTCAATGCCGTCAGCGCGCCGGCCGTGCAAATCACGAACGAGGAACAGGAAGACCTCAACGTCAGCGGCAGCGGCACGTCGGTCAACGCCATCCGCAGCTTTGTTGGCGAGGGCACCCTGGTGTGGGGCGCCCGCACCCTCGATGGCAACAGCCTCGACTGGCGCTACATCAATGTCCGCCGCACCATGATCATGCTGGAGGAATCGCTGCGCCTGGCCTGCCTGGCTTATGTGTTCGAGCCAAACGTGTCCAATACGTGGGTCACCCTCAAGGCAATGGCAAGCAACTTCCTGACCGGCGTCTGGAAGCGCGGCGGCCTGGCGGGCGCCTCGCCGGCCGACGCCTTCAGCGTGTCCGTCGGCCTGGGCGAAACCATGACGCCGGCAGACATCCTGGAAGGCATCTTGCGGGTCTCCATCCTGGTCGCCGTCGTCCGCCCGGCCGAATTCATCGAGATCACGCTCCAGCAGCAGATGCAGAAATCGTGACACGCCGGGCGGCACCAGTCCGACTTACTTGAGCGCGATGGCGATATCGGTCAGCCCCACCGCCCCGTTGCCGATGGCGGACGCCGCCGGCGTGGCCGCGCCGCCGCTCAGCACGGCCGCGCCCGTCGCCAGGTCGATGCGGTACAGGGAACTCGGTCCCGTCGCCGACGTGCGCAGGGCCGCCAGCGCCAGGCCGTTCGCCCCGCCCGCGATATCGAAGCCCGCATCGCCCGCCACCGCCACGCCCAGCAAGCCCACATTCACCAGGGTGCCGTCGTTGGGCGGATTTTGCAGGGCCAGCGCGGCGCTGGCCGTGTCGATATCGAACAGCATGGTGGCCGTCGTGCCGGCAAAGCTGTTGGTATAGGCCGCCGCCGTGACGACGGGCGCCGCGCCCGCGCGGTTGACGGCGCCATCGGTGGTGGTGGCGCCCGTGTCGACGTTGATGCGCAGGCTTTGCCCCGTGTTGCCGATCACGCGCAGGCGGTCGGCGACGGGGTTGAAATCGACGCCGAAGGCCGTGCCGGCGATGGCCGTGTACGGCGCGGTGACATCCGCCGCATCGGCGGCGAGCGTCGCCTTGACCGTGGCCGCGCCCGTGGCCGGGTCGATGGTGACGATGCGCCCCGCCGACGAGATTCCATACAGCAAGCCATCCTTGGGACGGATATCAAAGCCCAGCAGGCGCTCGCCCGCCGCCAGGCCCGTGACGGCCACGTTGGCGTCCAGCGTGTTCGGCGTGGCCGTCTTGAAGGTGACGATGCGGGCATCGTCCGTCAAGCCGTAGGCGACGGGCGCGGCCGGCCCTTTCAAGGCGATGCCGCGCAGCTCTTCCGTCACGCCGATGGCCGCCACCAGGGTCGCCGGTGCGCTGGCGGCCGCCAGGTTCACGGTGTACAGGCCATGCACGCCGGCCACCGTGATGACGGCGTAGCCCGTGTTCGTGCGCGCATCGATGTCGAAACCGGCCACGCCCGTGGCCGTCACGCCCAGCGGCACGGCGCCGGCCAGGGTGCCGTTATTCGGCGGATTTTGCGTGTACAGGGTGGCGTTGGCGGCATCGATGACGAACAGCGTCGTGCTGGCCGTGCCGGCAAAGCTGTTGGTGTAGGCCGCCGCCGTGATGGCCGCATTTGCCGCGCCACCATTGATATTGCCATCGGTGGTGGTGGCGCCCGTGTCGACATTGATGCGCAGGCTTTGCCCCGTGTTGCCGACGATGCGCAGGCGGTCGGCGACAGGGTTGAAATCGACGCCGAACTGCGTGCCGGCCAACGCCGTGTAGGGCGCCGTCGTGTCGGCCGCATCGGCCGCCAGGCTCGCCTTCAGGGTGGCCACGCCCGTCGTGCCGTTCAGGGTGTAGACGCGGCCCGTGCTGCCGACGCCGTACAGCTGGCCGTCGGCGGGACGGAAATCGATGCCCAGCAGGTTCTCGCCCGCCTGCAGGCCCGTGACAGTGGCCGTGGTGCGGATGGTGGCGGGCGTGGCGCGGTCGAACGACAACAACTTGTTGCTGGCGGTGAGCACGAAGACGTCGCCCGCCACTGCCACGGGCGGCGGTGGCGTGACGGGGTCGTGGTGGCTGCTGCCGCCGCCGCAGGCGGACACGCTCATGGCAACGGCGGAAGCGAGCAGCAGCTTGGCGAATGGCAAGGTTGGCAAGGTCGGAAGGATCGGCATGGTCGTGGCCCCTGTAATAGTGAGTGGAAGTGCCGCCCATGCCGCGGTCGCGGCGAGCGCACCCCTGTACTACGCGCCAGGTGCCCGTTTGGATGCAGCGGCGCAAAAAATTTATTCTTCGCACCTTTATGATTGTCTTTAAGCAATTTAACCGGTGTATAGTCACAGGCACGATGGCAACGGGGAAGAAGAAAAGTGGCACGCATATTTCAAACGCAGAGCATGGGAGAGGCCGACGTGCGCGTGGCCCTGGTGGAACGCGGCAGTGCCGACCTGCTGGTGCACCGCGTGGCCAGCTTGGGCGTGGCGCACGGCGACGCCCTGTGGTACATCACCCGCGACCGGCAAAGCGCCACGGCCAGGGTCTGCTTCGTTCCGCAAGGCATGGCGCAGCTGACAGTCTGTTTTGTCGACACTTACGGCGAGGCGGGCTGGCAAGTGCCCCGCCCGCGCCATATCCGCCTGTAAGGCATGAAGACCCGTGCACGCTGACTGAAAGGGAGCATCGCCATGGATTTGATCTTGCTGGAACCCGGCAACGGGGAATGCGTGTTCGGCAAGGTGCCGGACGGTGAAAGCAAGGGTATCGACGCCATCTGGCGCGACGCCGCCGCGCTGCGGGGCATGGGCCGGTGCATCGAGCTGGTGTCATTACATCAAGGCATGAAGCAGCAAATAACGACCGACGTCAGCAACTCTGCGCGCACGTCCGGCCGGCCCGTCATCACCGA
Source organism: uncultured Janthinobacterium sp. (assembly GCA_963530105.1). GTDB lineage: Bacteria > Pseudomonadota > Gammaproteobacteria > Burkholderiales > Burkholderiaceae_D > Janthinobacterium. The sequence continues at coordinate 10,498 of CAUSDR010000156.1, forward strand.
ATTTACCTGCGTCAAGTATGTCGATGCGACCTCGGTCAAGCTGTACGATCTGTGCCTGCGGGCGAAGCCGCTGGGCAGCGGCCCGGACCAGCCGACCAGGCTGTACATCGCCCGCCAGACGGGCGACAAGATGGCCAACATCATCACCATCGCCCTGCGCGACGCCCTGATCAGCGAAATCCAGCTGCAAACCCATCCCGACGACATGCCCACCGAGCAGTTCAAGCTGAACTTTACGGAAATCCTCTGGACGTACAGCGTGCAGCAGGCCGACGGCCAGCCCGGCGACCAGCAGACGACGGGCTGGAGCCTGATGCGCAACCGCCCGATCGGGGCGTTGACCAGCTAATCTAACAGGAGAATCAATGAACGATGCGGCACGCTCGCTTGAGGCCAGCCATATCGGCAATGCCGGCCTGGCGCTGCTCCAACCTTTCCTGCCGGCGCTGCTCCAGCGACTGCACTTGCTTGTCACTGACGCCGATGGCAGGGCGCAGCTGCGCGGCGATGATGGCGCGCGCGCCGTGCGGCTGCTGCAATACCTGGCGGATGGCGGGAGCGACGCGCCGGAGTCCCAATTGCTGCTGAACAAGCTGCTCTGCGGCCTGCCGCCAGATTCCCCCTGCCCGCCCCTGGAACTGGGCCAGGATGAACAGGCACTCTGCGAACAATTGCTGCATGCCGTCATCGGCAACTGGCCCATTATCCGCAATACCTCGATTGCGGGTCTGCGCGAAACCTTCCTGCAGCGCGAAGGCCGGCTGCAATGGCGCGACGCAGAAGCCAGCCTGGCCGTGCCGCGCAAGACGGTCGATGTGCTGGTGGACCAGCTGCCGTGGGGCTTTGCCCTTATCCGGCATCCGTGGATGCGGCAGCCCCTGACGGTGGCATGGTAGACGCGCAAGCGGCCAACAGCCATTCCAGGAGAACACCCGCATGAGCAATTACCTCCGCATCGCCGGCAACCCCGCAAGCGGCATCGTGCTGCTGGGCGACGATGGCGCGGTGCGCAGCCTGGCCCAGGTCGAGCCGGCGGCGGCGTGGCTGGACTCCCCGACAGCCGCCGGCTTCGTGCCCGGCGACGCTGCGTTTGCCAGCCTGCAAGGCGACGGCACGGACTTTGTCACGGTGGCCCATGGCACGGCCATCCGCTATCTGACCACCCTGGGCCAGCCGCATGCGCGCTGGAAAGACGTCGCCGCGCCGCCCGCCGGCACGGGCATCGCCGGCCTGGCCGGCGGTCCCCAGGAAGGCT
>CAUSDR010000157.1:0-11733 GCA_963530105.1 uncultured Janthinobacterium sp.
GCGCTTTACCGTGCTGGGCCTGGGCGAGGGCATGGCGACCAGCCTGGGCCTCAATTATGCGGGCACGGTGGCGCTGGGCCTGATGCTGGTGGCCGTCACGGTGGCGGCCACGGTGATCACGGTGGGGGCGATCCCGTTTGTCGGGCTGGCCATTCCGAACCTGGTGGCGCTGCGCTACGGTGATAACCTGGGCCGCACCTTGCCCATCGTCGCCCTGTGCGGCGCTTCGCTGCTGCTGGCCTGCGACATCGCCGGGAGATTGCTGATCTACCCGTTCGAAGTGCCCATCGGCCTGACGGCGGGCGGCGTGGGCGGCCTGCTGTTCCTCTTCCTGATCATCCGGGGGCGGCGATGAGGCGCCTGGTCCATCGGCGCACGCTGTGGCTGGCCGTTGCCGTGCTGGCGCTGGCCTTCCTCCTCATCGGCGCGAATTTTGATATCGATTACGTCATTCCCAAGCGCCTGGCGCGCCTGGCCGCCATCGCCATCGGCGGCGTCTGCGTGGCCGTTTCGTCCATCGTGTTCCAGACCATTGCCGGCAACCGCATCCTGACGCCGGCCGTCATGGGCTATGAAGCCGTGTATTTGCTGCTGCAGTCGCTGCTGATCCTCGTGATGGGCATGCACAGCCTGGTGCTGCTGGGGCAGAACGGCAATTTTGTCTTGTCGATCGCGCTGATGCTGGCGTATTCCTGGGCCATCCATTACTGGCTGTTCAAGGATGGCCGCAACAATGTGTATTTGTTGTTGCTGCTGGGCTTTGTGCTGACGATGGTGATCGGCACCTTTACCCAGTTCATCCAGCTGCGCATCAGCCCCGGCGAATTTGCCATCCTGCAAGGCTTCAGCCAGGCTTCGTTCAACAAGGCGCAGCCCGAACAGTTGCTGTATTCGGCCCTGCTGGCGGGCGCCGCCTGCGTGGCCATCGTGAAAACCTTGCCGGCGCTCGACGTGCTGGCGCTGGGGCGCGAACAGGCCATGTCGCTGGGTGTCGACTACCGGCGCATGGTGCGGCTGCAGCTGGCGCTCGTCGCCGTGCTGGTGGCCGTATCGACCAGCCTGTTGGGACCGACGGCCTTCATGGGCATCTTCGTGGCAAACACGACCTATGCGCTGGCCCGCACGGCGCGCCACCGCATCACCCTGCCATTGGGCTGCGCCATCGCCATCGTCATCTTCCTGCTCGCCCAGTTGCTGGTCGAACACGTTTTCAATTACCGGACCACGGTCGGCATCCTCGTCAACCTCGTGTGCGGCGCGTATTTCCTCGCCCTCATGGTCCGCACGCGGGGTACGGCATGATCCACGTCAAACACATCGGAAAAAGCTATGGCACGAAGCGCGTGCTGGACAACGTCAGCGCGCATTTTCCCAAGGGAAAAGTGACCTCCTTGATCGGCCCGAACGGCGCCGGCAAGACCACCTTGCTGATGCTCATCGCGCGCCTGCAGGAAGCGCATGGCGGCGAGATTACGATAGACGGGCGCAGCATTGCGGCCATCCCGATCCGGGACTATGCGCGCCTGGTGGCCACCCTGCGCCAGGCGCCCGATTTTCATTTGCGCCTGACGGTGGAAGAGCTGGTCGCCTTTGGCCGCTTCCCTTACAGCCGGGGCAGCCTGACGCCGCAGGACCGGCAAGCCATCGACGATGCCATCGCCTTCCTGTCGCTGGAGCATCTGCGCGTGGCGTATGTGGATGAGCTGAGCGGCGGCCAGCGCCAGATGGCCTTCCTGGCCATGACGATCGCCCAGCAAACGGATATCTTGCTGCTCGACGAGCCGCTGAACAACCTGGATATGAAGCACGCGGTGCAGATCATGCGCGCCCTGCGCCGCCTGTGCGACGAGCAGGGACGCACCGTGATCCTGGTGATCCACGACATCAATTTCGCCGCCAATTATTCGGACCACGTCGTCGCCATGCAGGACGGCGCCGTGCGCTTCAGCGGTCCCGCGCACGAGGTTGTCACCGAGGAACGCTTGCGCGCGCTGTACGACATCGACTTCGACATCGTGCGCAATGCGCGCGGCTGCGTCTGCAATTACTTTACCCCCACAGGAGCTTGAGATGATCTGGAACACACCTTTCCGCGCGCTGGCCGTGCTGCTTGCCGCCATGGCCGCCTTGCCAGGCTGCAGCGACAAGGCGGCCACCGCGTCACCAGCGCCGGCGCCTGCCGCCACGGCGTCACAGCAGGCATACGCTCCCGTCACCATCGCGCATAAGCTGGGCACGACGGTGATCGAACAGCGTCCGCACAGGGTGGCCGTGCTGGACATGAACGAAGTCGATTTCCTCGACCAGCTGGGCGTGCCCGTGGCCGGCATGGTGAAGGATTACGTGCCGCATTTCCTCGCGCGCTACAAGGACGACGCGGGCATCCGCGACCTGGGCGCCATCGTGCAGCCGAACCTGGAGCACATCCACGCGCTCAAGCCCGATCTGGTGCTGATGACCTCGATCCAGGCCAACCACTACAAGGAACTGAGCCAGATCGCCCCCACCTTGCACTTCGACGTGGATTACCAGAATAGCCAGAGCCAGCATATCGACGTGGTCAAGCAGCACTTGCTGACCCTGGGGCGCATCTTCGGCAAGGAAGACATCGCCAGCCAGAAGGCCGCCGAACTCGACGCGAAGGTGATGGCAGCGCGCAAGGTGACGCAGGCGCGCCCCGAGAAGGCGCTGATCGTGCTGCACAACAACGGCGCCTTCAGCGCCTTCGGCGTGCAGTCGCGCTATGGTTTTGTGTTCGATGCGCTGGGCGTCAAGCCGGCCAGCTCGGCCATCGAGGCGGGCTTGCATGGGCAGCCGATTTCCAGCGAATTCATCCAGCAAGCCAATCCCGACATCATTTATGTTGTGGACCGCACGGCCGTGATGGAACACCGTCCCGTCATGACGGCCGAGCAGATGGGCAATCCGCTGTTGCGCCAGACCAATGCCTGGAAGAATGGCCGCGTCGTCTTTGTCGATGCGGACGCCTGGTACATCACGGCGGCCAGCGTGACGTCGCTGAAGCTGGTGATCGACGACGTGCTCAAGGGTTACCAGTAACATGCGGTATTTTCGTAATGATTCGTATTTGCATTGAGGGTTTTGCCTTTTCGTTCGGGAGATAGGGTGAGAACAAGCAATCATCCATCTGAAAGGATTTACCGTATGAGCAAACGCATGGCATCGCGCCACCTTCCCGCCTTGACATTGAGCCGCATCGCCACCGCCGTGCAGCTGGCGCTGATCGCGGGACTCACGGCAGGCGCCATGGGCGTGGCTGCGCCGCCGGCCTACGCGCAGGCGGCGCCAGCCCGGCAAGCGTTCAGCGTGCCGGCGGGCACTTTGGGCCTGGCGCTCAATACCTTCGCCGCAGAGGCGGGCATCGAACTGACGGCCGAGGCCAACCTGCTGCAGGGCAAGAGCAGCGCCGGCCTGTCCGGCAGTTACAGCGTGCCCGAGGGTTTCTACGAATTGCTGCGCGGCCACGGCCTGCAAGCCGTGCGCGAAGGCAATGGCAGCTACACCGTGCGCCGCGAACCGGCGCATAGCGCGGCAGCGGACGCCGCCGCCACCATGCCGGCCGTGACGGTATGGGGCAAGGGCACTGCCGTGACGGATGCCTATGCGGGCGGGCAGGTGGCATCCGGCGGCCGCGTGGGATTCCTGGGCGACAAGGACTTCATGGAGACGCCCTTCAACACCATCAGCTATACGGATAAATTCATCGAGGACCGCCAGGCGCGCGACATCACCGACGTGATTGCCGCCGCCGACCCGACCGTCTTCAGCAGCGGCATGACGGGCATCATCGGCGAGAATTATTCGATACGCGGCTTCAGCTCGAATATCGGCGACGTCGCGTTTGGCGGGCTGTACGGCATCTCGCCGTACTACCGCACCTCGCCCGAAATGTTCGAGCGCATCGAAGTGCTGAAAGGGCCGTCGGCCTTGCTTAACGGCATGCCACCGGGCGGTTCGGTGGGCGGCAGCATCAACCTGGTGCCCAAGCGCGCGGGCGAGGTGCCGCTGGCGCGCGTGACGGCGTCGTACATGTCGGATTCACAATGGGGCGGGCATATTGATCTGGGCCAACGTTTTGGCGAGAATAAACAATTCGGCATCAGAGTCAACGGCGTCTACCGCGATGGCGACGGCGCCATCGACCACCAGAAAAAGAAGACCCGGCTCGTCTCGGTCGGCCTCGACTGGCGCGGCAATGGCGCGCGCCTGTCGGCCGACCTGTATCACAGCGAGGACCGCGCCGACGGCTTGAACCGGGGCGTCAACCTGGCCGCCGGCTTGCCCGTGCCGCGTCCGCCGAAACCCGAAACCCTGCTCAATCCCAGCTGGGCCTTCTATGACACCAAGGACAAGGGCGCCATGCTGCGCGGCGAACTGGACGTCAATGAGCACGTGATGGCCTACGCGGCCGTGGGCGCCAGCCGGGCCGACTACCATTCCACGGGGGCGTATATGATCCAGGTATTCAATACGGCCGGCGACTACCGCACCAACGTTGCCGACCTGGGTTTTGACGTGGAAAAGCAGTCGGCGGAAGCGGGCGTGCGGGGCAAGCTGCGCACGGGCGCCATCAGCCATCAGTGGGCCGTCAACGCCACGTATTACCACCACACGGACAAGCAGTACGGGCGCCGCAATACCCTGGCGCAAGACTGGATCACGAATATCTACAATCCCGTCTGGGGGCCGGCGACGCGCTTCGAGGCGCCGCAAATTTCCAAGGCGGAATTGCGCCTGGCCAGCTATGGCCTCGTCGACACGCTGTCCTTCGCGCAAGACACGGTGCAGCTGACGGTGGGCCTGCGCCGCCAGGAAGTGCTCAGCGACAACTTCAACATCAAGACGGGCGCGCGCACCTCGCGCTACGATGAAAGCGCCACCACGCCCGCCGTCGCCCTGCTGGTCAAGGCCAGCAAGACGATCTCGCTGTACGGCAATTACATCGAAGGCTTGAGCCAGGGCGCCACGGCGCCGTTGACGGCAGCCAATGCGGGCGAGGTCTTTGCGCCATACAAGTCGAAGCAGGCGGAACTGGGTGTCAAGGTGGACCTGGGCGAGTTCGCGCATACGGTCAGCGTGTATGAAATCAAGCGTCCCAGCAGCTATATCGATCCGGTCAGCAATGTCTTTTCCTTTGGCGGCGAACAGCGCAACCGCGGCGTCGACTGGGGTTTCTTTGGCTCGCCCCTGCGCGACGTGCGCCTGATGGGCGGCGTGGCGTATGTCGACCCCGTCCTGAGCAAGACAGTGGGCGGCGCCAACCAGGGCAAGCAGGCCACGGGCGTGCCCAAGCTGCAAGCCAAGCTGGGCGTCGAGTGGGATGCACCCGCCATGCCCGGCGTGACCCTGACGGCAAATGCGACGGCGGCATCGAAGCAATACATCAATAGCGATAACTCGCTGTCCGTACCGGGGCGTACCGTGTTCGACCTGGGCGCCCGCTATGCCACCCATGCGGCGGGCCGGCCGCTGACCGTGCGCGCCAGCGTGACGAACGTGGGCAACAAGGCGTACTGGGCGCTGCCGCAATGGACCAGCCTGGGCCTGGGCGCGCCGCGCACGGTCATGCTGTCGGCCACGACGGCGTTTTAAGCGATCTGGCCGCTACTCGTCCGTTCCCCGCGCGGGCTGGCTGGCGCGGCGCCACGTCCACAGCAGGCCGATGCCGGCCGACGTGCCGCTGTTCTGGCGCAGCAGGGGGCTGGCGTGGTTGGCGGCGCCCGTGTAGTTGTCGTAGCGCAGGAAGGCGAAGGCGCGCCAGTCGCGCTGCAGCAGGTAGGAGCCGCCCAGGCCCAGGCGAGTCAGCATCAGCCCGCTTTTTGCCGCGTACGATGGCCGCTGCGGCGTGGCCAATGTGGGAGCCACGCCATAAAAATAGTCGTTGATGGCGGCATTGCCCAGCACGGCGCCGAGGCTGGCATCGAGATGCCAGGCGCCGCCCTCATCCTGCAGGCGGTATGCCAGGCGCGGCTCGAAGGTGGCGCCCTGGCGGCGCAGGCCGCCGCGCGCTTCGATCACGGCGCGCAAGGGCAGTTCCAGGCTCAGGCGGCCGTGCGGCGTCGGCTCGGCCAGCTTGATTTTCAGGCGCGGGCCAAATTCCACCAGGGTGCCCAGGTCCGGCATGCCGCGCCGGGCGGGCACGTCGCTGGAGCGGGCCGGCAGGGACAGGGCAAAGCCGATGTCGAAGTCGAGGCGGTCCGTATTGAGCAGGCGCGCGCCCACGCCGGAGCGGTCGGCGCGCAGCACCTCGCCCCGATAGATCAGGAAAGGCAGCGCCAGGCTGCGTGCCGAGCGTTCGCTGGCGCCCGGATAGGCGGGCGTGACGGCCGTGCCGCCAAAGATGCCCGCTTCCCATAATGGCAAGGCTGGCTCGGCGGCCCATGCGGGCGCCATGCCGGCGAATAACAGGGGCGCGGCCAGCAGGATGCGGACGCTGCTGGTACTGTTCATCGAGAAACTCCGCAATGCTGAGCGGACGGCAGCGATTCCAGGTCGGCGAAGGCGCGCGGCGCCTGCGACCGGTGCCAGCCCAGTTCATTGCGCACGGCCAGGGCTTGCGTCGTCTTGCCCTGCCGTTCATACAGGTCGATCAGCGCCTTGTAGCTGAGGGCGCTCGATTGTGCGCTGCGTTGCGCCAGTGTGATTGCCTGGCGGAAATGAAATTCGGCCGCATCATAGCGGCAGGCGCCGCTGGCGGCCCGTCCCGCCTGGTGATGCAGGCGGGCTTGCCAGGCAGCATCGCCGTGACCGAGTTCCGCATTGTCGGCCGCGGCCGCGTAGCTGCGCATGGCTTGTGCCCAGTCGCCCTGGCTGGCGGCGGTACGTCCGAACGCTTCCTGCTGCGCCGCCGTGCGCAGTTCCACCTGCGTCGAGCAGGCGCCCAGCGCCATGCATAGCAGGGGCGCGAGGAAGCGGCGTCGCATGGCCAGGGAGACGAGTGTGCACATGGCGCCACTCTAGCGCATGTGCAGGCGCGCACGTTTGCGCGATACGCATGAATTGGGGATTTGCCCTGGCATGGATGACATATAATTTGCACACGACTTTGTTATCTCTGACACATCACCGAACAGGAGCACCATGTTTTCACGTCAATTCCATTCTTGTGCACAGCTGCTGCTGGCCACCGTGCTGATGGGCTTTATCGCCACCGCCCCCGCGCGTGCCCAGCAGGCGGCCGTCAAATTGCCGAATGTGGTGATCCTGGCCACGGGCGGCACCATCGCCGGCAGCGGCGCCGACAGCACCACCACCGTGGGCTACACCTCGGCCACCGTGGGCGTCGACCGCTTGATCGCGGCCGTGCCGGAACTCAAGAAAGTGGCCAACGTGACGGGCGAGCAAGTGTTCCAGATCGCCAGCGAAAGCATGGGCAACAGCCACTGGCTGACCCTGGCCAAGCGCATCAACGTGCTGCTGGCCTCGCCGGACGTCGATGGCGTGGTCGTGACGCATGGCACGGATACCATCGAAGAGACGGCGTATTTCCTGAACCTGACGGTCAAAAGCCACAAACCCGTCGTCGTCGTGGGCGCCATGCGTCCGTCGACGGCCATTTCCGCCGACGGCCCCATCAACCTCTACAACGCCGTGATGCTGGCCGGCAGCAAGGAAGCCGTAGGCAAGGGCGTGCTGGTAGCCTTGAACGACCAGATCAACGCGGCCCGCGAAGTGACGAAAACGAATACCTCGACGACGGATACCTTCAAGTCGCCGGAACTGGGCATGCTTGGCTACATCCAGGGCAGCAAGGCTTTCTTTTACCGCCAGTCGACGCGCAAGCATACGCTGGAGTCGGAATTTGACATCAGCAAGCTCGATGCCCTGCCGCAAGTGGATATCGTGTATGGCTACGCCAACATGAACCGCGTCGGCATGGACGCCTTCATCGCCGCCGGCGCCAAGGGCATCATCCACGCGGGCGTGGGCGATGGCAGCGTGGCCGCGCAAATGAAGCCGGCCCTGGTGGAAGCGCGCCAGAAGGGCGTGCTGATCGTGCGTTCCAGCCGCGTCGGCCAGGGCATCGTGGCGCGCAATGGTGAAGCCAATGACGATGAACTCGATAGTGTCGTGTCCGACACCCTGAACCCGCAAAAAGCCCGTATCTTGCTGATGCTGGCCTTGACCAAGACCAACAGTACGCAAGAAATCCAGCGTATTTTCTATACCTATTGATGCTGGCCGCGCCGGGCCAGCCGCACTGGCCCGGCGAAAGCAGGGCGTCATGCATGATGGTGATGTCTGGCCTGCACAAGCGGCGCTGTGCAAGGTGGCCGGCGAGGCTTGCCCGCTGCTGGCAATGCTCGCACTGTGTCGCAGCGGGCGCCTTGCGGAACACCCGGTGCAGTTCTGTATAACTTCACAATAATTTCCTGCGACTTGCCTGGCGGATTTACGCTTGCCCGCTTTGCTGCCATACTTCGCTTCTGAATAATTTCCTGGCAGAAGCAGTCCCACTGTTCTTGTCCCTTGTCCATGGCTATCCTGTCCGACATCATCCTGTATCCCATCAAATCCTGTGCCGGCATCCAGTTGCAGGAAGCGGTCCTGACGTCGTCGGGCCTGATGAGCGAGCACGTGTTTGACCGTGAATGGATGGTGGTCGATGCGCAGGGCCGCTTCCTGACGCAGCGCGAGTATCCGCACATGGCGCTGATCGTGCCGCGCATCAAGGCCAGCACCCTGGAACTGCGCGCGCCGGGCATGCTGCGCCTGGAAATCGAACTGGGCTTGCCGCATCCGCAGCTGGCGCCCATGCTGGACGTGCAAGTGTGGGACGATACCGTGCGCGCCTACGATTGCGACGACGTCACGGCCACCTGGTTTTCCCAGGCCATCGGCGTGCCGTGCCGTCTGGCGCGTTTCCATCCGGACGTGGTGCGCGCCACCAGCACCACCTGGACGGACGGCGTTGCCGCCTCGACCATGTTTGCCGACGGTTACCCCGTGCTGATCGCGGGCAGCGCCTCGCTCGACGATGTCAATGAGAAGCTGCGCGCGGCCGGCCGCGCGCCGCTGCCGATGAACCGCTTCCGGCCCAACCTGGTCATCGGCGACATCGGCGCCTTCGAGGAAGACTATGCCGAGTTCCTGCAATTTGGCGCCACCACCTTGACGCCCGTCAAACCGTGCTCCCGTTGCCCGATCCCGTCGGTGGACCAGGACACGGGCGTGCCGGGGCCGGACCCGCTCGACGTCATGCAAGGCTACCGCGCCAAGCCCGAACTGGACGGCGCCATCTGCTTCGGCATGAATGCCATCGTCACGGCCGGCGGCGACGAGCGTATCGTGGTGGGACAGGAAATCGGTTTCGAGCTGGCATTTTAAGCGCGGCGCCCGCACAGAAGGGTTTAAGGTTTCTATGAATCAAGCAATACCGCCAGAGCCAGGCCAGCCGGGAAGCGATGCGATCCCGCCGGCCCGGCGCATTGCCAGCCTCGAAGCCGAGAACCAGGCCTTGCGCGCGCGCATGGCCTATCTGCTGGAACAGGTTGAGCGCAACCACGACATCATGTGCCGCCACCAGGCCTTCGACCTGGAAATCGTCGGCGCTTCCACGTTTCCCGAGCTGATCGGCACCATCTTCCGCACCTTGCCCGTCATTTCCGACCTCGACGGCGTCACCCTGAGCCTGCTGGACGAGGACGACGATATCGTGCTGGTGATGGAAAAGCTGGGCGTCGATTTCAGCGCCTTTCCACAATTGCTCTTCGTGCATGCAGTGGGGCAGCTGGGCTTTGCGCCGCCGCTTCCCGTGGCCGAGGGCGAGGCCGCCTTGCCGCCGTTGCCCTTGCTGGGGCAGTTCGATGCCGCCGTGCATGGCCCCCGCTTTCCGCAGATCGACGCGCCCCTGCGCAGCGTGGCCCTGGTGCCCTTGCTGCGCAACAAGCGCCTGATCGGCAGCCTGAACCTGGCCAGCAGCGACGTCACGCGCTTCACGCCCGCGCTGGGCACGGATTTCATCAAGCACATGGCGTCCATCATCGCCATCTGCCTGGAAAACGTGATCAGCAATGAAATGCTGAAATACATCGGCTTGACGGATTCCTTGACGGGCGTCTACAACCGCCGCTATATCGACCGGCGCCTGCTGGAGGAAATCGCCCGCGCGCGGCGGCAGAACTATTGCATTTCATGCATGTATATCGATATCGACCACTTTAAGCTGGTCAACGATACGCATGGCCACCAGGGCGGCGACGAAGTGCTGCGCGAAGTGGCCACGCGCATCCGCAAGGAATTGCGCCGCTCCGATGCGCTGGGGCGCTTCGGCGGCGAGGAATTCGTTGTGCTGCTGATCGATGCCGACCTCGACAGCGCCACCTTCGTGGCGGAGCGCATCCGCGCCAGCATCGCCGGCACCATGTTCGACTTGCCGGGCAGCGCGCAAACGTGGGTCAGCGTGTCGATCGGCGTGGCCAGCCTGGGCGCCGATGCGGCGCTGCTGCCCATCGAAACGGTGGCGCAGCAACTGGTGGCGCACGCCGACCAGGCCCTGTACCAGGCCAAGGCGGCGGGGCGCAACCAGGTCGTCAGCTGGCAGGCGCAGGTCGAGTAATTATTTCAGTAGCAATGTTTCTGCTTTTGCCACGGCATCGGCCGTGCCGCGCAGCACCACCACGTCGCCGCTGGCCAGCTGCGTCTCGGGCGTGACTTCCAGGCGGCCGCGGCCGCGGCGGATGGCCGTCACGAAGGCGCCGCAGCCGGCCACGTCGATGGTGCTCAAGGGCAAGCCCACGCAGTGTGCGTCATCGCCCAGGGTCACCGTGTGCAAGCGTTCCAGTTCGGCGTCGTCGCCCGCGTCGCTGGTGCCGTGGAAATAGCCGCGCAGCGAGGCATAGCGCTCTTCGCGCGCCGCCTGCACGCGGTGCACCACGCGGCGCAGGGGCACGCCCATCATGATCAGCGCGTGCGACGCCAGCATCAGGCTGCCTTCCATCAATTCCGGCACCACTTCCGCCGCGCCCGCCTTTTTCAGCTGGTCGAGGTCGCTGTCGTCATGGCTGCGCACGATGACGGGCAGGGTGGGCGCCATTTCATTGAGCAAGTGCAATAGCCGCAGCGCCGATGGCGTATTCGCATACGTGATCACGACGGCGCTGGCCCGGTAGATGCCGGCCGCCACCAGGCTTTCGCGCCGGCCCGCGTCGCCATACGATACGTGCGCGCCGGCCAGCTGCGCTTCCTGCACCCGTTCCGGGTCCAGGTCCAGCGCGTGGTATTCGATTTTTTCTTCGGCCAGCAGGGTGGCCAGGCTTTGCCCGCTGCGGCCAAAGCCGGCGATCAGCACGTGTTTTTGCGAGGCCATGGTGCGCGTGGCGATCTTGGTCAGCGCCAGCGACTGCATCATCCAGTCGTTGGCGGCCAGTTTCATGACGATGGCGTCGGACTTGGCGATGAGGAAGGGCGCCACCAGCATCGACAGCACCATCGACGCCAGCACCACCTGCACGACGAACGGGTCCATCAGCTTGATGCCGCCTGCCAGGTTCAGCAGCACGAAGCCGAATTCGCCCGCCTGCGCCAGTCCCAGCCCCGTGCGCAGGGCCACGCCATTGCTGGAGCCAAACAGCCGGGCCAGGCCCGCGATGAGGGCGAATTTCAGCAGCACGGGCCCGCACAGCAGCAATAGCACCAGCCACCAGTTGTCGAGCACCACGCGGATATTGAGCAGCATGCCGACGGTGATGAAGAACAGGCCCAGCAGTACGT
>CAUSDR010000158.1:0-11668 GCA_963530105.1 uncultured Janthinobacterium sp.
CAGCAGCGCCCAGGCCCGCTCATGCTCGGCGCTGGCATCGCGCCAGGCCTGCACGGCGGCCGGATCGGCGCTGCCGCACTTGACTTCCACGTGCCAGTGGGCGGCCGCCGCCAGCACCTTGCGGGCGATGGGCGCCGGCGGCGGGGCGGATGGGGAAAACATCAGCCGGCCGCCAGCAGCAGGCATGCCGTGTAGGCGCGCACCAGGTGCTTTTTCACGGTCGGCAGCGAGACGCCGAGGCGCTCGCTGATGTCCACGTAGCTCAGTTCCTCGATCTGCGCCAGCAGGAAGATGACCCGCGTGCGCGCGCCCAGGCTGTCGAGCAGGCGGTCGATGGCGAGCAGGGTTTCGATGATGATGGCGTTCGTTTCCGCGCTGATCGCCGTCGGCTCGGCCTGCTGCGCCAGCGCTTCCAGGTAAGCCTGTTCCAGCGCCTGGCGGCGGTAGCGGTCGATCAGCAAGCCGCGCGCGATGGTCGCCAGGTAGCCGCGCGGCTCGCGCAGCGGTGCCGGCGGTGTCGCTTCGCGCTTGCCCAGCAGGCGCAAAAAGGTATCCTGCGCCAGGTCGGCCGCCTCGGCCCGGTTGCCAAGCTTGCCGCGCAGCCAGCCGAATAGCCAGCCGTGATGCTCGCTGTAGAGGGTGCTCAGGTGGGCGGCATGGATGGGACTGACGGTGCTCACTGCGGACTCCTGGCAAAGGATGAGCTGGGCTGACGGAACGCGTGGCGCCGGCTGGCTAGGCGATTGAGAATGATACTCATTATCACATTGCCATGCGGGCGGCGTCAATTACTGTCGGCCGCCCAGGCGCCAGCGCTCCTGCCACTGTTGCAGATCCGCCCAGCCCTGCTGCAGGGCCGCGCCAGCCCAGTGCAGCAAGCCATCCAGTGCCAGCACGCTGCGGCGCCAGTGGATGCCGTCGAAAAACACGTGGTCGGCCACCACGGTGGCGGCCAGCCAGGCGGCGAGGATGACGATGATGTCGTGGCGTCCGCTCTTCCACCAGCGCAGGGAGTGGCGGCGGAAGATCCACGGCACGCCCAGCGGATTGGGCCAGTCGGCCAGCAGATGCATGATGCCGCCCGCCGCAAAGCCGAACAGGGGCGGCGCCCACACGTGGTGCGGCAAATGCAGCCAGGTGTAGACGAGCAGGGCGATCCAGGCCAGGCCCCAGTGCGTCCACGTGCGGTGTGTGATCCACAGCCGGTGCGTGCGCGCCCACCAGGCCACTTCCAGCCAGTCCGGCGCCGTGCCGCCCAGCGCGCCCATGACAAAGGCGAGCACGCTCAGCACCTGATACGGGCCGCCGGCGCCAGCGTGCGCGACGAGGGACGCGGCGATCACGCCGGCGGCCCAGCCTGTCGCATGATGCGCTTTGTTGGAAGCCATAGGAAATGTAAAACGCCACGCGGGCGCATTGTGAAACGTCGGGAATATTAACTGGATGAATATACAGTACGCAAGGGCTTATTGCGATAAGAAGTGTAAGAAAAGTGTTAAATGCGATGGCAATGCCTGGCCCGTGCCCGCCGTGAACGGGCAAGAGATGCGCGGCGGTGGTTGTTGCGGGAAAATAATATTTTCTGGTCAACTTCAATAAAGTCTGGCAGGATGGGAATTCTTACTATTCTATCAACCATGAATTGAAAGCCCGCCACAATGCATGCATCTAAAAAATTAATGGCCACCCTTTGTTTGTCACTGTTGTCCATTTGCGCCGCGCAAGCGCAAACTGAGCGTGGTGTTTATATCGGCGCCGGTATCGGTGGTTCTTCCGTGTCTTCCCATAAGGTCGACAGCGATAACGATCCTTCGCTGAACGTGAATCTCGGTTATCGCTTCAATCCAAGTTTTTCCACAGAGATATTTGCCCGTTCCATGAGCTTTCGCATGTTCGATGGCTTGATTGGCGACGACAGTTATTATCCCGACACCCATGTCGGTATTGCCGTCCTGGGGAATTTGCCATTGAATAATGCATTCAGCCTGTATGGCCGCCTGGGCGTGGGGCGGACTGAAATGAAGTTAGGGCGTATTTCGAACAAGGACCGCAGCGAGACAGACCCGTCCGTGGGACTCGGTGTGCGTTATGCATTTGGCCCCGCGTTCAGCGTGAATCTGGAGGCGACGCGCTTTACCAAGTCGGAAGTCAATACGTATCTGCTTGGCGTGCAATACAATTTCTGAGCGATACGCTATTCCATGCACGGATGACACTGTTCCAGGACCTGCTTTTCCTGGACAGTGTTTTTTTATGCCGGGATTAATGCATTGATAATGCTTTCGGCCCGCCGCGGACTATGCTGAAAGCAGATGCCTGTATCACGAGGAGTCATCATGAAAATCCCGCGCGAATTACAAATTCCCGCCATTGTTTTTTCACTGGAGGCGGTATTCATCATCGGCCTGTCGCTGATCTTCCTGGTGCTGGTGCCGCGCTGACGCTTGGCTGATACCGGCGCTGCGGATTTGCAACAGCGAACGGCGCCGTAGCGTGCGCAAGGAAAGGCGCGGCGGAGAAGCGCCACCGCATGCAGTCGCATGTCAGCGAATCGCACCGAATCCCCCGAATCGCACTGAATCGCGCGAGTGGCAGCGTATGTCGTCGCATGTCGCCGTATGTCGTGGCATCTCGCCGTATGTCGCCGCATGCCCGGACGAGCGATGCCGGGCCGTGGGGCGTCGCAGGCTGCCGGTAGGGGCGCGCGGCAAGGTACGTCCGGTACCAGCGAGGTCCGGTATTGGATCCGGTTTAGGTCCGGTATTTTTATGCGGTGAGCACGCCGCTGTCGCACAGCGCCGCGCCTTCGGTGCGGATGATCCAGCATTCCGGATAAGGTTCGCTGGCGAAGCGGTTGTGCCGCGCGAAGCCGCTGAGCTTATCCAGCGCCGTGGCGGGCGCCAGCGCCGTTTCCTTGCCGCTGGCCGTGTCCAGGTGCCAGAAACCGCCATTGCGGTGGAAGAGCACGGGCAGTGCGGCGGCCTGGGGCGTGGCCGCATGGCTGGCCGGCGTGGGCCGTGCTTCGGGCAGCAGCAGGTAAAAGCATTCGGCGCGGGCGCCGTGGTCGATGCGGTGCAGGATCACGCCATGCGCGAGGATGGCCGTGACGCTGAGCACGACGATGCCCTTGATACTGGCGGACAATTCGATGCGCATGCCCAGGCGCAGGGCGACGGGTTTGTGCTTGCCGGGCCAGACGCCATCGAGCAGCACGCCATAGCGCGACACATCCTCGATTTCAAAGCCTTGCGGGCCGCGCCGGATGATGGCATGGCGGCCGGACAGGCGGCGCGTCAAGCCGTTGTTGTCCTGGCCGTCCGGGCTGAAATGGCTGAGCAGGACATCGGCTTCCGGGTCGACCAGCTCGAAGCGACCCAGCAGGCATTCTTCCAGCGCGAACAGGCGGATCTGGCGCTGCTCGCCCGCTTCCGGCGCCGCGTTCACCAGGCAGGCGGCCTGGCTGGGGTGCGGGTGGCAGTGGCTGGCGGCGGGCAGGTCGACCTCGATCAATTCCTCGTCCCAGGCGATGGTGGTGAAGCCCATGTCGATCTTGCCTTGCGGCGCCGACAAGTCCACGTGGGCGATGCCGGCATTGCGCGCCGTCACGTCGAGGTTGCAGCCATCGCCGCCCGTGACGCGGGCGATCGAGGCGTCGTCCGCCATCACGCGCACATTCTTGTGCGTGCTGAGGAAGATCTGGTGGATTTCCGTCAAGGTGGCGTCGCGGCGCGGCACCAGGATGACAAACGTGCACACCCATTTCTGCGCCACGGCGCCATCGACGTGGCTGTGCACTTCCACCTCGATCTGGTATTGCCCGTGTTCCTTGTTGCGCGAGGAAAATTCGACAAACACGGGGCGCCAGTCGCCGCGCGTGGTGCGCACGAAATCGTGCTGCACGGCGCCGCGCGGGATCAGGTCCGAGCGCAAACGCAAAGTCAGCTGCGGCGCGCAGGCGGCGCTCATGCCGCGCAATTCCATTTTCAGGGTTTGCCGTCCGCCCGCCGCGCGCGGGTCGAAGCCGCTGATGTGCAGGTGGGCCTGGACGGGCTGGTACGCCGGACGCCCAGGCAATGGGGCAAGCGCTGCGGTCGCGCTGGCCGGCGCCGGCGGCATGGCGCGCGGCGCTGGCGTGCTGGCAACCGGGCTGCCTCTATCCACCGCCATCGCACTGGCGCTGCCAGGGGCGGTCAAGGCGTCACGAGCGAGGGCAGGAGCCGATGCAGGAGCCGATGCAGGAGCAGATGCTGGAACAGGAACCGATGCTGACGCAGAAGCAGAAGCAGAAGCAGATGCAGGAACAGCAGATTCCGTAGCAAAAGCGGATGCAGGAACAGGAGCAGGTGCCGAAGCAGGTGCGGATGCAGGGGCGTGCGGCAGCGCCGTTGCCGATGAACCATCGGAACGGGCGCTGCGCAGTGCGGTCAACAGGTCGTAGCTGCTGGGAGCAATCGTCGCTTGCGGGTGGTTGGCCGCGCAGACGCTTTCCCCAGGCAAGACCCAGAACGTACAGTGCGGGTGCTCCGGGTTGCTGCATTTTTTCATGACATTCTGACTCGAATCGAGCGGGGACATTTTGCCCTCTGTTATACCTGAGAGCTTACGCGCTTTTACACCCGCCTGGCAACATTTGCGGCTGCCGGCCACGTTCTTTTTATGCGAATTCATGCCCCAGGTCACACTTGGACATACATGCCATGGAAACAATTGCCTAAAATCACATTTCATGTCCTTTCGAATATGTTATTTTGATATTTTTCAATCGTGCCGCTTGTTGACGATTACCTCCAGATATTCCGCCGGTACCACCAGCGAATGCGATCCTGCCGTATTCGAGCGCTCGAGCAGGGCGCGCACATCCTGTTCCAGTGCCGCGGCGCCAGCCTGGTCGAGCGCGGCAAAGGCCTTGTGCACGGGACCGTAGTAATCGCGGAACATTTGCAGCCAGTGGCCGGCGGAGGCGTAGCGGAAGTTGAAGAATTTGCGCTGCGCATGCAGGTGGCCGGCGGCCGGGCCAAACAGGTCGCGCAGGTAGGCTTCCTCGCCCCAGCGCGCGGGCGATGGCACGCCCGCCGGCGGCGGCAGGTACTGGCCTATGATGCGGAACAACTGGCCGACAAAGCCATCCGGTGTCCAGTTCGCCATGCCGATGCGCCCGCCGGGGCGCAGCACGCGCAGCATCTCGGCCGCGGCGCGGCGGTGATCGGGAGCGAACATCACGCCAAAGGTGGACAGCGCGGCGTCGAAGCTGGCGTCGGTGAAGGGCAGCGCTTCCGCGTCGGCCACCCGGAAGGCCACGGCCAGGCCTTCCGCCTCGGCGCGCGCGGCCTTTTTCCAGCAGCGCCGGCACATAGTCGGTGGAGGTCACGTGGGCGAAGCGGCGCGCCGCCGCCAGGGTGGCGTTGCCATTGCCGGCGGCGATATCGATGACGTCTTCCTGGGCGCGGATGTCGGCCGCCTCGGCCAGCGACTCGCCCACCAGTTGCAGGGTGACGCCGATGAGGGCGAAGTCGCCGCTGGCCCAGCTGGCCTGCTGGCGCTGCTTGATGGCCGCATAGTCGGGAGTGCCAGGCGGTTGCGCTGGCGCAGTGGAAACAGGGTCGCTCATGACATGCTCCTGAGAAGGATGAAAGCTGTCTTCCATCAGACCGCGCGCTGCCGCGGTGGTTCACTTTCTGTGCCGCGCCGCGCCGCTGGCGGGGTTTTGCCGTATGCTGGAGCACCAGTTCCCGTCACCGCATCGCCGCCCCGGAGGATGACCATGCCTGTCCGAAGCCCGCTCCAGCTTGCCATTGCCTATGGCGCCGCCCTGGCCGCCTTCCTCGCCATCGACGCGCTATGGCTGGGCGTGCTGATGAGAGCGACCTACGCCCAGGCCCTGGGCCCGCTGCTGGCGGCCCAGCCCAGGTGGGCGCCGGCGGCCCTGTTTTACTGCCTGTATGTGATGGGCTTGCTGGTGTTTGCCATCGTGCCCGGCTTGCGCGCGCGCCGCGGGCGCACGGCGGCGGCACTCGGCGCCTTGCTGGGCCTGGTTGCTTACGGGACGTATGATTTGAGCAATTACGCCACCCTGCGCGACTGGCCGCTGGTCCTGACGGCGATCGACATGGCCTGGGGCGCCGTGCTGTCCGGCATGGCGGCGTGGACCGGCTACCTGGCCGCCAGCCGCGCCGGCCGCCAGCGCCAGGCGCTCACGGGGGAAAGCGCAGCACCACTGCCGTGATATTGTCGCTGTACAGGCCGGCGGGCGGGTTGGCGTGGAAATCGCCGAGCAGCGCACTGACGGCTTGCGCGGATGTCTTGCCTGCGCACAAGGCAGGCCAGCGGGCCGTGAGGGCCAGCGGGTCGCCGCAGGCCCAGAAACCGTCGCTGGCCAGCACATAGTGGGCGCCGCGCCGCAGCGACAGCGTGCGGCGGTCGCCCAGGTGGGCCAGGAAAAGCGGCAAATTGCCCGCATCGAGCGCGCGCAGCGGCTTGGCCAGCTGCTGCGCATCGCCGATGGCGTTACCCAGGATAAAGGCTTGCGAGATTTGCGGATGGTGTTCGCCATGCACGGTGGCGCGCCAGCGCGCCTCGTCCAGCGCGCCGCGCATGGCGTACACGGTGGCGGGCACATGGTCGACGGTGAGGATGCTGGCGGCGCCATCGCTGACTTCATACAGGCGGGAATCGCCCACGTGGTACAGCAGCGGCGCCTGTCCGGGCGGCACTTCCAGCAAGGTCAGCGTGGTGCCAGGCGGACGCGGCTGCGCCGGCATGGCCATGGCGAAAGATGCTTGCAGGCGCTCATGCAAGGCATCGAGCTGCGCCGACAGGCTGGCCGTGTTCATGCAGGCGGGAATGGCCAGCAAGCCCTGCACGGCTGCTTCGGCCGCATCGCGCCCATGGCCGTGGCCGCCCATGCCGTCGAGCACGGCGGCGCGCACGTGGCCTGGCGGCCAGCCGGGCACCTGGCAGTGGAGCGGCGCCTGCTGCGACAGGCATACGGCGTGCCCGCTGCCATCGATCAGCAGGAAATTATCCTGGTTTTCGCGCCGTGGCAGGGGGCCGGCGCCCACGCTGCTGCCGGCGGCGGCATCAAGCCAGGGGCCGAAGTCGAGCTCGTCTTTGATTAAATGCATCGATCGGTGCGGTCCAGGCGGCCATGAGTGTTGATCATGGAACACAGCTTAGCCGATTTCAAGGGCTAAGCGTGGATGAAATCTTGCTTATCTAGCAAAAAAACCTGCGGCAGCAAGCTGGCGCAGGTTTTTTGCGGTGCAGGGCAGGGCCGTGCTTAACGGCGGTGGCCCCAGCCGTGGCCATGGCCGCGGTCGTAGAAGTCGCGGCGGCCGTGGTCGCGGTAGTAGCCGCGGCCCGGTTGCACGTAGACCACAGCGGGCGGGCCGTAATAGCGTGGCGGCGGCGCGTAATACACGGGTTGCGGCGCTGGCTGGTAGTACACGGGCTGTGGCGCAGGCTGGTAATACGTTTCGCGGTAGCCGCCGCGATAGCCGCCACGGTCGTAATAGCGGTCATTCGTATTGATGCTGTTGCCGACGGCGGCGCCGATGACGCCACCGACGATCGCGCCGTTACGGCCGCCAGTGCTGTTGCCAATGGCCGCCCCGACTACGGCGCCTGCAACGGTATTGAAGTCGCGGTCACCGGCGACTGCGGCCGAAGACACCGCCACTGCCGCTACCATTACCGCACCCAGGAGTTTCTTGTTCAACATGGCATTTCCTTCCATTCCGGCGAGATCACAGTGATCTGCATGTACTGGACTATATCCGCTGCCTTCCGCTTGATCCATGTCTAATACAACTTATTACATTCAAGGCCGGGCCGTAACAAGTCGCGGCGCGGGTCAGCGCGACCGCGCCTGCCATTCGGGGCGCAGCAGGCTGTACATTTTGACGTCGCGCATGGTGCCGTTGATGAAGAAGGCCTGGCGCATCAAGCCTTCTTGCGTAAAGCCATTCTTTTGCGCGATGCGCTCGGAAGCCGTGTTGTGCGGATCCATCAGCAATTCCAGGCGGTGATACGGATAGGCATTGAACAGGTAGTCGACCAGCAGCCGCGTCGCCTCGCTCGTATAGCCGCGCCCGCCGCGCTGGCGGTCGAACAGGCGGTAGCCGATTTCGCGCGACGCCGGCGTGCGGCTCTTGAAATGCGTGATCGTGCCGATGATGTTCTGGTGCAAGTCTTCGATCAGGAACAGCTCGCTGTCTTCCGTGACCAGGCCCGTCTGCATGAATTCGCGCCGCATCGCTTCGGGCGACTTGAACTGCATGGAAAAGAAGTCGCCGCGCGAGGGCAGGTCGTTGACCAGCGCAAGATAGTTATTCAAGTCGGCGGCAACCAGGTGCCGTACGGTACACAGCGTTCCTTTGAGCATGGCGTTATCCGGTGATGGGGGCGACTTGCATGGTAATCCACACGGCCGCGTGCGGCAATGCGCGCATGGTAAAAGTTGCTGCAATGACAGAATAAATACGTTATCGTAGAAAGCTGCGCCATGCCCTTGAACATGGCGGCCACGTATTTTCTGTAGACTGGAATGGAAACCCTATGCTGACTGTGTTGACTGGCGCGCCATTGCGCCGTACCGCCGTATCTCTTGCCCTTGGCTGCCTGGCCAGCAGCGCCGCCCTTGCCGCCGCGCCAGGCAACACGCCGCAGGCGCTGGCGCAGGTGCGCGATACGGCGCTGAAGAGCGACTGGGCGTATGCGCGCCTGGCCAACATGACGGACCTGATCGGCCCGCGCCTGTCCGGCTCGGCCGGCGCGGCCGCCGCCGTGCAGCAGGTGGCCGACACGCTGCGCCAACTGGGCGCGAAAGTGACCCTGCAGCCCGTGAAAGTGCCGCACTGGGTGCGCGGCGTGGAAACGGCGGACATCGTCGACTACGCGGGCCGCCCGCAGGGCGTGTCGCAGCGCGTGGTGCTGACGGCCCTGGGCGGCTCCGGCGCCACGCCGGCCGCCGGCCTGACGGCGCCCGTCATCGTGGTGACAAGCTTCGAGGAACTCAAGGCGCGCGCGGCGCAAGTGCAGGGCGCCATCGTGCTGATCGACACGCCGTTCGACCAGGAGATGGCCGAGCGCGGCCTGGCCGGCGTCACCTACGGCCAGGGTTCGCGCTTCCGCTTCAACGGACCGAAGGCGGCCGCTGAACTGGGCGCGGCCGCCGCGCTGGTGCGCTCGGTCGGCGGCGCCGATTTCCGCATTCCGCACGCGGGCGCCACGGGGCTGGAAGACGGCAAGCGCATTCCCGCCGCCGCCGTCACGGTGGAAGACGCTCTGCTGATCGGCCGCCTGGCCGCGCGCGGCCCGCTGAAAATGCACCTGACCCTGACGCCGCAAAACCTGCCCGACGCCGACAGCTACAACGTCATCGCCGACTGGCCGGGCACGGACAAGGCCGATGAAGTGGTGGTGGTCTCCGGCCACCTCGATTCATGGGACCTGGCCACGGGCGCGCACGACGACGGCGCCGGCGTGGTGGCGGCCATGGGCGTGGTGGAAACGCTGAAAAAGCTCGACTACCATCCGCGCCGCACCATCCGCGTGATCGCCTGGATGAACGAGGAAAATGGCGGGCGTGGCGGCCAGGCGTATTTCGAGGCCAACAAGCAGGCGCTGGCCAGGCAGTACGCCGCCATCGAGATGGACAGCGGCGCCGGCCGGCCGTTCGGCATCAAGGCCAGCGTGGGACCGAAGGCGGAAAAACTGTTCGCGCCCTTGCTGGCCGCCTTGCAGCCGATGGGCGCGCACGCGTTCACGCGCCGCGACGCGCTGGGCACGGGCGACTTGCACCGGCTGGAAACGGGCGGCGTGCCCAGCTTCGAGCCGCTGGTCGACAGCCACAGTTATTTCCACTACCACCATACGGCGGCCGACACCCTGGACAAGGTCGACCCGGATAACCTGAAACGCAACGTCGCGCTGATGTCGTCGCTGGCCTGGTTCCTCGCCAATATCGACGGCGAGATCGGCCGCGCGCCGGAGCAGGGCGAGTAAGCCGCCAAGGCGCGGTCCGCCGCCTCGCCGGCGCGGTCCGCGTGTTTTTGATGGTAATTTTTTGACAATACCCTTCTACCGCATGCCATGACTTCCTTTGCCTCCGCCAACGACACCGACATCGCCATCCAGCTGATCCGTGCTTACATGGCCCGCCATCCCCATGCCGCCGACACGCTCGAGGGCGTGGCGCAGTGGTGGCTGGCGGGGCAGTTTCCACAGGACATCGTCGCGGCGGCGCTGGCGCGGCTGGGCGCGGCGGGCGAACTGGAATGCCTGGCGCCGGGCGGGCGCGAGGTATGGCGCCGGCACCGCGCCGACGCCTGAGCCCGAGCCTGAACAGGCGGCCACGCCACCCCTCAGTTTTTCAAATACCAGCCCTCCGGAAAGACAATTTGCCTGGGCAGGGCGGCAATCATAAGATATGCAGCTGTAAATAATTCTCATTCATATGGGAATCTGTGCAGCACATGCGCCCGGCCCATGGCGGCCAGGGTTCGCCCCTCTTCTGATTGTCAGGAACGCTGGTGCCCCGTCTTCGCTTGTTTTTCCCCTTCATGCTTGCCGCCGCCCTGGCGCTGGCCGGCGCCAGTGCCAGCACGCAGCCGCAGCCGGCGCCGCGCATCGAGCGCTGTACCATCGCCGATGAACAGGGCGACTTTGGCTTGCCCACGCCCTATACCCATGCCAGCGGCGGCATGGGCTATACGCTGACGAGCCTGATTTTCGACACCCTCGTGTGGCGCGACGCCAGCGGCAAGCTGGTGCCCGGGCTGGCCAGTGCGTGGCAGGAAAGCGCCGACCACCGCACCATCGATTTCACCTTGCGCCCCGATGCGCGCTGGCATGACGGCAAGCCCGTCACGGCGGCGGACGTGGTGTTTACCTTTGCCTACCTGCGCGAGCATCCGCATCCGCTGTTCGACCTGGGGGCCATCGACGGCGTGGACGACCTGGGCAAGGGGCGGGTGCGCGTGCGCCTGAAGCGCGTGTATGCGCCGTTCGTGCCGCAACTGGCCGGTTCCGTGTTCATCCTGCCGCGGCATGTGTATGCGGGCCTGGCCGACCCCCGGCACGTGAAACCGGCCGAAATCGTGGGCAGCGGCCCCTATCGCCTGGGCGCGTACGACAAGGCGGCGGGCCGCTATCAGTTTACCGCCAATGAACAGTATTACCTGGGGCCGCCCCGGGTGCGCAGCGTGCTGTTCCTGCGCATGCAGCCTTCGCTGGCCGTGGGTGCGCTCAAACGGGGGCAAGTGGACATGATCCGCAGCCTGCCGCCGCCGCTGGCCGCCGAGGTGGCCCGTTTTGCCACCGTCGTCAGCGCGCCCTCCGGCCATCCCGTGCGGCTGCGCTTCAATCATGCGCGCGCGCCGTTTGACGACAAGCGCCTGCGCCAGGCCATCGCGCGCGGCATCGACCGGCAGGAACTGCTGCGCGTGGTCGAGAACGGGCAGGGCGAAGTGTCCGCCGGCCGCTTCGTGCGCGGCAGCATCTGGCAGAGCGGCGCGCCGTTTGCCGCGTATGCCTACGATCCGGCGGCAGCGCGCCGCCTGCTGGCGGAGCTGGGCTATCGCGCCGGGCCGGATGGCCGGCTGCGCGACAGCGGCGGCAAGCCCTGGGTGCTGGAACTGGCGGCGCCGCGCAGCCTGGCGCGGCCCGCCAG
>CAUSDR010000159.1:0-11618 GCA_963530105.1 uncultured Janthinobacterium sp.
CAAACCGGTGCGGCCCGGCCGGCTGGCGCCGCGGCCCCGTCGTCAGCACGCGCAAGGCGGTGGCCAGCGGCACGTCGTGGCAATGCAGGAACAGCGCGGCGGCGCCCGTGCCGGCCATTTCCTGCAAGGCCAGCGCATGCTCGACCAGCGCCGCCGTGCGCATGTCCAGCCGCATGGGGATGTCGGGCTGGAACAAGTGTGCATCGATGGGCCGTGCATCGCGCATGGGCATACCGCCAGGGTCGAGAGTCGAGCTGACAGCATAAAAGCACCGCGTTTCGCCACCTTGCGTTAAATCAATTCCCATGGCGAAGAGATGCCGCAAGGAAAAAAAACGCCAACCGTTGCCGGCTGGCGCTGAAAACCCTCGCAAGGAAGAAAAAATTATGAATAACAACAACGTTGCGACGCCGGACAACAGCAGCGCGCGCGGCAGCGGTGCGCGGCCGAGAAGCGCAGCGGCACGTCAGCGCCGTGAGCATCGCCGGCCGCAAGGCGTGCCGCGCAGCCGGTGTGCTCAGGTGTGACCGCCAATGCCGAAAACGTCAGGGCCGGGCGCCGCGCCGAAGCCGGTACGCACGGTACGGCGAGGCGCGGCAACAAGGCCCTGGGCGTTTTTAAAGGCTCCAGCGCAGGGACAGGCCGACCACCTTGTCATAACGGCGCACGTCGCGCACGTATTCCGGCGAGTCGTGGTAGTCGTGGTAGGTCGAGTCGAGCAGGTTGTTGGCGTCCAGGGTGACCGTCATGGTCGGGTTGATCTTGTACGACAACGAGGCGTCCAGGGTCTTGGTGGGCGCCACGGTCATGTGGATGCCCTTGCCGCGGTAGTTGTAGTCGTCGACGAACTTGTCGCGCCAGCTGTAGGCCAGGCGCGCCGACCACG
The DNA here is from genome assembly GCA_963530105.1 of uncultured Janthinobacterium sp. Taxonomy (GTDB): domain Bacteria; phylum Pseudomonadota; class Gammaproteobacteria; order Burkholderiales; family Burkholderiaceae_D; genus Janthinobacterium. The sequence goes on from CAUSDR010000159.1 coordinate 887, forward strand.
GGCCCTGCTCGTACAGGCCGACGACGTTGGCCGACCATTTCGACATGCCCGTGAACGGGTGCGCATTGCCGTCCATTTCTTCCAGCTCGCCCTTCATGTAGGTGGCGTTGGCCTGCAGGCCCAGTCCGCCCAGCCAGCCCGGCAGCTTGTCATAGAACTGCTGGTACGCCATCTCCATGCCCTGCAAATGGCCTTTCGACGTATTGCGCGGACGCGTGATGTCGTATTCGATGCCGTTATACGTTTCCTTGGCCGAACCGGACAAAATGTAGTTCTTGAAGTTGTGGCGGAACACCGTGGCCGTGACGGAACCGGTCGGGGCGAAATACCATTCCAGGGCCAGGTCGACGTTCTTGCCTTCCACCGGCTTGAGGTCAGGATTGCCGCCGCCACCGGTCGGACGCACCATGTCCAGGCTCTGGCTCAGGGTCACGCCCGGGTTGAAGTCGGCGAAGTTGGCGCGCTGGATGGCCTTGCCCGCCGTCATGCGGCCGATCAAGTCCTGGCGCAGCATGGCTTTCAGGGTCATGCTGGGCAGCACATCCGTGTCGGAAGTCTTGACGCGCACGGGCGAGATGACGCCGTTTTGCGAGGAATTGCCTTGCAAGTCCTGCTTGGTCTGCACCACGCGCACGCCCAGGGTGCCGTCGAACGGTACATTGCCCAAGTCAAAGCCGATGCGCGCCTTGCCGTACACGGCATTGGTTTTTTCCACGTCCTGGAAGTGCGTCAACGGATCTTCCGGGCTGCGCTCGCTGCTGCCCGTAAACAACTGGCGCAGCAAGGCTGTGTTGTTGAGCATGAAGTCGCGGCATGGCGTGATCCAGCTTTGCAGGCCGAAATTGCCCGTGTTCTTGTGCGAGGTGCACGCCAGGCCGGGAATGCTGTCGGCCGTGATGGGCGACGCCAGGCCGCCTTGCACGTTCTTTTCGCGGATCGATTCGGCCTTGCGCTTGGCCATGCGCACGCCGGTGGAGAACTCGCGGAAGAAACCGGTGCTGTCCATGTCATAGATGGCGTCGGCGCGCCAGTCGGTGGAGCTGCCTTCGTCGTGGCTGTGGTTATCGTAGAAGCCGAGCAGCGTGTAGTTCTTTGGATCGGCCATGTTGTAGCCTGGGTAGCTGATCTGCGCGCCGCCGTTCACATTCGTGTTGCCGATCACGCTGGTTGGATGCGCGAGGAAGTCGAGGATGGGGAATTCGCGCTCGAAGTTGCTCACCGTGCGCGCCAGCTCGGTCGTCACGCGCAGTTGCGGCGTGACGTCCCAGCGCGCGCCGATGGCGCCTTGCGAACCGATCGAGCGGTCGCGCCGCGCCTGGGTCGAGCCGAGCGTGAATGGCGACCATGGGCCGTCGATCTTGCCCACGGTGCCTGCCTGGTTGGTGCCGGGGATGAGGGTGATGTCCGGGTCCTGGCCCCATGGCAGCGCACCGACGAAGAACTGGCTGTCGAAGGCGTGCTTGATCAGGGTCGACATGCCCTCGGCGTAGATCTCCACCTGCGAATTCGGGCGCCACTGGAAGGCGGCGTTGGCGGCGTAGCGCTTGCGGTCGCCGACGGTCGGTATCATGCCGACGGAATCGGGGCCGGTGATGTTGCCCGCTTCCGGGCGCACCACGGGTTCGGCGTTCCAGATCGTCTCGTCATAGTATTTGCTGCGCTGGTAGGACAGGCCGACCAGGGCGCCGATTTCGCCATATTGCGTCTTCCAGCGGTTCGAGATCATGCCGCTGACGTTCGGGTCGGTCGAGCCGGATTTGTCGCGGTGCTCGACGCGCGTGTTCACCGACGAGGTGAAACCCTTGAAGTCGAACGGGCGGTTGGTGCGCACGTCGATCACGCCGGCCGTGCCGCCTTCGACCATGTCGGCGCCCTGCGATTTGTATACGTCCACGCGCTGCAGCATGGCCGTCGGGATGTCGGCCAGGTACAGGCTGCGGCCGACTGAGGTAAACATCTCGCGGCCGTTCAGCAGGGTCACCACGCCGGGCAAGCCGCGGATGATGACGCCGCCCGCTTCGCCGCCTTCGCGGCGCACCTGCACGCCCGTCACGCGGCCGAGGATTTCGGCGACGTTCTTGTCGGGGAATTTGCCGATTTCATCGGCAACGATGGAGTCGACCACCTGGTCGTTGTTCTTCTTGATTGTCTGCGCGCTCTGCGCTGCCCTGCGCACGCCCGTGACGGCCACCACGGCCATGCCCGGCGTGTCAGCCGCCGCTTCGGCCGGCGCTTCCGGCGCTGGCGTGGCTTGCGTGGTTTCCACTGCGGGCGCTTCGGCGGCCGGCGCCTGTTGCGCCCAGACGGATGCGCTGCTCAGCAGGCCGGCGCCGGCCAGCGCGGCCACCGTGGCCTTCAAGGTCAAGCGTGTGTTTTGCCGGGACGTGGGGGTGCCCGTTGCTATCGATTGGTTCATCTTGTCTCCACCTGTATTTTAGTTATGTTGAGAACGCTGCGGCAGCCGCCGCCAGAGCTGAAACTTGCTCAAGAATCATGGTAGGGGGAATGACTTTGCCCCACAAATCACTTCTTTTGCGATGTCCATATCAATTCCGGTATCCCTGCTGCATTCATGCGCCCTGGCGGCAGGCGTTCGCCGGCCCCGCTGCCGTGCGCGCGTTGCATGCGCTCCACAGGCGCGGAAAAATAGTTTTGTATTTCGAGCGGGGACCCGCGTTGAGGTGGTGATGCAGCGGCGCCAACGACGCGCGCCGCCATCCCACTCACTGAAAGGAATACACCATGACCACACTGGCCACCATCACCGCTACCAGCACTGCCACCGCCGCCGAATTTCTGCTGCAGCACTTGAAGGCGGAGGGCTACCAGGCGCAGACCGACAGCGATGGCGATATCGTCTTCCGCTTCGAGGGCATGGGCTATGTGCTGTGCCTCGATGCCGACGACATCCAGTTTGGCAAATTGCTGCTGCCGAATGTCTGGCCCATCGAAACGCCGCAGGAGCAGCAGCGCGTGCTGGCGGCGCTCGATGAAGTCAACCGCCGCATCAAACTGGTGAAGGGCCATGTGGTGCGCGGCCAGGTGTGGTTCTGCATCGAGATGCTGTTGCTGGAGCAGCAGCACTGGGCGCATTTCCTGCCGCGCGCCACGCGTTCGATGGCGCATGCAGCCTCGCTGTTTGCCGGTGAAATGTGCGCCAGCGCCGAGTAGCGTTCAATCGGCGCAGACGGCAGCGGCTGGCGCCAGCCATGCCGCCAGCTGCGCCTGCGGCATGGGACGGGCAAAGTAATAGCCTTGCAGTTCATCGCAGCCGGCCTGGCGCAGCACCTCGGCATCGGCCGCGCTTTCCACGCCCTCGGCCGTGACCGTCAAGCCCAGCGTATGACCGAGGCCGATGATGGCTTTCGTGACCGCCAGGTTCTGCGGCGAGTTGTGGATGTTCTGCACGAAGCTCATGTCGATCTTGAGCTTGTCGAGCGGGAAGCGGCACAGGTAGTTCAGGCTCGAATAGCCGGTGCCGAAATCATCGATCGACAGCGCAAAGCCCAGCGCCTTGATCGCCTCCAGTGTGGCGATGGTGTCGTCCACGTTTTCCATCAGGATCGACTCGGTCAGCTCGAATTCGATCAGGCCCGGCGCGATGGGAAAGTCGCGCAGCACCTCGCGCAAGGTGGCCACCAGGCCGCCGTGCTTCAGCTGGATGGCCGACAGGTTGATCGACACGCCGATGTCGCCCGCGCCGGCCGCGCGCCAGGCCGCGTGCTGGCGGCACGCTTCGCGGATGACCCAGGCGCCGATGGGCACGATCAGGCCCGACTCTTCGGCGGCGGGGATGAAGCTGTCTGGCGCGATCAGCCCCCGCTGCGGATGCTGCCAGCGGATCAGGCTTTCCACGCCATTCAGGTTGCCGCTGTGCGCATCGATGCGCGGCTGGTAGTACAGCACCAGCTCGTGGCGCTCGATGGCGTGGCGCAGATCCGTTTCCAGGTGCAGCTGCTGCAGCTGCTGTTCTTCCATCTGCGGCGTGAACATGCGCGCATGGTCGCGCCCAGCGCTCTTGGCCTGGTACATGGCCGCATCGGCGTGGCGCATCAGGGTGTCCATGTCGGCGCCGTGGTCCGGGTAGATGGCCACGCCCACGCTGCATGAAACGTACAATTCGCTGCCCGCCACCAGGTGCGGCTGGCGCATGGCGGGAATCAGGCGCGCGTCGAGCAGGGCGCCGATGGCTTCGGCGTCGCCGATGCCGTTGAGGATGACGACGAATTCATCGCCGCCCAGGCGGCTGACGGTGTCGCCTTCGCGCACCAGCTGCAGCAGGCGCGCCGACACCGATTGCAGCAGCGCGTCGCCGACATGGTGGCCCAGCGCGTCGTTGACGTGCTTGAAGCGGTCCAGGTCGACGAACAGCACGCCCACTTTTTCGCCGCTGCGGCGCGCCTGCGCGATGGCGGCTGCCAGGCGCAGCTTCGACACGTGGCGGTTCGCCAGTCCGGTCAGCGCATCGTGGTGGGCCATGTGCTCGATCTGCCGCTCGCTTTCCTTGCGCTCGCTGATGTCGAGCGAGCTGGCGATGAAGTGCGTGGTGACGCCATCGAGGTCGCGCACGGCGTTCATCACCAGCCAGGCGGGATAGGCTTCCAGCGACTTGCGCTGGATCCAGATTTCGCCCTGCCAGTAGCCGCGCCGGGCCAGGGTCTGGCGCAGGCTGTCGAGCTGTTCGTGGCTGTTTTGCGGCGACAGCAAAAACGCCGGGCGCTTGCCGATCAGTTCCACCATGTCGTACAGCGAATGGCGGCGGAAGGCCTGGTTGACGGTGATGATGCGCATGTCGGCATCCATCACGATCAGGCTTTCGGCCGATGCTTCGAAGACCTTGGCCCACAGTTCCAGGCGCGATTCCATCAGCTTCATCTTGTTGATCGGCGTGAAGGTGGACAGCACGGCGCGCTGGCCCTGGTAATCGATCAGGCGCGCCGATATCAGCGCCCAGGTGGGCGTGCCGCCGCCGCTCCAGCACACCTCGAATTCATCGACGGCGCCCAGGTCGCTCAAGCGCTGGAAAAAGCGCGAACGGGCAGGCGCGCTCATGCCGCCCACCCACGGGTCGAGCTCCAGTCCGCCCTGCCACGCGTGCGCGGCCTGGTTGGCGTGCAGCACGCGGTGGTGCGGGATCGAGGTGACCATCAGCGGGATGGGAATGGCGTCCACCAGCTGGCGCTGGGCATCGGCGGCGCTGGCGCGCGCCACCAGGTCCTGCTGCGCCACGCGCTGGAAATCGAGCTGCTGCAGCATGGTGTTGAAGGCGCTGACCAGGCGTCCCGTTTCATCCTCGCTGTCCCAGATGGCGCGCAGGCTATGGTCGCCCGTCTCGCGCACGTCCTGCGCCACGCGCGCCAGGCGGCGGATGGGCAGGGCGATCTGGCGCGCGACGAAAAACACCAGCCCCAGGATCATCACCAGCAGCAGCACGGCCGTGCCCAGGTGCAGCCACATGCGCGTGAAAAAGCCATCCACGCGCAGCTGGATCAGGCGCTGCAGTTCTGCTGCCGCATCGGTCCATGCCAGGCGCAGGGCGGCGAGCGCCACTTCATCGTGCCGCCGCAGCGCCTGCACGCCGGCGGGGTTGGCTTGCGCGCCGGCCAGCGCCTGGGTGCTGCTGCGAAATTGCGCGATGGCCTGCTGCAGGGCCGCTCGCGACGCGCTCAGGTGCTGGCGCAGCAGCGGCGTGCTGGCTTCGAACGCTTCCGTGTAGTCGCTGCGGATGCCGCCCATGGTGGCGTCCATGCGCCCTTCAAGGATCAGGAACTGGGTCTGCATGCGCTGGCGCTGCGCGCCTTCGGCCGTGGCCAGCTGCAGCGCCAGGTCGCGCGTGCTGTTGATCACTTCCAGCAGTTCGGGAAAGCGCAGGATCACCAGCGACATGGTGTAGTAGCTGTCCAGGTCCGGGTCGAGGATCAGGTTGGACTGGTTGCCCACGCGCGTGAGCAGTTCGCGGCCGGCGACAAAGGCGGGCGAGGGCGCGACGCCGTCCTGCGCTGTGGGCGGAGCGCCGGCCTGGCGCAGCAGGGCGGAAAATTCCCCGCTCAATTCCGCGCTGCGCATGTCGCTGCCGAACTGGCGCTCCGCGTGGCCGATGGCCGCCGCCGAGGCAGCCGCTTCGGCAGGCGCGCGCGTCAGGGGCAGCAGCGCGTCGCGGATCACGGCGATGTAGTCGTTGCCCGCCATCTCCTTGCGCGAGAAATCGATGGCGATGTATTTTTCGTTGATGAGGATGCCGGAAATGAAGATGACGGCTGACAGGTCGAGCAAGTAGATCAGCGCCAGTTTGCGCCCCACCGTCAATTTCCCGATCATGCGCGAGATTCTGCCCACCATGCGTGCCCCACCTTCCTGTCAGCCCAGTTTGTGTTTTCTTATGAGCAATTTTCATGCCCGAATTTACAAGCTTGCAAGGAGGTTATCGGGTACTTTTGCACCATGCCGGTGCGCGATCGGCTCCGGCGCGCGCCAATAAAAAGGGCGGCCCGCAGGCCGCCCTTGTGCGCAAGGCTACAACGCTCAGGCTTCGGCGACGCGCTTGGCGATGTGCGCCAGCGCTTCTTCCACCTGGTCGATCAGGATCAGGCACAGATCGCCCTCGCCCAGGCGCGCCAGGGCCTTGTCGATGGCGACGAATTCGCCGTTGATTTCATCGATATGGCTGGTGCGCTTGGCGCCGTCCAGGCCCTGGCGCAGCAGGGCCACCACTTCGCCGTCGGCGCGGCCGCGCTGGCACTGGTCCTGGTACAGCAGCACGTCGTCGAAGGCGGCGCCGAGGATTTCCGTCTGCTGGCGGATGTCTTCGTCGCGGCGGTCGCCGGCGCCGCTGATGACCACCGAACGGCGCTTGGCCGGCATGCTTTCCACGGCCTGCACCAGCGCCAGGATGGCGTCCGGATTGTGGCCGTAGTCGGCGATCAGGGTGGCGCCCTTGTAGTCGAACACATTGAAGCGGCCGGGCGCGTTATCGGCTTCATTGGCGAAGGTTTTCAGGCCCAGCGCGATGGTTTTCCAGTCCAGTCCCACGGCCCAGGCGGCGGCCAGCGAGGCCATGACGTTGTCGACCTGGAAACCGATGGCGCCATTGCGCGTGATCGGCACCTGCGACAGGGCGATCTCGTGGCGTTCCTGGCCCTGCGCCGCCACCAGCTTGCCGTCTTCGACGAAGACCACGCGGTTGCCCTGCGCGCGGTGCGTGGCCATCACGGGGTGTGTCTTGTCGGCGGCGAAGAAGGTCACCGTGCCGTTGCAGTTCTTGGCCATGCGGGCCACGGCAGGGTCGGTAGCGTTCAGCACGGCGACGCCGCTGTCGGCCACGTTTTGCACGATCACGCGTTTGAGCACCGCCAGGTCTTCCACCGTGGTGATGTAGTTCAGGCCCAGGTGGTCGCCGGCGCCGATGTTGGTGACGACGGCAACCTGGCAGCGGTCGAAAGCCAGGCCTTCGCGCAGCATGCCGCCGCGCGCCGTCTCGAACACGGCCGCGTCGACGTCCGGGTGCAGCAGCACGTTGCGCGCGCTGCGCGGACCGCTGCAGTCGCCGCTGTCGATCTGGCGGCCTTCGATGTACACGCCATCCGTGTTCGTCATGCCGGTGCGCAGGCCGGAAGCCGTCAGCAGGTGGGCGATCAGGCGCACGGTGGTGGTCTTGCCGTTGGTGCCGGTGACGGCCACCACGGGGATGCGGCCATCGTCGCCTTCGGCGAACATGGCGGCGATGATGGCTTCGCCCACGGGGCGCGGCTTGCCGAACGACGGCGCCAGGTGCATGCGCAGGCCCGGCGCGGCGTTCACTTCGACGATGCCGCCGTTCTGTTCTTCCAGCGGTTTCAGGACGCTGTCGGAGACCACGTCCACGCCGCAGATATCCAGGCCCACCATGTGCGCGGCGGCGACGGCGCGCGCCGCCACTTCCGGGTGCACGTCGACGGTGACGTCGGTGGCCGAGCCGCCCGTCGACAGGTTGGCGTTATTGCGCAGGATGACGCGCTGGCCCACCGGCGGCACCGAGTCGGCCACGTAGCCCTGCTTGGCCAGGCTGGCCAGGGCGATGTCGTCGAAGCGGATCTTCGTCAGCGAGGTGGCGTGGCCGCTGCCGCGGCGCGGGTCCAGGTTGACCTGGTCGACCAGTTCACGCACCGTGTGCTGGCCGTCGCCGACCACTTGCGGCGGGTCGCGGCGGGCTGCCGCCACCATCTTGTTGCCGATGACGAGCAAACGGAAATCGTGGCCCGGCAGGTAGCGTTCGACGAGGATATCGTCGCGGAATTCCTGCGCCGCGATGAAGCCGGCCGTCAGCTGCTCGCGCGTGGTGATGTTGACGGTCACGCCCTTGCCCTGGTTGCCATCCTTGGGTTTCACGACCACCGGCAGGCCGATCTCGCAGGCGGCCGCCCAGGCGTCGTCCGCATCGACGACGACGCGGCCTTGCGGCACGGGCACGCCGGCCGAGTCGAGCAGTTTTTTCGTCAGTTCCTTGTCCTGCGCGATGGCTTCGGCGATGGCGCTGGTGCCGTCCATTTCGGCGGCCTGGATCTTGCGCTGCTTGCTGCCCCAGCCGAACGTCACCAGGCTGCCTTCGGTCAGGCGGCGGAACGGGATGTTGCGCGCCACGGCGGCGTTGACGATGGCGCCCGTCGACGGGCCCAGGCGCACGTCTTCATCGAGTTCCTGCAGCTGGTGCAGGGCGCCGGCCAGGTCGAACGGCGCGTCGGCCAGCGCGGCCTGGCACAGCTGCTGCGCCAGTTCCAGCGCCAGACGGCCCACGGCTTCTTCCGAGTATTCGACGACGACCTGGAAGATGCCCGTTTCCAGGGTCGGCGTGGTGCGGCTGAAGGTGACGGGGCAGCCGGCTTGCGCCTGCAGGCCCAGCGCCGCCAGTTCCAGCACCTGCGCCATCGGCGCGGCGTTGTAGTTGCCCAGCGGTTGCAGCGGGCTCAGTTGCGGAAAGCGCGCGCGCAGGCGGGCTTCGAAGCCGGGCAGCTGGGCGATGTCGAGTTCCTGCGTGGTGCAGGAAACAATGGCTTCCACGGCGGTGTCGTGGCTCCAGAGGTTAGGGCCCCGCAAGGCCCGTACGCGAGATACTTCCATAATTAAACCGTAATCCTGTTGTGTTCTTGTGGGCCCGGCCGTAGCCGGGCTTTCACGTCAAATCAAACCGTAGCGAGCCGATGGGATGTGTGGCCGGGAAGCGGAGCCGTGCGGATGCACAGTGAGCATCGGAGGCCGCACATCGCGACGCGCAGTAGGTCTGGTTTGACGTCTCTGGTGTTCAGTTCCCGATGCAGCCGGGGGCCGCGTCGAAGGTGCGCAGGCCGGCGCAGATCAGGTCGACGGGCAGGTTCAGGGCCCAGGCGGCGGCGGCCACGGCCAGCACGCTGTCGACATTGCCGGCCGTGGCCGGTTTCAGCAGGTCCAGGCACAGCAAGACCGTTTCGATGCCGCCTTCGGCCAGCACGATGTGGTTGCCGCGCACGAAGGCGGCGCGCTGGCCTTGTGCCAGCTGTTCCGCGATGGCGGGCAAGCTGCCATCCTGCGCGTACAGGGTCACCGTGCCGTCGCACAGTTCGGCCAGTTCCAGCACTTGCGGGTGGGCCGCATTGAGCACGGCGACGCCGCTCGGCACGACCACGTCGACCTGGCTGCGCACGACCTTGTACAGGCCGGCGTCGTCCAGCACGTCGAAATCCTTCACGCTATCGAGGCTGCCCATGTCCGTGACGATGCCGACCTGGCATTTGTCGTAGGCCAGGCCTTCGGCCAGGATCATGCGCGGATTGCTCTCGAACAGGGCCGTCTGCACGGTGCGGTTGAGCAGCAGGCGCTGGCCCGCGTCCCAGTTCACGCAGTCGCTGCTGACGACGCGGCGCTGGTCCAGGTACATGCCTTCGCTGCAGACGGCGCCCGTGTGCAGGCCGGACAAATTGAGCAGCTTGCACAGCATGCGCACGATCAGGCTGGCACCGCGCGTGCCCGTCACGCCGATCAGCGGAATGCGGCCCGTTTCTTCGGGCGCGAACAGGTGGTCGACGATGGCGGCGCCGACAGGGCGGGGCTGGCCCACGCCCGGCTTGATGTGCGCCAGCAGGCCAGGGCTGGCATTGACTTCGATGATGGCGCCGCGCTGCTCTTCCAGCGGACGGGTAATGTCCTTCGTCACCAGGTCGATGCCGGCGATGTCCAGGCCCACCACGCGGGCCGCCAGCAGGGCCGCATGCACGACGGACGGGTGCACGTCGTCGGTGACGTCGATGGCCACGTTGCCGTTCGGCTGGATCAGCACTTTCTGGCCCGCCTGCGGCACGGACAGGGCGGTCATGCCCTGGCGCTGCAGTTCGAGGATGATCTCGCCCGATTCGTGCGGCTTGACGGTACCCAAGGGGAAGTCTTCGCCTTCGCCGCGGCGCGGGTCCGTATTGATCTGCGTGTTCACCAGTTCCAGCACGCTGGAAGTGCCGTCGCCATCGACCCACAGCGATTCGCCCTTGGCGGCCGCGATCAGCTTGTTGCCGACGACGAGCAGGCGGTGTTCGTCGCCCGTGATGAAGCTTTCCACCAGCACGGCCGAGCTGTCGCCCTTGCGCGCGGCCAGTTCGTAGGCTGCCTTCACGTCGCTTTCGGTCATCAGGTTCAGCGACACGCCGCGGCCATGGTTGCCGTCATACGGCTTGACGACGACGGGCACGCCGATGTCCTGCGCTTCTTCCCAGGCCGCTTCGGCGCTGCGCAC
>CAUSDR010000160.1:0-11563 GCA_963530105.1 uncultured Janthinobacterium sp.
GTCGGCGGGCGTGGCGTCGGCGTGCAGCGCATCAAAGCCCGCGCACGCCTCGAAGGCCAGGCTGGCCACGCGCGTGGCGCAGCGCAGCAGCTCGACCCTGGCGATCAGGTCGATCTTGCCGGTGGAACCCACCTGGTCGCGCGCGCGCTGGAATTCCGTCTGCTCCACCAGCACGCTGCCATTCAGGTAGGCCGCCTCGTAGCGCTCGACCGAGCTTTGCGCGTTCATTTTCCAGTCCGGCACGGGCGGGCCGCTGGAGCAGGCGGCGAGGGCTGCCAAAGCCAGGGCGGACAGGGCGAGGTTGATTTTTATCATGGCAGCTTGATCTCCGGATTGCGCTTGAACGGCCATTTGCGGTTGATTTCATTGACCAGCTGCTCGACCTTGCGCAGATTGCTTTCCACGTCGGCGCGCAGCGGGCCCAGGTCGGCCGTGGCCGCCCTGGCGTTGGCGCCCACGGCTTGCGCCTCGACCAGCACGGCGTCGACCTTTTTCAGGCTGGCGCGCGTGTCGGCCAGCAGCGCGTTCAATTCCACGATGGTGGCTTGCGCATCCGTCATGACGCCCTTCTCGCCAAACACGCGCGTGTCGGCGTTGGCCACCAGGCTGTCGGTGCGGCGCGCCAGCTGGTCGGCCGTGTTCAAGAGGACGTTGGCGCGTTCGACCAGCAGGCGCGATTGCTTGTCGTCGCCCGTCAGCAAGCCCATGGCGCCGCCAGGGCCGCTCAGCTTGCCCGTCACGGCCTGCACGTTGCGCAGGGTGCCGTCGAGGGCGGAATCGCTGCCCGTCAGGCTGGCCACGTTATTGAGCAAGTCCTTGGCGGCCGACAGCAGGCGCGGGATTTCCGCCGCCATGTCGCCCACCAGCAGGTCGCGCGTGGCGTCGTCGGGCAGCTGCGGGTCGGTCAGGATGCCGCTGTAGGCGCGCAGCTTGGCGCCGCCCACGATGCCCCGTTCCAGGGTGAAGATGGAACTGGTGCGCAGCCAGTGCGCATCCTTGCGCGGCACGTCGATGATGACGCGGGCCTTGCCGTCCGGCGCCAGTTCGATGCGCTGCACGCGGCCGATGGGAAAGCCGGAAAAGGTCAGGTCGGCGCCCACGCCGACGCCGTCGGAATCGTCGGTCGTCAGCACCAGCGTCTGCGTGGCTTCGAAGGCGCCGCGCGCATACATCAGGTAGACGACGGAGCCGACCACCAGCACGAACATGAAGACGAGCAGGATGGCCGCCTTCAGTTCCGCGTGGCGCACGGGCGGCGGCGCGGGCAGGACGGCGTCCGGCGTGAGACCGGCGGGCGCCGTGACGTCGACCTGGTCGGGATTGGGGGGCTGGTTCTGGCTCATGGCTTCTGGCTCTGGTATGGGTGGAATCGGGATCGCTGGCGGCGGGCGGGCATCAGTAGTAATTCCCCATCAGCGAGGCCACTTCGATCAGCAGGATGACGGAAAACAGGCGCAGCATTTCGGACAGGCCATGCGCGGCCCAGATGCGTCCGCGGCGCTTGTTCAGCTCTTCCGGGTAGTACGAGGAGGCGAGCGGAATCAGCGCCACGGCAAAGCTGAAGAAGATCACCTTGAGCATCAGGATCAGCGCCACGGCGGGATTGAAGATCTGTCCCACCACCCGCGTGTAGCCTTGCAGCGCCCATGGCGTGAAGCCGTAGATGGTCAGGTAGGCGAGCACCAGCGAGGTGACGCAGCTGACGATGGCCAGCATCCACACGGCGAAGATGCCGGACATGACGCGGGGGAAGTATTCGCGGCGCAGCAAGTCGACGCCCTGGCGCTGCATGGCGTCGAGCACGCCGGATGAACGCATTTGCGCAAACGCAATGCCGTCGGGCAGGGTCAGGCGCAGGGCGACGAACAGGGCGGCCGTCAGCGGTATCAGTTCCAGCACCAGCACGCGCACCACCATTTCCAGCGCGTAGCGCGACAGGCCATAGCTTTGCGCGCTGACGACGACGATGCGGATCAGCACCAGGCTGACCAGCGCGCAGGCAACGCTGAACCACACGAGGTTGGGCGCCGTGTTCGACACCAGCCGGTGCGCCAGGATGGGGCGGTTGGCGCGGTTATAGCTCGATGGCGACAGCGCCAGCGAAAACACCAGGATGGCGAAATGCACCAGGCGCCACCAGCTGCCCAGCCAGGCGATGGTGGCCCGGTGCAGGCGGCGCATGCCGATGATGAGGGAGACGGAAAGGGTCATGATGGCATCTTAACATTGGATGCGTTCGGTACAAGCGGATTGTCCTGCCGTGCAGGCGTGCCGCGTGCGTGCCTGCCTGCCGCGTGCCTGCCTACTGCCCGGCGACGCTGTCGATGATGGCGTCGGCCGCCGCCCGCACCCGCGCCGAGCGGTTCAAGTCCGCGTGCATGACCAGCCACACGTCGTAGCTTTCCGCCCGCTCGGGCCAGATGCGCACCAGCTGCGGGTCGCTGTCGCCCAGGTGGGTGGCCAGTTCGGCCACGCCCAGGCCTGCGCGCGTGGCTTCCTGCAGCATCATCGCCGAGTTCACTTCCATGGCCACCCTGGCGTTGGCCACGGCTTCGCCGGCGATTTTCTCGCCATGGCGCGGCGTCACGCTATGGTGGTAGATGACGATGTCGTGCCCGGCCAGCGCCGTGCCGCGCACGGGTTCGCCCCGCTCGGCCAGGTAGGCTTTCGACGCGTACAGGCCCAGGCTGCGCTTGACCAGATGGCGCGAAATGAGGTCCGGGTCGGTGGGGCGCACGCCGCGCACGGCCAGGTCGGCTTCGCGCCGCGTCAGGCTGGCCAGCGCCGGCGCCACGTTGAGCACGATGCGGATGTCCGGATGGGCCGCATGCAGCCGCTGCATGGCGCGGATGACGAAATGGCTGGCCATGGTATCCGTGGTGGCCACGCGCACCAGGCCGCTTAAACGGTTGTCCACGCCCTGCATCTCGCGCTGCAGCTTGTCGGCCGCCCGCTCCATGGCTTCGGCGGCGCTCAGGGCCAGTTCGCCGGCCGGCGTCGGCACATAGCCCGAAGGCGTGCGCAGGAACAGCGTGGCGCCCAGCGACGCTTCCAGCGCGGCCAGGCGGCGCCCGCACGTGGCCTGGTCGATGCACAGCAGGGCGGCCGCGCCGCGCAGGGTGCCGGCCCGGCCGATCGCCAGAAAGATGCGCGCGTTATCCCAGTCCATGCATCCAGTCCATGCGTTCGCTCCGTAGTGGTTGTTGATGCATTTTTGCATCGGTGCGCCGATTTTATGCCTGTTTACTGCATCGTGCAACGCTCTCATAATGGCTGCCCCGCTGTCCCTGCAAGGAAAAACCATGCCTGCCCCAACACCGCGCCGCGCCAACGGCCTGATCCTGCTGACCCTGGCGTTCGGCTTCGTCATGGCCATGATCGACGTCACGGCCGTCAACGTGGCGCTGTCCGATATCGCCCTCGACCTGGCGATTCCCCTCACGGGCCTCGTCTGGGTGGTCGACGGCTATACGCTGACGTTCGCCGCGCTGCTGCTGGCCGGCGGCGCGCTGGCCGACCGCTACGGGCCGAAAGCCGTGTACCAGGGCGGCCTGGGCGTCTTTTTGCTCGGTTCGATCCTGTGCGGCGCCGCGCCCGATGGCCATTTCCTCACGGCCGCGCGCCTGCTGCAGGGCGCCGGCGCGGCCCTGTTCATGCCCAGCTCCCTGAGCCTGCTGACGCACAGCTTCGACGATGACAAGGTGCGCACGCGCATGCTGGGCGCCTGGTCGGCGCTGGTGGGCGTGGCCGGCGCTTCCGGCCCGTTGATCGGCGGCATCCTCGTGCACCAGTTCGGCTGGCGCAGCGTGTTCTGGGTGAACGTGCCCATCGGCCTGCTGGCCATCGTCATGGCGCAGGTGCTGCTGGCCGCGCCCGCGCGCCAGCCGCGCGACTTGTCGCTGCTGAGCCATGCGCTGGGCGTGCTGGCGCTGGCGGGGCTGAGTTTCGTGCTGATCGAAGGTCCCGTGCTGGGCTGGCTGTCGCCGGGCGTGCTGGCGGCGGGGGGGGCTGACGGTGATGGCCGCCGGGCAACTGCTGCGGCGCGAGCGCAGCGGCAGCCATCCGCTGCTGCCGCGCGCCCTGTTTGAAAGCAGCAGCTTTGGCGCGGCCAATGGCGTGGGTTTCCTGATCAATTTCTGCGTCTTCGGCCAGCTGTTCTTGCTCAGCCTGTTTTTGCAGCAAGCGGGCGGCGCCGATGCCTTGCAGTCGGGCTTGCGCCTGCTGCCCATGATGGCGGCGTATACGGTGGGAAATTTCATGGCGGGTGGTATTGCGGCGCGCCGGGGCACGCGCTGGCCCATGCTGGCCGGCTTGCTGGCGGGCGCCGTGATGGCGCTGCTGCTGATGGCTTTAAGGCCTGGCACGCCGTATGCGCTGCTGGCGCTGGGCACGGCCGTCATGAACGTGGCCATCGGCATCGCCATTCCCGCCATGACGGCCACCGTGATGCGGGTGGCAGGCAAGCGGCATGCGAACAGCGCGGCGGCAGCCCTGAATGCCAACCGGCAAATCGGCGCCCTGGTGGGCGTGGCCCTGATCGGCAGCATCCTGCACATGGTGGCGGACTGGTCGCTGCGCTTGCCGCTGGCCTACGCGACGATCGCCGCCGCGTACGCTCTGGCGGCAGGGCTCGTCTACCGCCACGTGCATCTGCCAAAGGCGGCGGCCGCCGCCTGAGCGCTTACTGCTGGTGCTTGGTGCGCCACTCCACCAGTTCTTCGATGGTGAGGATGGGCATGCCGTGCAGTTCGGCGAAGCGCTCGATGTCGTCGCCGCGCATCATGGTGCCATCCGGATTCATCAGCTCGCACAGCACGGCGGCCGGATTCAGGCCCGCCAGGCGCGACAGGTCGACGGAGCCTTCCGTGTGGCCGCGGCGTTCCAGCACGCCGCCGGGCGCGGCGCGCAGGGGGAACACGTGGCCAGGGCGCACCAGGTCGGCCGGTTTGGCGTCCGGCGCGATGGCGGCGCGGATGGTGGTGACGCGGTCGGCGGCCGACACGCCCGTCGTCACGCCGTCGCGCGCTTCGATGGAGACGGTAAACGGCGTGCCATAGCGGCTGCCGTTCTCGGACGACATGGGCGGCAATTCCAGCGCGCTGACGACATCCGTCGGCAGGCACAGGCAGACGATGCCGCTGCATTCGCGGATCAAAAGGGCCATGGTTTCGTTCGTGAGTTTCTCGGCCGACAGGATCAGGTCGGCTTCATTTTCGCGGTCGAAATCGTCGAGCAGGATGACGGGCACGCCGGCGCGCATGGCGGCCAGGGCGGATTGAATGCGACCTTCCAGGTCGTTGGATACCAGGGTATAGCTGTTGACTAACATGGTGAAACGCTCCTCGCATCAGCGAAAAACGCAACAGGGCAAGCGAATAGACGCAACTGGCCGCATCGCCGTGGCGATGGGACATCACACTACTGCACATCTTCTTTCATCCGGACTATACCGTCGGCTCCGGAGTCACACCGGATCTGCTGACCTCGCCAAGCGGTGCCTGGAAAGCGCTCGCGGGCTTGACCGTTGCCGGTCTTACCGCCGGTGGGGAATCGCACCCCGCCCCGAAGACGTATTGTTGTGCCGATCACATGACCGGCGGCAATACTTTATCACAAATGAAAAAAACCGGCAGGCCACCGTCCAGTCCGCCGTGGGATCAAGTTAGCAAGGTAAAACGCTTTTCCCTAAGCTGTTTTTAATGGCGGAAACGGGATTTCGGTGTAAGGTACGCCTACTGAATCTTACCGTTGAGAATACATGAAGCTGAGTAAATTACGCCTGATCTCGGGCGCCGTCCTGTTGGCTTGCGCCTGCATGGCCCAGGCGGAAATCCGTTTGAGCGATCCCTTGCCATTGGCACCAGAAGTTACCGTTGGAAAATTGCCGAACGGCTTGACCTATTACATCAAGAAAAATGCCCGCCCGGCGCAGAAAGTGGAATTGCGCCTGGTGGTGAAAGCCGGTTCCATCCTGGAAGATGACGATCAGCAAGGCCTGGCGCATTTCACGGAACACATGGCCTTCAATGGCTCCACGCATTTCAAGCGCAATGAACTGATTTCGTATCTGCAATCGATCGGCGTGAAATTCGGCGCCGACCTGAACGCCTACACGAGTTTCGATGAAACCGTCTACGTGCTGCCGATTCCGACGAACAAGAAGGAAAACCTGGAAAAGGGCTTCCTCGTGCTGGAAGACTGGGCGCACGGCTTGAAATTCAATGCGGCCGACATCAACAGCGAGCGCGGCATCGTGCTGGAAGAGGCGCGCCTGGGCAAGGGCGCCAGCGACCGCATGAACAAGGTGCTGTACCCGAAACTGCTGAACGGTTCGCGCTATGCGGAACGCATGCCGATCGGCAAGGAATCCATCCTGAAAACCTTCAAGCCGGAAGCCATCAAGCGTTTCTACAAGGATTGGTACCGTCCCGACCTGATGGCCGTGATGGTGGTGGGCGACGTGGAGCCGAAACAGGCCGAAAAGCTGATCCGTCAGCATTTCGGCAAGCTGAAAAACCCGGCGCAGCCGCGCCCGCGCCTGTATGCGGAAGTGCCGCAGCGTTCGCAGACGGAAGCGCTGGTGATCACCGACAAGGAAGCGGCGGACGATAGCGTGTTCATCCGCTACCCCATCCGCCCGGCGCAGGAGCCGGTGACGATCGCCGATTACCGCCGCCAGATGATTGAAAACCTGTACGGCCAGATGCTCAGCGCGCGCATGCAGGAATTGTCGCAGCAAGCCAACCCGCCGTTCATTCAGGGCGGCAGCAGCATGGGCAAGCTGGTGCGCGGCTATGAATCGTTCAGCGCCTACGCCTTGCTGGGCAAGGGCGGCGTGCAGCCGGCCGTCGATGCGCTGGTGCAGGAAGACGAGCGGGCGCGCCGCTTCGGTTTCAGCCAGGATGAGCTGGACCGCGCGCGCAAGAACATGCTGCGCAACTATGAGCGCGCGTATAGCGAGCGCGACAAGTCCGATTCGGCCGGTTTCGTGGCCGAGTATTCGCGCAACTTCCTGGAACAGGAAGCTATTCCCGGCATCGCCAACGAACTGCTGTATGCCCAGGAGCTGTTGCCGCAAGTAACCTTGCAGGAAATCAACGAGACGGTAGCCAAGGTCATTCCCGACCAGCAAAAGAAACTCGTCGTCTTCATGGGCGCCGAGCCGAAGGCGGGCGATACGGCCTCGACCGTGCCGACGCAGCAGCAATTGCTCGACGCGGTGGCCAGGGCGGAGCGGCAGACAGTCGCGCCGCGCACGGAAAAAGTGCTCGCCAGTAAGCTGATGGAAGGCCCGCCGGCGGGCGGCAGCATCGTCGCCGAAAAGCTCAACAGCGCCATCGGCGTGACGGAACTGACCCTGGGCAACGGCGTGCGAGTGCTGCTCAAACCCACGGACTTCAAGAATGACCAGGTGCTGATGGGCTCGACCCGCTTCGGCGGCCAGTCGCTGTTTGGCGATGCGGACATTTATAACGCCCGCTATGCCAGCGCCATCGTCGGCAGCATGGGCTTGAAGGACCTGGCGCCGCTGGATCTGCAAAAAGTCCTGGCCGGCAAGACGGTCAACGTAGGCGCCTCGCTGGGCGAACTGAGCGAAGGCTTCGGCGGGTCGTCGAGCAGCGCCGACGTGGAATCCATGCTGCAACTGGTGACCCTGTATTTCAACGACGTGCGCAAGGATGCGGGCCTGTACCAGTCCTTCATCGGCAAGCAGCAGGACCTGGCGAAGAACAGCATGGCGCAGCCGGAAGCCGTGTTCTACGATGCCGTCCAGCATGCCACGTTTGGCGACAATCCCCGCGTCGACGGCGTGCCGCGCGTGGCCGACTTCGACAAGGTGAACCTGGACAAGGCACTCGGCATCTTCCGCCAGCGCTTCTCCAGCGCGCGCGACATGACCTTCATCTTCACGGGCAGCTTCGAACTCGACAAGATCAAGCCGCTGATCGCCAGCTACCTGGGCACCTTGCCCGTGGGCGAGGTGGCGCACGCCTACCGCGACGTGGGCATGCGCCCGGTCAACGGCGTGGTGAAGAAGGACGTCTACATGGGCAGCGAGCCGAAGAGCACGATTTCCATCACCTTCAATGGCGACGCGGCCTATTCGGATGAGCAAAAGCTGACCCTGCAGGCGCTGGGCGAAGTGCTGAACCTGAAAGTCATCGAAGTGCTGCGCGAAAAGATGAGCATGATCTATGGCGGCGGTTTTGAAACCGCCATGGGCCAGCATCCGTATGGCCACTATTCGGTGGCGCTGAACTTGCCGACGGGGCCGGAAAACGTGGACAAGGTGATCGCCGCCGCGTTTGCGGAAATCAACAGGATGAAGACGGACGGGCCGTCGGCGGCCGACCTGGAAAAGGTCAAGCTGAACTGGATCACGCGCCAGCAAAAGTCGCTGCGCGAAAACCGCTACTGGATGAGCCAGTTGATGGGCTCCGTGACGCAGGGCCGCGATCCCGCGCAAATCCTGCGCTTCGAGCAGCGCGTGCGCGCCATCACGCCGCAAGCCATCAAACAGGCGGCGCAGCGCTACCTGAACATGGATAACTATGTGCAGGTGGTGCTGTATCCGGAACGCAAAAATGTTGCGGCAAAGTAAGTCTTGTTGTTGACGTGCGGGGGCGGCAGGGCGGCGAAACTGTTAAACTGCCGCTAATTGAAGTGATATCGCAATTTAACAGGCAAGGAATGCACGATGGCTAAGAAAGAAGAACTCGATCCGGAAACCCTGGAATTGATCAACTGGTGTATCGAGGTCGAAGGCTTTCTCGTCGCCGGCGGCGCCACGGTGGCGCAGGCGCAAGATCATATCGAGGAGCAGGTCGAGTGGTTTACCGACCAGTTCTATGACGGCTTGACGCCGGAAGAGGCGGCCAAGGAAGCCTTGGCCTGATCCTCGAGCAAGACTCACAGCGGGCGGTGCCTGCCGGGCACAGCCTGGTAGCGCCGCCCGTTTTGCTTTTCTGAAAAGATTTCTATCAGGCAACTAATTTCATTTTCACTCCACCCAGGTTCCCATGACTCTCCGTTCGCGCATTTTGTTGTTGTGTTTCAGTACCTTGCTGGGCATCGTCCTGATTGCCTCCTTTTCCCTGTATTCGCTGCGCCAGACCATGATGGCCGAGCGCGTCGAGCAACTCACGGTGCTCGTCGAGCTGGCCAATGCCTCGGTGGAAAAGGCGTATGCGCTGGAACAATCTGGCAAGCTCACGCGTGAGCAGGCGCAGCAGCAAGCGAAGCTGGCCATCGGCAGCTTCGTCAAGGATGAAATGTATTATTTTGTGCGCGATTTCAGCACGGACTTGCTGTACGTGCATCCGAACGCGGCGCGCATCGGCACGCCGCAAAAGAACATGAAGCAATCGGGCGACCGCTATCGCGCGGCGCTGGCCAACAGCCGCATCGGCCTGGTGCAGGCGGATGGCACGCGCCCCGGCGTGGCCGAACCGGTGGCAAAGATGTATGCGGTGGTGAAATTCGCGCCGTGGGACTGGCTGATCGGCACGGGCACGTATATCGATGACATCAACCACAAGTTCTGGGCGCAGGCGGGTGTCTTGCTGGCCATCGGCGTGGCGCTGATGCTGGTGGTGGGCGGCCTGGCGGCACTGATGCTGCGCCGCATCCTGGGCCAGCTCGGTGGCGAACCCGACTATGCGGCCGCCATCGTCGCGCAAATCGCCCAGGGCGACCTGACCACGCACATCGATACGCGCGCGGGCGATACGTCCAGCCTGTTGATGGCCATCAAGGCCATGCGCGACAACCTGGCCCATCTGGTGAGCCAGGTGCGCACCGATGCGGAATCGATCTCCACGGCGTCGGGCGAGATCGCCTCCGGCAACCACGACTTGTCGGCGCGCACGGAGCAGCAGGCGGGCTCGCTGGAAGAGACGGCCTCGACCATGGAAGAGATGACCTCGACCGTGCGCCAGAATGCGGATAATGCGCGCCAGGCCAACCAGCTGGCCATTTCCGCCTCGCAAGTAGCCAGCCAGGCGGGCGGCGTGGTGGGCCAGGTGGTCGAGACCATGGGCGCCATCAACGCCTCGTCGAAGAAGATCGGCGACATCATCGCCGTCATCGACGGTATCGCGTTCCAGACCAACATTCTGGCCTTGAATGCGGCCGTGGAAGCGGCGCGCGCGGGCGAGCAGGGCCGTGGTTTTGCCGTCGTCGCCACCGAAGTGCGCAATCTGGCGCAACGTTCGGCCGCCGCCGCCAAAGAGATCAAGCAATTGATCGACAGTTCCGCAGAACAGGTGGGCGCCGGCGAAAAACTCGTCGCGCTGGCGGGCGAGACGATGGAAAAAGTCGTCTCCAGCGTGCAGCACGTGACCGATATCGTGGCCGAGATTTCTTCCGCCAGCGCCGAGCAGAGCGCGGGCATCGAGCAAATCAACCAGGCCATCGTCGAGATGGACAACATGACGCAGCAAAACTCGGCCCTCGTCGAGCAGGCATCGGCGGCGGCGCAAGCCATGAACGAGCAGGCGGCCGGCCTGGCGCAGATCGTCAGCGTGTTCAAGGTGGGTGCGTCGGCATCGGCACCGGCACCGCGGCGCCTGGCGCGCTAACGGGTTTTTTCTGTCATGGCGGGAACTTACGCCTCGCTCACCTGTCCAAATTTCTTGGTCCGCCGTGGACGCATAGAAGAGGTGAGCATGACAGACGGTTTTTCCTATCACGCGGCATTCGCCCGCAACCTGGGCTGGGTCACGCAAGCGGAGCAGGACAGCTTGCGCGGCAAGCGCGTGGCCATCGCCGGCATGGGCGGCGTGGGTGGCGTACATCTGCTGACCCTGGCCCGGCTGGGCGTCGGTGCCTTCCACATCGCCGATTTCGATACCTTCGACATTGCCAATTTCAACCGCCAGGCGGGCGCCATGGTGTCCACCCTGGGCCAGCCCAAGGTGGCCGTGCTGGCGCAGATGGCGCGCGACATCAATCCCGAACTGGACATCAAGCAATTCCCCGACGGCATACACGACAGCAACCTGGCCGAGTTTTTCGACGGCGTCGACCTGTACGTGGATGGCCTCGATTTCTTTGCCTTTCCCGCGCGCCAGGCCACGTTTGCCCGCTGTGCGCGCCTGGGCATCCCCGCCATCACGGCCGCGCCGCTGGGCATGGGCACGGCCGTGCTCAGCTTCATGCCGGGCGGCATGACGTTCGAGGAATACTTTGGCTGGGGCGATTTGCCGGAAGAAGAAAAAGCCCTGCGTTTTCTCGTCGGCCTGGCGCCGGCCGGCCTGCACGCGCCTTATCTGGTCGACCCGTCCGCCATCAACCTGAAAGAGCGGCGCGGGCCATCGACCATCATGGGCTGCCAGCTGTGCGCGGGCGCGGCCGCCACCGAGGCGCTGAAGATTTTATTGAAACGCGGCAAGGTGATGGCGGCGCCGCACGGCATGCATTTCGATGCCTACCGCAACAAGCTCGTGCATACCTGGCGTCCGGGCGGCCCGCGCCCGGCCCTGCCACCGCGGGCGCCTGGCCTCCTCAAGCGGCGCCCCGCCGCGCCGGGGGAAAGAATT
Organism: uncultured Janthinobacterium sp.; assembly: GCA_963530105.1. Taxonomy (GTDB): domain Bacteria; phylum Pseudomonadota; class Gammaproteobacteria; order Burkholderiales; family Burkholderiaceae_D; genus Janthinobacterium. The sequence goes on from CAUSDR010000160.1 coordinate 11,541, forward strand.
TACCCGGCAAACCACCACCCTAC
>CAUSDR010000161.1:0-11559 GCA_963530105.1 uncultured Janthinobacterium sp.
ATCCTGAGCTGCAGCGTGCCGGCCGGCCTGGCCGCCGGCAGCGCCGCCACGGTGCAGGTGACGGCGCGCGCCGTCGCGGCGGGCAGCCTGTCGAACAGCGTCAGCGTCAGCGGCCCCGATACGCCGGTGTGCCTGCAGGCCGGCGATTGCGGCACCACCAGCACCGTCAGCTCGCCTTTGCTGACGGCGAGTAAAACCGTCGACAAAACGGCGGCCAACGTGGGCGACACGCTGACGTGGAGCTTGACCTTGCGCAATACCGGCACGGGTCCCAGCACGGCCATCGCCACCTTGACCGATACCTTGCCTGCGGGCCTGGCGAACGTGCTGGTCACACCCGTGGCGCCCGTCACGTGCGCCGTGCCGGCAGGCAATGTCATCACGTGCAGCGTGCCGGCCGGCCTGGCGGCAGGCAGCGCCGCCAGCGTCAAGCTGAGCGCCACGGCCACCGCGTCGGGCAACCTGGTCAATGCGCTGGTGCCAGGCGGGCCGGACAATCCGGCTTGCGCCGTGCCCGGCGATTGCCAGACCACCACCGTGGTATCGAAATTGCTCGTCGACGTGACCACCACCCTGAACGGTTTTCCCGCCAGCAGCAATGCGGGCGACGCCATCCGTGGCGTCGTCACGTTTGCCAACTCGGGTCCCGGCGTGGCTGAAAATGTCACTTACAGCCTGCAGCTGGAAAGCGGCTTGGCCGGCGTTTCGCTCAGCGCCATCAGCGGCGCGCCCGGCATCAGCGGCGCCTACAACAGCGGCACGGGCCTGTTTGTGCTGAGCGGCTTGCCGGCTACGCTGATCAGCGGACAAAGCGCCAGTTTCAACCTGTTCTACACGCAGCCGGTCAGCAACACCTCGCGCATCACCAGCCTGGTGGGCACCAGCTCCACGGAAATCGTCAATGACTTGCCGAACACGGCGACGACGAATCTGCCTGGTCCCGTGATCCGCGTCAGCAAGACGGTCGACAAGGCAAACGCGGCGGTGGGCGATATCCTGACCTGGAGCATCACGGCCGTGAATACCGGCAACTTGCCGAACCAGAGCCCGGTCGTCGTCAGCGACGTGCTGCCGGCCAACATCGTCATCCTCAGCGTCACGCCCGATGCGGGCGTCACGTGCGCGCCGGCCGCCAGCTGGGCGCCCGGCAGCGTGCAGGCGTGCACGGTGGCGGCAGGGCAATTGGCCGCCAGCAATGGCAGCCGCAAGGTCGTCGTCACGGGCCGGGGCAGCGTGGGCGGCAACCTGTCCAACCGCGTCGTGCCCAGCGGCGGCGACAATCCCGCCTGCGACACGGCCGGCGCCTGCCAGGCCACCACCACCCTGGTGGCGCCGCAGGTGACGGTGCGCAAGAGCGTCGACAAGAGCAGCGCCAGCGTGGGCGACTTGCTGACCTGGACCATTACCGCCAGCAATACCGGCACGGGGGCGACCAAGGCCGCCATCGTGCTGACGGATAACCTGCCTGCCGGCGTCAGCGCCGTGCAAGTGCTGTCGACGCAACTGGCCACCTGTGCGCCCGTGGCGGGCAATATCGTCACCTGCAACGTGGCGGCGGGCCTGGCGCCTGGCGGCCAGGCGCAAGTCGTGCTGCGCGCCACGGTCGCCGCCGCCGGTGTGCTGCAAAACACCGTGCTGCCTGCCGGCCCCGACAATCCTGACTGCGTCCAGGCGGCCGACTGCACCACCAATACCACGGCCATCAAGCTGCTGGTCGACGTCACTACCACCCTGAACGGTTTCCCCGGCACCACGAATGCGGGCGACCAGATCAACGGCATCGTGAGCTTCAGCAATGCCGGTCCCGGCACCGCCGAAAACGTGACGTACAGCCTGAAACTGGCGCAAGGCTTGATGGGCGTGACCTTGAGCGGCGCCGTCGGCAGCTACGACGCCGTCAGCGGCATGCTGACGGTGCAGGGCTTCCCGTCCAGCCTGGCGCCGAATGACGTGCATAGCTTCAGCCTGTCGTATGTCCAGCCGGCCAGCAATGTGTCGACCATCGTCAGCATCATTGCCACCAGCTCCACGGAAGTGGCGAATGACTTGCCGAACACGGCAACGGTGACCATGCCGGGTCCCGTGATCCGCGTCAGCAAGAGCACCAGCACGGTCAATGCCAACGTGGGCGACAGCATCGTCTGGACCATCACGGCCGTCAACAGCGGCGGCGTGGCCAACCAGGGCATCGTGACCCTGGCCGATATCCTGCCGGCCAATATCGCCGTGCTGGCCGTCAACGCCGACGCCGGCGTGACGTGCCCGCCGCTGGCCAGCTGGGTGGCGAACAGCGTGCAAAGCTGCCGTATTGCGGCAGGTCAATTGCCTGCTGGTAATGGCACGCGCAGCGTGCGCATCACCGCCACCGGCACCGTGGAAGGCAATCTGTCGAACCGGGTCATGCCGAGCGGTCCGGACAACCCCGCCTGCGCGCAAGCGAGCAGCTGCGAATCGGGCGTGGTGCTGACGGGGCCAAAAGTGGCCGTGAAGAAAATCGTCAACCGCGCGGCCGCCAACGTGGGCGAGGCGGTGGTGTGGACCATCAGCGCGACGAACTCGGGCAGCGGACCCACGCGCGCCGCGATCAGCCTGGTCGATACCTTGCCGGCGGGCTTGACGAATGTGGTGGTGACGCCGCTGCGCGCCACCTGCGCGCCCGTGGCCGGCAATGTGCTGACCTGCAGCGTGCTTGCCGGCCTGATCGGCAATGGCGGCGAAGCCAGCGTGGAAGTGTCGGCCACCGTCACCCAGCCAGGCAGCGCGCGCAACAGCGTCGTGCCGTCCGGTCCCGATGCGCCGCTGTGCCTGACCCCAAGCGATTGCCAGACCACCACCAACGTCACCAGCCCCAGCGTGATGGTCAAGAAAGTGGCGGACAAGGCCAATGCCAGCATCGGCGACACGGTCAGCTGGACCATCACCGCCACCAACAGCGGCAGCGGCGCCACCACGGCGGCCATCGTCCTGACGGATGACCTGGCCGCCAGCCTGACGGACATCGCCGTCACGCCGGCCGCCCCCACCGTGTGCGCACCGCTCGCCAGCAATAAACTGGTGTGCACGGTGCCGGCCGGCCTGGCACCGAATGCCGTGGCCGCCGTCACCGTCAGCGCGAAAGTGGCCGCCAGCGGCACCTTGAGCAATACCATCGTGCCGACCGGCACGGACTTGCCGCGTTGCGCGCAAGCATCTGATTGCACGGCCGTCACGGAAGTGGCGAATCCGGCCATCGGCGCGGCGCTTGGCGTGGGCAAGGTGACGCAGTTGTCGGCCAAGGTCTTCAACGTGCCGTACACGGTGGTGATCCGGAATGTGGGCAAGGGCACGGCATCGAACGTGCAGGCGCTCGACAGCCTGCGCGCCGCCTTCCCCGATCCGGTGGCGTGCCGCATCGTCACGCCGCCCGCCGCGCCCGCCATCGGCGGCAGCAGGCAGCTGGCCGTCAACCCCGGCTTCACGGGCGGTTGCGGCGGCGGCGACCTGCGCCTGCTCAGCGGTGACGCAGCCCTGGCGGAAGGCGAACTGAGCGTGGTCACCTTCACCGTGCAGATCACCGTGCAGGACACCAGCGCGCCGCAGTACAACAACAGCGTGTTTGCCAGCGCGCTGGGCGGCAATGTCGCCAATGGCGGCGGCAGCATCAGCGTGCCGCCGGCCCCGGCGGCGGGCGCCATCGCCGCCAATCCCGCCTACACGCCGCCGGCGGGCAGCCTCGTGTTTGACGCCTCGAACAACGGCGGCGGTTACGCGGGCGCCGTGGCGACGGCGGCGGAAGTGGCCGCCCTGGCGGAAAAGGTCGACCCGAACCGCAACGGCAATGCGTCGGAAACCGTGGGCGGCGTGCCGTTCACGGGCGAAGACACGCCCACGCCCGTGGTCTTGCTGCGCCAGGTGGTCGACGTCATCAAGGCTGTCTCGGCGCAGCAGCAAGTCGATGCCAGCAAGTTCGAGATCAGCTACACGGTGCAGGCGGCCAACCGCTATCCGGCCGGTTATCCGACTTCGACCATGGTGCAGGTGGCGGAAAACCTGAAAGCCGTCTTCCCGACGGCCACCAGTGTCAGCTTCAAGCCGGGCACCCTGGCCGTCACGGCGCGGCCTGCGGGCGCCACGGCCTGCGTGGCGAACGCCGATTTCAACGGCGTCAGCGTCTTTGGCTTGTTGGACGGCAAGGGCGACTTGCAGCCGCAGGAAAGCTGCAATATCGTCTTCACGGTGCTGGTCGACTTTGGCAGCGTGGCGGCGATTCCCGCCGTGCCGCAGCTGAACCAGGTATATGCCAGCACCATGCTGGGCACGGAAGGGGGCGGACGCAACATTGGCCACAGCTACAGCGGTGGCGACGGCGGCAACACGCCGGTGGCGCCCGTCAGCGTGCTGGCCCTGGCCAGCTCGTCCGACACCCTGCTGCTGCCGGCCACGCCCGGCGCGACGCCGCCGAGCTTTACCCCCGTGGTGTTCAACACGACGGACAAGCCGATGTTGTTGATCAGCAAGAGCGTCAACAAGACGCAGGCCGAGATCGGCGACAGCCTGCAGTACACGATCGAGGTGAAGAACACGGGCGTGGCGACGGCGTTTGGCGTCAGCGTGCTGGATAAATTGCCGGCCGGCTTCCGCTACATCGATGGCACCACCACGCGCAACAACGCGGTGCAGCCGGACCCATCCGGCAAGCCGGGGCCACAGCTGAGCTTTAAGCTGGAATCGCTGGCGCCGAACGCCAGCGCCAGTTTCCGCTACCGCCTGCGCGTGGGCGTCGGTGCGTTGCAGGGCGACGGCGTCAGCCGCGCCCAGGCCACGACCACCAGCGGCCCGCCGTCGAACGAGGCGCGGGCGAAGGTGAAAGTGACGGGCGGCGTCTTCACCACGGATGCCTGCGTCGCCGGCAAGGTGTTTGTTGACTGCAATAACAACCACGTGCAGGACGACGAGGAGCTGGGCATCCCCGGCGTGCGCCTGTACATGGAAGACGGCACCAACTTCACCACCGACGTGGAAGGCAAGTACAGCTATTGCGGCATCACGCCGAACAGCCATGTCATCAAGGTCGATGGCTCGACCTTGCCACGCGCCAGCCGCATGATGGAAGCGTCGAACCGCAACCTGGGCGACGCGCACAGCCTGTTCCTCGATACCAAGAACGGCGAGCTGCTGCGCGCCGACTTCATCGAAGGCTCGTGCTCGAACCCCGTGCTGGAGCAAGTCAAGGCGCGCCGCGCCCAGGGCGAGGTGCGCAGCGTGGAAAGGGAGGGCAGGGGGCCGGGACTGAGTTTCAGCAGCCAGCCCGCCAGCGCGCCCGCGCAGGCGACGGACAGCGCCAACCAGCCTGTCGTGGCGCCGCGCGCGCCAGCCGCCGTGCCAGCCAAGGCGCCAGCCGCAGGAGGCAGCCATGCGCAATAAATCTCTGTCCAATCACTTGCCGCTTGGCACTGTAGTCAACGAGAAACAGGTCATGAAGAAACATCCTCCCGCGCCGCGGCGCATGGCCGCCGTGCTGGCGCTGCTGGTCTTCCCGGCAGCCAGCCAGGCGCAGCTGCCCCTGCCGGACAGCGCCGCCGGCCCTGGCGTGGTGGCGCCCGCCTTTTTCCCGGGCAAAGTGGGCGCCGCCGACTACGCCATCAACCGCGGCGTGGCGCGCATCGCCGTCGAGACGGACCACGGCGAGGCGCCCGCCGATGGCCAGAGCCCCGTGAAGGTGACGGTGAAGCTGTTTGACGAGCAGGGCAAGCCCTTGACGGGCACGGCCCTGCTGACCATCGAGGCCAGCGGCGGGCGCATTTTGCTGCCCGGCGCGCGCACCGATGAGCTGGGACCGGAGCGGCGCGACATCGACAAGGTCACGCCCGGCACGCAGCTGACGGTGGAAAATGGCGAGGCGACCTTCAGCCTGCTGGCGCCCGCCACGCCACAGGACGTGCTGCTGCGCGTGTCGGCCGGTGCCGTGGCCGCGCAGGGCACGATCAGTTTCCTGCCGGAATTGCGCGACATGCTGGCCGTGGGCTTGATCGACGGCATCATCAGCAAGCGCAGCCTGTCGAGCAGCGACATTGCGCCGTCGCGCTTCAACGACGGTTTCGAGCGCGACATCGTGCGCTGGAGCCGCGCTTTCAACAATGGCAAGGCCAATGTGGCGGGCCGGGCGGCGATGTTCTTGAAGGGAACCATCCGCGGCGACGCCCTGCTGACGGCCGCCTACGATTCGGACAAGGATACGCGCGCGCGTTTGATGCGCGACGTCAATCCGGAAGAGTTTTATCCCGTGTACGGTGACAGTTCGGTGCGCAACTTCGACGCCCGCTCCAGCGACCGCCTGTATGTGCGCATCGACCAGCAAAAAAGCTATGTGCTGTACGGCGACTTTGCCACCGGCGACGGCTTCAGCCAGATGACGGGCGGCGGCGCCGTGGCCAATTTGCAGCAGAGGAAACTGGGCCAGTACAACCGCACGGCGACGGGCGGGCGCGGTCATTACGAAAAAGACGGCATCGTCGCCAATGCCTTCGCCATCAACGACAGCCTGAAGCAGGTGGTGGAAGAGTACCGGGCGAATGGCACGTCGGGGCCGTTTGCCGTGCGCAACAATGACGCCATCGAAAACTCGGAAAAGATCGAGATCGTGGTGCGCGACAAGAACCAGAACGGCAATATCCTGCAAGTGACGCAGCTGCGGCGCTTCGAGGATTACAGCTTCGAGCCGTTCAGCGGGCGCATCCTGTTCAAGCAGGCGATCCCGGCGCTGACGCCGAACGGCGACCCGCAATCGATCCGCGTCAGCTATGAAGTGGACCAGGGCGGCGAGAAATTCTGGACCCTGGGCGTGGATGGCCAGGTGCAGCTGGGCAAGATGGTCTCCATCGGCGGCGCGGCCGTGGAAGACAAGAATCCTTTGTCGCCGTACAAGTTGCACAGCGTGAATGCCGCCCTGCGCTTCACCGAAAACAGCCTGCTGGTGGTGGAAGTGGCGCGCACCACGTCCACCAGCTACAGCGCGGGCGGCAACATCTATACGACGCCGTCGGGCCAGGCGGGCGAGCTGCGCGATGAAGTGAGCGGCAACGCGGCGCGGGTCGAGCTGCAGCACAAGGATGACAAGCTGGACGCCAGGGCGTACTGGAGCCGCTCGGACCGCGATTTCAACAATACGGCGGCCGGCATCACGGGCGGGCGGGGCGAGGCGGGCCTGAAAGCCGGCTACAAGCTGACCCCGGCCGTCACCGTGTATGGCGAGGCCATCCGCAGCGACGAGCGCAGCACCGACGCGCGGCGCGAGGCTGCCCGCCTGGGCGTGGCGTGGAACGCCAGCGAGCGCTGGCTGCTCGATGTGTCCGTCCAGCATATGAAGGAATCGGGCGGCATGCCGTCGACGGCCGGCATCGCGCCGAACACCTCGCCGCTGGGCACGGGATTGAATCCCACGGGCGGCTTCTTCGGCAACGGTTCGGCCAACACGGCCATCGATCCCGTCACGGGCAGCAGCATCACCACGTTCGCGCCCATCAACCCGGGCGTGGGCAGCGGCACCACGGCGCCGCTGGACGCCACCACCGTGCGCCTGGGCGCACAGTACAAGGCCACGGACCGCTGGACCCTGACGGGCGACGTGGAAAAAAGCATTTCCGACACCGACCAGCACCGCTACGGCCTGGGTGCGCAATACCAGCTGGCCGAACGCAGCCGCCTGTATGCGCGCTATGAAAACCAGACGGGGCTGGCATCCGCGTATTCCCTCAACCCGGCCGACCGCAGCACCAGCTTTATCGCCGGCGCGGATACGGGCTACATGCCGGGCGGCACCGTGTTTGGCGAGTACCGCATGCGCGACGCCATCGATTACAGCCTGAGCAACCAGCGCGACCTGCAGCTGGCTTCCGGCTTGCGCAACACGTGGAACCTGACCGAAGGGCTGGCGGCGAACACGAATATCGAGTACCTGAAAGTCATGAACGGCCAGCAGCAGCAAGCCGTGGCCGTGGCGGCGGGACTGGATTTTTCCACCAACCCGCTGTGGCGCGGCTCCGTCAAGCTGGAGTACCGGCGGCTGTTCGACAGCGAGATCGCGCCGGGCGACCAGCGCCAGGATCAATGGCTCAATACCATCGCCTGGGCGCGCAAGCTGAGCCGCGACTGGACTTTCCTTGCGCGCAATTACCTGCTGTACACGCGCAACAACGACGATGCCAGCGGCGCGCCGGTAGGCAACGTGCTGCAGGACCGGGCCCAGCTGGGCTTTGCCTGGCGTCCCGTCGACGACAACCGTTTTAATGGCCTGGCCCGCTATGAATACAAGACGGTGCGCGACCAGTCGCAGATCGATGGCGACAATTACCGCGCGCATATCGTTTCCACGCACCTCGATTACCACCCCAGCCGTCCATGGTGGTTCACGGGCCGCGTCGCCGCCAAGCACAACAACGACCGGAACTTGCCGGCCGGACAGGAGAAATACACGGCGTGGCTGTTTTCCGGGCGCACCGTGTACGACATCAGCAAGAATTGGGACATCGGCGTGCTGGCGGCCGTGATGGGCAGCCCGCAAGGGGGCAGCCGCCAGTGGGCCAACGGCGTCGAAGTGGGCTACCTGCTGGCGCAAAACCTGTGGCTGTCGGCCGGCCACAACTGGTCGGGCTTTTCCGACCGCGACCTGACGGGCGCCGACTACACGGCGCGCGGCCCGTATCTGCGCCTGCGCTTCAAGTTCGATGAAAACTTGTTCAAAGGCAAAGACGCCACCATCAACCGTACCCTGGCCCGGCCATGAAAACTACCATGACACCCAAAATGACACCGACGAAGAAAACCATGATCACACTGCTGCCGCTCGCCAGCCTGCTGGCCATGGGCCTGGCCCAGGCGGCCACGCCCGCCCTGCAGACGGCGCCGCTGGCCATGCCCGAACTGCGCATCAGCGACCGCGCCGTTGCCACCGACCAGCAAGCCTACCGGCTGTTGCAGGAACGCATCAAAAAACTCAACGATGGCGGCGTGCGCGTGGGCGATTATTACCTGTCCAAGGCGCAATGCTGGCTCGACGTCTCCTTCCACGAATACACGCGCAACGACCGCTCGGCCTTCCCCCTGCAAGCCTTGCAGGAATCGGCGAAGATCGTTGCCGCGCTGGAAGACGGCAGCACGCCCAATCCCGGCGACGCCACGCCGCTGGTGAACGACGCCACGCGCTTGCGCGACGACCTGTGGGCCAGCTTCGGCCAGCTGCGCGCCTCGCCCGGCTTTGCCTGCGCGGCGCAGAAGGTGGCGTGCGGCGAAGTGGAACTGGTGCATGCTGGCAATGAATACAAGCAGCAGGGCTGGCGCCACGCGAACCCGTACGTGCAGCTGGCCGAGGATGCGCAGGCGGCCGCCCAGTCCGCCGCGGCAGCTTGCCCGGTAGACAAGCCCAAGCCCGACCCGCAGCCGGAAATCCTGCCGCCGCGCATCGAGCATGAGCGCATCACCCTGGACATGGATGCCCTGTTCCGCTTCGACAAGGCGGGTCCGGCCGACGTCTTGCCGCAGGGCCTGGAAAAAATCCGCGACCTGGCGGCGCGCCTGCAGCAGGGCTATGTGCAGATCGATACCCTGTCCGTGACGGGCCACACGGACCGCCTGGGCGCGGACAGCTACAACCAGGCCCTGTCGGAGAAGCGCGCCTTGACCATCAAGCAATTGCTGCGCGAGCACGGCATCGAGAATGTCATCAGCGCCTATGGCAAGGGCAAGGCCGAGCCTGTCGTCGCCTGCGACAAGGTGGCGCCGCGCGCGGCCCTGATCGCCTGCCTGCAGCCGAACCGCCGGGTCGAGATCGAGTTGACCGGCGTCAAGCGCACGCGCAAGGACTAGATCGCCCGCGCCTGGCCGTCGGCAAACATCAGGATGGCGCTGGCCACCACCGCCGGCGCTTCGCGCTGCGGGAAGTGGCCGATGCCTTCGAGCAGCAATCGCTGGTAGGCGCCGCTGAAATGGCGCTCGCGCCCGGCCGAGCTGTCCGGGTGGTTGCAGCTGTCGGCCGCGCCGTGCAGCACCAGGGTGGGCACGTGCAGGACGGGCGCCGGCTGCAGCAGCGCCTCGTCGGCCGCGTACGCGGGGTCGCCTTCGGCAAAGGCCCAGCGGTGGCGGTAGGAGTGCAGCACCACGTCGGCCCAGTCCGGGCCGTCGAACGCCCGGCTGGCCTGCGCGAAACCGGCTGCGTCGTACCAGCCGGCCGGCGACCAGCTATCCCACATCATGCGGGCAAACGCGTGGCGGTCGTGTTCGACGGCGTGCTGGCCCCGCGGCGTGGCCATGAACCAGTGGTACCAGTAGTTGCGCGCCTGCTGGTACGACAATTCCTGTCGCGGGTCATTCGTGCCATAGCCAACGGACAGCATGACGAGGCTGGAAGCGGCATCGTGGCGCAAGCCGCAGGCATTGGCCACGGCGCGCGCGCCCCAGTCGTGGCCCACCAGCATGGGCCGCTGCAGCTGCATGGCATCGATGAAATCGAGCAGATCGCGTCCCAGCGCGGCCAGCTGGCCGCTGCGCGGCGTATCCGCATGGCGAAAGCGCGTGGGCGCGAAACCGCGCAGGGCGGGCGCCAGCACGCGGTAGCCGGCGGCGGCCAGCACGGCGGCCGTGCCGTTCCAGCTTTCCGGGCTGTCCGGCCAGCCGTGCACCAGCACGGCGCAGCGCTGGCCGGCAGGATTCCATTCCAGGTAGGCCACGTCCAGCAGCGGCGTGGCGATGTAGTGATAGTCGTGCATGGCATTCCTGACGAAGGTGAGTGGAGAACCGCATGGTAGCGCCGGCAATGCATTTGATTCGTGAGGAATTCGGCGATATTATGTGCATATCTTGATGAGTTGGAGCGGATTTCCCATGCACGCCTTGTCGGCAATCACCCTGGACATCGTCCTTTTGCGCAGCCTGCTGGAAGTGGTGGATGCGGGCGGCTTCGCGCTGGCCGCGCAAAACCTGGCGCTGACGCCATCGGCCGTCAGCGGCCATATCAAGCGCCTGGAACACAGCGCCGGCAAGCAATTGCTGGTTCGCACGACGCGCAGCCTGGAACTGACGGCGGCCGGCGAAGTGCTGTACATGTATGCGCGCAACATCGTCGACCTGGAACGCGAAGCGCGTGCCAGGCTCAGCGGTGCTGCGGTGCAGGGCCGGCTGGTGCTGGGCGCCTCGGAAGATTTCGCCGGCACGTGGCTGCCGCAAGTGCTGCACACCTTCCAGCGCTGGCACCCGCAGGCGTCGATCGAATTGAAGGTGGGCATCACGGCCGACTTGCTGCGGCGCCAGGCGCACGAGCAGATCGACGTCATTTTCGGCAAGCAATGCAGCCGCACGGAAGGGGAGGGCGAACTCCTGTGGGCCGAGCCGCTGGTGTGGGCGTATGCGGCTGGCCGCGTGCCCGACACGCTGCAGCCCGTGCCGCTGGCGCTGTTTCCCGCGCCGTGCGTCTACCGCGAAGCGGCGCTGGCCGCGCTGGCGCAGGCGGGCCGCGCCTGGCGCCTGGCGTTTGACAGCGGCAGCATGGCTGGCTGCGTGGCGGCGGCCCTGTCCGGCTTTGCCGTGACA
>CAUSDR010000162.1:0-11536 GCA_963530105.1 uncultured Janthinobacterium sp.
CCGTGGGACGATGCGCCGCCCGTCGCCGTGCTGGATGCACCTGCCGCCGCGCAGGCACCCGCGCCTGCCGCCGCACTTGCAGCCGCACCCTTCCAGCAGGCCCGCCAGGCGCCGCCGCAGCAGGCGCCCGCCGATGACGACTTGCCGCCGTGGGTCACCGAATTTTCCGACGACAGCGCTTCGGCCGCCGTGTCGGCGCCCGCCGCGCAAGGCAGCGAGCAGCCCGCCGTCGTCATGCCGCAGCGTGCCGCCAAGCAAGCCGCGCCCAGCGCACCGTACGTGATCACGCCCGTGCCGGGCCTGGACTGGGACGGCAACTGGCCGGCCGTGGCCGCCGTGCTGCCCTTGCGCGGCGTGGCCCAGCAGCTGGCCGTGCAGGCCGAGCTGATCGAATGCCTGCATGACGGCCACAGCACCACATTCCGTTTGCGCGTGCCCATCGACACGTGGCGCAGTCCCGCCAACGTGGAAAAACTGGCGGCCGCCCTGAGCGAACGCTTCGGCCGCAAGGTGGCCGTCGACACGGAACTGGGCGCCGTCTGGTACACGGCCAGCGCGGAAGCGCAGGCGCACCGCGAGGCGTGCCAGCGGCAAGCGGAAGAAACCATTGAAACCGACCCCTTTGTGCTCGATATGAAGCGTGCATTCGACGCCTTCGTGGTGCCGGGGACGATTACGCCTGCACCGGCCGGCTCCGCCGCGCCGACCTTGCATTGATTATTAACAACGAACTAATACGGAGCATTTCTTATGATGAAAAATCAACTGGCTGGCCTGATGAAGCAGGCGCAAGCAATGCAAGACAACATGAAAAAAGCCCAGGAACAACTGGCGCTGGTGGAAGTGGAAGGCCAGTCCGGCGCCGGCCTGGTGAAGATCGTCATGACTTGCAAGAATGACGTCAAGCGCGTCTCCATCGACCCGTCGCTGCTGGCCGACGACAAGGACATGCTGGAAGACCTGGTGGCCGCCGCCTTCAACGACGCCGTGCGCAAGGCGGAAGCGACGTCCGCGGAAAAAATGGCAGGCTTGACTGGCGGCATGAACTTGCCAGCCGGCTTCAAAATGCCATTCTGATGCACGACCGCATGCGCTCGATCCATGGCACGGGGCAAGGTTGATCCATGTCCAAGTCGCTTGAATTCCTGACCGAGGCGCTGCGGCGCCTGCCCGGCGTCGGCCCGAAGTCGGCGCAGCGGATGGCATTTCATTTGTTGCAACACGATAGGGAAGGCGCGGCCATGCTGTCGCGCGCCCTGTTCCAGGCCGTCGATGCCGTGCATCACTGCGGCCTGTGCAATACCTTTACCGAACACGAAGTGTGCGAGACCTGTCTCGACGACGAGCGCGACAAGCGCTTGCTGTGCGTGGTGGAAACGCCCGCCGACCAGCTGATGATCGAGCAGACGCTCACCTACAAGGGCCTGTATTTCGTCCTCATGGGACGACTCTCGCCGCTGGACGGCATCGGCCCGAAAGATATCCACCTCGAAAAATTACTCAACCGCGCCAACGATGGCGTGGTCGGTGAAGTGGTGCTGGCCACTAACTTCACCAATGAAGGCGAAGCGACCGCCCATTACATCAGCGAAATGCTGAAGGCGCGCGGCTTGCGCGTGAGCCGCCTGGCCCGCGGCGTGCCCGTGGGCGGCGAACTGGAATACGTCGACGCGGGCACCATCGCCCGCGCGATGCTCGACCGCAGGGCAACCTGACTACAACATGACAGAATCCTCCGCGACCACTGGTCCACTGCAAGGCATTAAAGTGCTGGAACTGGGCACCCTGATCGCGGGGCCGTTCTGTGCCCGCATGCTGGCCGAATTCGGCGCCGACGTGATCAAGATCGAGTCGCCCGATGGCGGCGATCCCATCCGTACCTGGCGCGTGCTGAAAGATGGCACCTCCCTGTGGTGGTCGGTACAGGCGCGCAACAAAAAAAGCTTAACGCTGAACTTGAAAACGCCCGAAGGCAGGGCGATCGCCCGCCAGCTGGCGCTGGAAGCGGACATCATCATCGAGAATTACCGCCCCGGCGTGCTGGAAAAGTGGGACCTCGGCTACGAGCAGCTCAAGAAAGAGAAACCGTCCCTCATCATGGTGCGCCTGTCCGGCTTTGGCCAGACGGGTCCCATGAAGGACTTGCCCGGTTTCGGCGCCATCGGCGAATCGATGGGCGGCTTGCGCTATGTCTCCGGCTTTGCCGACCGCCCTCCCGTGCGCGTGGGCGTATCGATCGGCGACTCCGTGGCAGCCCTGCACGGCGTGATCGGCGCCATGATGGCGCTGCGCCACCGCGACGTGACGGGCGGGGTGGCGGCCGGCGAAGGGCAGATGGTCGACGTGGCGCTGTACGAATCCGTCTTCAACCTGATGGAGTCCCTGGTGCCCGAATACGACCAGGCGGGCGTGGTGCGCGAGCGCACGGGCGGTTCCCTGCCCGGCATCGTGCCATCGAATACCTACACGACGGGCGATGGCGAAAACATCGTGATTGCCGGCAACGGCGACGCCATCTTCAAGCGATTGATGCTGGCCATGGGCCGCATCGACATGGCGGGCGACCCGCAGCTGGCGCGCAACGATGGCCGCGTGGCGCGCACGCAGGAAATCGACGACGCCATCGGCGCCTGGTGCGCCACGCACACGATCGACAGCGCGCTGGCCGTGCTGAAGGCGGCCGACGTGCCGGCCGGTAAAATTTATTCCGTGCGCGACATGCTGACGGATCCGCAATTTCTCGCCAGAAACATGTTCGAACAGCACCATTTTGCCGACGGCACGCCCGTCAAATTGCCCGCCATCAGCCCGAAACTGTCCGCCACGCCGGGCAGGACGCAGTGGCTGGGGCCGGCCCTTGGCCAGCACAACGACGAGGTGCTGGCATCGCTGGGCTATGACGCGGCCGCCATCGCGCGGCTGAAGGCCGACGGGGTGGTGTAATTCGCCCTTCACCCACAGAATTAAAGCCGGGGTCAGACCCGGCGGGTCTGACCCCGGAACTTGTCTCCGTTTTTTTCGGCTGAAGGCTGACGGGGCGGTGCAGGTTTAGTTTGGTAAATCATTGTGACCCCAGGCAAGGACTCAGAATTAAAGCTGGGGTCAGACCCGGCGGGTCTGACCCCGGAATTTGTCTCCGTTTTTTCGGCTGAAGGCTGACGGGGCGGTGCAGGTTTAGTTTGGTAAATCATTGTGACCCCAGGCAAGGACTCAGAATTAAAGCTGGGGTCAGACCCGGCGGGTCTGACCCCGGAACTTGTCTCCGTTTTTTCGGCTTCAGGCTGACGGGGCGGTGCAGGTTTAGGGTGGTAAATCATTGTGACCTCAGGCAAGGACTGGGGGCGGACCCTGAGGGTCCGACCCCGGATTTCGTCTTTGGGTTTTATTAAGGAATATCGTGAAGCAGTCGTCCCTCCGCGCCCCGCGTGCGCGCCTGATCCCCGCGCTGGCCATCGCCATCCTCCTCTCCGCCTGCGCCAGCCTCCCGCAGGATGCGCCGATTGCGGGCTTGCGCCTGATCGGCGAGCAGCGCATCGCCTTGAAGCAGGCATTCCAGGGCACCACGGTGGGCGGCTTGTCCGGCATCGACTACGATGCGGCCAGCGGCACCTGGGTGATGGAAAGCGATGACCGCTCGGAAATCAATCCGGCCCGCTTCTACCGCGCCACCTTGTCCTACGACAGCGAGAAATTCTCCGCCGTGACCTTAAAAAGCGTGCATTTCTTCGCGCAGCCGGACGGCAGCCGCTATCCGAACCTGGCGCATGCGCGGCTGGACAAGGGCGACGAAGTGGCCGACATCGAGAGCATCCGCGTCGATCCCAGCGACGGCAGCGTCTGGTACAGCAGCGAGGGCAACCGCAAGGTGGGCTTGCAGCCGTTCGTGCGCCATGCGGACCGCGATGGTAGGTTCCTGGCCACCTTGCCGACGCCGGCCATGTTCCAGGTTTCGAAAGACGAGGTCGGTTCGCGCAACAACATGAGCTTTGAAGGCTTGTCCTTCTCGCCGGATGGCAAGAGTTTGTGGCTGGGCATGGAGGCGGCCCTGTACCAGGATGGCCCTCTGGCCACGCCCGACCACGGTTCCGTCGTGCGCATCACGCGCCTGGACCGTGCCGGCGCCGTGCTGGGCCAGTATGCGTATGCGATCGAGCCGGTGGCTTCGCGGCCCGCACCGGGGCGCGAGGCGGACAATGGCGTGTCGGAAATCCTTGCCGTGAACGACCATCAGGTGCTGGTGCTGGAGCGGGCCGGCGTGGAAAACGCGGATGGCCTGTACGTCAACCATGTGCGCGTGTTCGAGATGGAGACGCAGGGCGCCACGGATATCCGCGCCATCCCGGCCCTGGCAGGCGCGGCCTACGTGCCGGCGCGCAAGCGATTGCTGCTGGACCTGGAACAGACGGGCCTGGCCCGCGTCGACAATATCGAAGGCATGGCCTGGGGGCCGCGCCTGGCGAATGGCCGCCGCAGCCTGGTGATGATTTCCGACGATAATTTCAACGCGCAGCAAGTCACGCAAATCCTCGCCTTCGAAGTACTCTAGCATCGACGTTGACCACCTGGCCCGCCTGCCGGGCCAGCATGGCCGTGATGGTGTCGTGCGGCGACGGGTGGCCGAGGAAATAGCCTTGCGCCATGTCGCAGCCGTATTCTTCCAGCATCAGCAACTGCTCGTCCGTTTCCACGCCCTCGGCCACCACCACCATCTTCAAGCCATGCGCCATGGCGATGATGGCGCGCGTGATGGCGGCGTTTTCCGCGTCCTGCGGCAAGCCGGCAATAAAACTCTTGTCGATTTTCAAGGCCCGCACGTCGAAGCGTTTTAAATAATTCATCGACGAGTAGCCCGTGCCGAAGTCGTCGATGGACAGGTAGACGCCGATGCCGCGCAGTTGCTCCAAGGTCACCGTGGTGGCGCGCGCATCGTCCATCAAGGTTCCTTCCGTCAATTCCAGTTCCAGCAGGCGCGCATCGAGGCCCGTGTCGGCCAGCGCCGAGAGGACGATCTGCATCAGGTTTTCATCCTTGAATTGCTTGGCCGATAAATTCACGGCCATGCGGATGGCGCGCCCGCCATCGCTCTGCCACGCCTTGGCCTGGTTGCACGCCGTGCGCAGCACCCATTCGCCGATCGGCACGATGAGCCCTGTCTCCTCGGCCAGCGGAATGAATTCCGTGGGTGAAATGATGCCCCGCTCGGGATGGCGCCAGCGCACCAGCGCTTCCACGCCGACGATCTGCGTGCTGGGCACGTCGATCTGCGGCTGGTACAGCAAGTACAGTTCGTTGTTTTGCAAGGCCTTTCTTAGCCCCACTTCCATCTTGACGTGGCTCATGATTTCCATCGTCAAGGAAGAGCTGTACAGCTTGGCATTGTTCTTGCCGCAATTCTTCGCGTGGTACATGGCCGTGTCCGCATATTTCAGCAGCGAATTGCAATCCTCGCCATCTTCCGGATACAGCGAGATGCCGATGCTGGCCGTGACGAAAATCTCGTGCCCTTCGATCATGAACGGCCGGCGCATGGCTTCTTTTACGCGGTGCGCCACGTTGAGGGCGTCTTCCACCCGTTCCAGGTCGGGAATCAGAATCGTGAATTCATCGCCGCCCAGGCGCGCCAGGTTGCTGCCGCCCGATGCGCCGGCCAGCTCATGGTCGGCGCGCAGCACCAGGTCGCTGGGGCGGATGGTTTCGCGCAGGCGTTCGGACACCACCTTGAGCAGGTGGTCGCCGACGTCATGGCCCAGCGTGTCGTTGATGCGCTTGAAGGCATCCAGGTCCATGAACAGCACGGCGAATTTCTTGTCGTGCTCTTTCGAGCGCACCAGTTCGCGCTCCAGGGTTTCCAGGAAGGCTTGCCGGTTGGGGATGCCCGTCAGGCTGTCGCAGTAGGCAAGGCGGCGGATCTGCTCTTCCGTGCGCTTGCGTTCGCTGATGTCGCGCACCAGGCCCAGCACCTCGTCGGCGCCCGTCGCCACCAGGCGCGCCTCGAAGTGGCGCGTGCTGTCGGCGTGCGTGAGCGTGTAGTCGACGGAGCCGATATGCTGCGTGGCCAGCACGGCGTGTGCCTGGTCCAGCAGGCGCGCGGCGATCTCGGCCGGCAGCACGTCGCGGATGTGGCTGCCCACGCAGTTATCGATGGAAAAGCCGGCGCTGGCGTCGTGGCCCTGCTCGTAGTCGAGATAAAAGCCTTCCCGGTTGAGGCGAAAGAAGGTGTCGGGAATGGCGGCCAGCACGGCGCGGTTGTGCGCGTCGGCGATG
Source organism: uncultured Janthinobacterium sp. (assembly GCA_963530105.1). GTDB lineage: Bacteria > Pseudomonadota > Gammaproteobacteria > Burkholderiales > Burkholderiaceae_D > Janthinobacterium. The sequence continues at coordinate 6,265 of CAUSDR010000162.1, forward strand.
CGCAGGCGGGCGATGGCGTCGCTGGCGCGCAGCACGTACAGCACGCGGTGGCCGAGGATGGGCCAGTTGATGGGCTTGGAAATGAAATCGGTGGCGCCCACCTCGTACGCGCGCGTGACGGCTTCCAGTTCGTCGCCGCCCGTGACCATGATGATGGGCACGGTGCCGCCCACTTCCTGGTGGCGGATTTCGCGGCACACGGCAAAGCCGTCCAGGGCCGGCATGTCGACGTCGAGCATGACCAGGTCCGGGCCGCTGTGCTTGTAGCTGGCCAGCGCCTGCACGCCATCCTCGGCCTCGATCACGTCCAGGCCCACTTGCGTGAGCATTTGCCGCATCAGCAATCGCATCACGGGATCGTCGTCGGCCACCAGCACCAGGCCGCGTGGGGGAGGGAGGGGCGCTGTCATGTCAGTGTTCCTTTACGAGGATGGCGCTCAGCGATTCGCGCACCGCCAGGAAGGCTTGCTGCATCGCTTGCAGCAGCTGGGCCGCGCCTTCCGTGCTGCCGGCGCGGCCCAGTTTTTCCATTTCCTTGCACAGTTGCGCCAGGCCATCGGCGCCGACGTTGGCGCTGCCCGATTTCAGACTGTGCGCCACCTTGCGCAGCGCCTCCGCATCCGTCTTTGCGATGGCTTCGCGCATGGCCGCCAGCTGGCGCGGCGTCTCGCCGGTGAACGCAAGGATGACTCTTTCCAGCAGCGCGTCGCCATCCGTGCCGGACAGGGCGCGGATGTTTTCCAGCGCCTGCCGGTTGAGCGGCAATGCTGGCACTGGCACTGCCGCGGGTGCGGGTGCAGGTGCAGAGGTAGCTGCGGCTGCGGCTGCCGGCGGCGGCGCCTGCACGGCCGGCGCGGGGGGCGCCAGCGCCGGCAGTTCGGGCAATTCGGCCAAGTCCGGCTGTTCGCTGTGGTGCACGGTGGCCGCGCGCGGCAGGGTGATCCAGCGCGCGATGGTGTGGCCCAGGTCCTGCTGCGTGAATGGCTTGCTCAGGTAATCATCCATGCCGGCCGCCAGGCACGCTTCGCGGTCGCCCTGCAGGGCGTTGGCCGTGATGGCGACGATGGGCAGCACGCGCGCATGGCCGCACTGCTGTTCGTGGCGGCGGATTTCCGCCGTGGCGGCAAAGCCATCCATCACGGGCATCTGGCAATCCATCAGGATCAGGTCGAAATCCTCGGCCTGCGCCGCCAGCAGCGCCTCTTCGCCGTTGCGCGCGCACACCACGTCCAGGCCCAGGCTGTCGAGCATGGCCAGCGCCACTTCCACGTTGACGGGATTGTCTTCGGCCAGCAGCACGCGGCGGCGCTGTCGCCGTCCCACCTGGCGCGACGTGTGCGGAGGATGGATGCGCAGGCCCTCGCTGGCGCGCGGCGGCGTGACGATGCAGTCGAACAGGTCGCACTCGCGGGCCGGCTTGATCAGCTGGAAAGCCACGCCCGCCTCGCGCCGCTGCACGGGGTCGGCCGCGCCCTGTTCTGTACTCAGCAGCAAGAGTTTCAGGTCGGCCAGCAGCGGGTCGCTCTTGATGGTGGCGGCCAGGGCCAGGCCGCTGGTGCGCGGCAATTCCATGTCGAGCAGGGCCACGGCATACGGCGTGCCCGCCTGGGCGGCCGTGCGCAGGCGGTCGAGGCAATCGCCGGCCGTGCCGGCGCTGTCGCTGACGATGTGCCAGCTGGCCAGTTGCCGCTCCAGCACGGCGCGCGTGGCGGGTGTGTGGTCGACGATCAAGGCGCGTAACCCTCGCGTGGTTTTCAGGTTGAAGGACGGGTCGTCGCTGTCGACTCGCCGCTTATCGAAATTTACTTCGAACCAGAAGATGGAGCCTTGCGTTAAAGCATTGTCAACGCCGATAGTTCCGCCCATCAACTCCACCAGCTGCTTCGAGATCGTCAGGCCCAGGCCCGTGCCGCCATGCTTGCGCGTGGTCGAGCCGTCCGCCTGCGAGAATGATTCGAAGATGCGGCTCTGCGCCTCGCTCGACACGCCGATGCCCGTGTCGTGCACCTCGAAGCGCAAGCCCACGCTGGGCGCATCCTCGCCGCACACTTCCACTTTTACCGTCACCTTGCCCGTTTCCGTGAACTTGATGGCGTTGCCCAGCAAGTTGACGATGATCTGGCGCAAGCGGTTCGGGTCGCCGCAGATGGCGATGGGAATGTCGTTGGCGATATCGAATTCGAGGCAGATATTCTTTGCTTCCGCCTGCGGCGCAAACACATGTTCTATGTCGTCGAGCAACTCGCGGAAATTGAAGCGGATGTATTCCACGCTCAGCTTGCCCGCCTCGATCTTGGAAAAGTCGAGGATGTCGTTGATGATCACCAGCAAATTTTGTCCCGAGCGCTGCACCATGCTCGTGTAGTGGCGCTGCTGTGCCGTCAGTGGGCTGGCCAGCAGCAGTTCCGTCATGCCCAGCACGCCATTCATGGGCGTGCGGATTTCATGGCTCATGGTGGCGAGGAAGGCGCTCTTCGCCTGGCTGGCCGCCTCGGCCGCATCCTTGGCCTTTTCCAGCTGCGCCGTGCGCACGCCCACCTGGCGTTCCAGCTGGTCGCGGTAATTGGCCAGGGTGCTGTCGCGGCTGTCGATCTGCGCCAGCATGTCGTTGAAACTGTCGATCAGCACGCCCAGCTCGTCGCTGCGCTGGTGCGCGATGCGGTGGCTGTAGGTCTGGCTGCTCGAGACTTTTTGCGCTGTATCGATCAGCTTGGTGATGGGCTCGGCAATCACGCTCTTGAAGCGCCGCGCCAGGAACACGGCGACGAGGAAGGACAGCACGGTGGCGCCGCCGATGGCGCCCACGTGGCGGCCGATGTCGCGCCACATGTGGTTCAGGTCCGCCTCGATCAGGACGACGCCGATGAACTTGGGCACCTTGTCCTGTGTCCAATACACGGGACGGTACAGGCGCATGGCGGGCGACAGCGTGCCGCCCGTCGCTTGCGCCATGCTTTCCGTCGCCAGGTCCGCCAGCAGGGCCGGCTGCAGGTCGGCCAAGGGCGCCAGCCCCTGCGCATGCTGCGGCGCGCGGTATTGCGCCAGCAGGCGGCCGTCGGCGTCGAACAGGGCCGCCTGGGCGATCTCGTCGCGCGCGCCCAGCGCGGCCAGCACCTGCTCCGCCTGCGCCGGCTTACCGGCCAGCAAGGGCGCCGCACCGGCCGCGCCGATCACGCCCGCCAAGGACAGCAATTGCTTGCCTTCATCGTCCTTGTGGCTGAGCACGGACGTCAGCGCAAACGCCACGAACACCAGCAACAATGCGCAGCCCGACGACAGCACCGAGATCATGGTCAGTTTCTGGCTGATGCTGGAGCGTTGGAAATTGAACATGGCTGCGGCGCTTCTCCGGTCGACCCGTTGACTGTTTTTTAATTCCTACTGGAAAAATATAGACGCGAAGACACATCCCGATGTTGATGTGGGTCTAATGGAAGAAAGGGGAGGGGAACTTATTGAAGATGAAATGAAAAGGGCGGTCTTACAAGTCCGCCCTCAAATTATTGCCGAACAACAACACTTGACTCAGCCGTAGCGAGCGGAAGGGAGAGGCGGCCGAGAAGCGCAGCCGTACTTGAGTACGGTGAGCATCGCAAGCCGCCTATGCCGACGCGCAGCAGGCTGGGGCAGGTGTCCGCTAACAACAACCGCCGCGCTTGCCGGCCCCGCCGTAACGGGCTTCCTGCCGCTCGCGGAAGAACTCTTCATACGTCATCATCGGCTCGCCGGGATGGGTCAGTTCCCGGTGCGCCACATAGGTGTCGTACTCGGGCAAGCCGCACATCAGCCGCATGCTTTGCCCCAGGTACCGTCCAGCCTTGATGATTTCGTCGATCATCATTGCACCGTGGGCATGGCCTGGTATGGCGTTTCCTTGGTGCTCGGCTTGTTGTCGGCACGCGCCTTCAAGATGGTGCGGATGCCGAAGAACAGCACGCTGACGACGACAATGACGAAGAAGGCGGCCAGGCCGGCGTCCAGGTAGTCGTTGAAGATGATCTGCTGCATCTGCGCCACGGACTTGGCCGGCGCCAGCAGGGTGCCTTCATCGAGTGCCGCCGAGTATTTCTTCGCATGCGCGAGGAAGCCCACGCGCGGGTTGGCGTCGAAAATCTTTTGCCAGCCGGCCGTCAGGGTGCACAGCAGCAGCCAGATGGTGGGCGTGATCGTGACCCATGCGTACTGGCCCCGTTTCATCTTGAACAGCACGCAGGTGCCGAGGATCAGCGCGATGGCCGCCAGCATCTGGTTGGCGATGCCGAACAGCGGCCACAGGGTGTTGATGCCGCCCAGCGGATCGACCACGCCCTGGTACAGGAAGTAGCCCCAGGCCGCCACGCACAGGCCCGTGGCCAGCAGGTTGGCGATGACGTTTTCCGTCTGCTTCAGGCTGGGCACGAAGCTGCCCAGCAAGTCTTGCAGCATGAAGCGGCCGGCACGCGTGCCCGCATCGACGGCCGTCAGGATGAACAGCGCTTCGAACAGAATCGCGAAGTGGTACCAGAAGGCCATCATGGCCTTGCCGCCAATGGCGCCGGAGAGGATTTGCGCCATGCCGACGGCCAGGGTCGGCGCGCCGCCGGCGCGCGAGATGATGCTGTGCTCGCCCACGTCCTTGGCCGTCTGCGTCAGCATTTCCGGCGTCACGTAGAAGCCCCACTGCGAGATGGCCTGGGCGGCCGATTCCGCCGTGGTGCCGATCAGGGCGGCCGGGCTGTTCATGGCGAAATAGATGCCCGGCTCGATGGTCGAAGCGGCCACCAGGGCCATGATGGCGACAAACGATTCCATCAGCATGGCGCCATAGCCGATGAAGCGGGCGTGGCTTTCGTTTTCAATCATCTTCGGCGTGGTACCCGAGGAAATCAGGGCGTGGAAGCCGGAGACGGCGCCACAAGCGATGGTGATGAAGAGGAAGGGGAACAGATTGCCCGACCAGACGGGGCCGGAGCCATCGATGAACTTGGTCATGGCCGGCATTTTCAGGTACGGCGCGACGACGATGATGCCGATGGCCAGGCCCAGGATGGTGCCGATTTTCAGGAAAGTGGACAGGTAGTCGCGCGGCGCCAGCAGCAGCCACACGGGCAGCACGGAAGCGATGAAGCCGTAGCCGATCAGCATCCACGTCAGTTCCGTGCCGGTAAACGTGAACATCGGGCCCAGCACGGCGTGTTCCTGCACGTACTGGCCGCCGATGATGGCCAGCATCAGCAAGACGAAGCCGATGATGGAGATTTCGCCGATGCGGCCGACGCGGATGAAGCGCGAC
>CAUSDR010000163.1:0-11464 GCA_963530105.1 uncultured Janthinobacterium sp.
CCCGTCTCCAGGCTGGCCACTGCCACGCCGGCAGGCGCGGCTTGCTGGCCGTAGAACGCTTCGAGCTGCGCCAGGTTGATGGATTCGATATCGCCGCCGATGCTGCCCTCGCTGAAGCTCAAGGCCATCCACGGCTCGAAATGGGTGATCAGCCGCGGTTTCACGTGCGGGTGCGTGGCCAGGTAAAAATTCAGGCCATCGGCAAAGGCATTCATCAACTTTTGCAGCCACGCCGGGCTGGCGCGGTACTGCGATTGCAAGTCGGACGGATTGATGAAAAGCTTCATGCGCAGGTCGCGGTACAGCTCGCCCTCGCCTTCCACTTCCGCCAGCCGCCCCATGGCGTTGATGTAATTGAGTTCCACGCGGGGGAAATCGTCTTCCGCCTGCGCATACATCAGGCCAAAGACGGCGTCCGCATCGCTCTTGCCCGTCACATGGGGGATGCCCCAGGTATCGCGCGCGATGCTGACACGGGCGGCTTGCGCCTGCCAGCGCGCCATGTCGCTGGCAGGAACAGCGCTGGAAGCGGCGGGCGCGGCCAGCGCGGGCGTGCCGGCGACGACGCCGCAGGCGATGGCGGTGAAAAAAACACTGCGATGTAGCATGTACGGCTCCACAAATGCATTCACGGCGCCTGACAACAGCGTAGCACGCGGCGATGATTTACGGCCAGGAAGCGCAACCGTGCAGCAGCACGGCGAGCATCGCGGGCCGCAAGGCGCGACGCGCAGCAGGTGTGTTCAGGCGCCCTACGACGCGTCGATCAGCGCGGCGATGCGCTGGTTCAATTCCGTATTTTCAGACTGCAGCTGCGCCACCTTCTGTTTCAGGCTGGCGATCTCGCCGCGCAGGCGTTCCGTTTCGGACGGTGCCTGGGCCGCGTTTTCCGCCCACGGCTCGTTGCCCGTTTCCGGCGTGTCCTGCGGCACGTGGGGGGCCTTCGGCTCGCGCGGCGTGCGCGTGGCGGCGCGCTGTTCGCGGATTTCCTTGGCCGCCTGGCGCAGCAGTTTCTTGCCGCCGGCGACGGCCGCCACCTGCTCTTCCGGCGGCAGCGACGCCACCGTGGCCGCCGCATTGATGGAAATCGTGCCCGAACGGACGGCTTCCACCAGCTCCGGCGACGCCGCCTTCTGGATCTTCTCGATCTGGCTGATCTGGTTGCTGCTCAATCTGGCCGCCTTGGCCACTTCCTCGCGCGTGCTCATGGCCGGCTTCGGCGCGTTTTCGCCGTCCGGCGCATCCTGGGCGCTGACGGGCGCCGGGCTGCGCGCGGCGACGATTTCCTTCTTGCGCAAGGCCAGCACGCCGCGCTGGAAGTCCGACACGCTGCGGCGCGCCAGGTGATTGTCGATCATCCACAGCATGACATCGTCGAGCGACGTAAAACTGGTGTTCTGGATGGTCTTGAACTCGATGCCGTGCTGGCGGCAGATGGCGTAGCGGTTATGCCCGTCGATCAGCACGTCGTTCCACAGCACCAGCGCGTCGCGGCAGCCCTCGGCCAGCAGGCTGCGCTCGAGCGCCGCGTACTCGCTGGCGGTGAGCGGGTCGATGTACGACTGCAGCACCTGATTGATAGTGATATTCATGGTTGTCCTCAATATTGCGGCGCGATGGTCCGCGCCGGCACGAATGCTACACCATCTGCCCGAGCTGGCCGGGTAAAATCACGGCGGCACCGATCACTCCCACACCGAGACCATGAAAAGAAAATACGCCGCCGCCGTGATTTTTACCGTCGCCGCCATCGGCTTCACCTGGGTCAGCCCCTATATCGCCATGTACCGCATCAGCATCGCGGCCAAGTCGGTGCGCCTGGAAAACCTGGCGCAGCATGCCGACCTGGCCGCCGTGCGCGCCAGCGTGGCGCGCCAGCTGCAGGCGGCCGGCGAAGGGGCAGACCCGGTGGACTTGAAAGAGATGCTCGACACCATCGTCTCGCCGCCCGGCATCACGGTGCTGATCTTGCACGGCAAGCATGGTGCCGACGGCGAGCGCCATGATTTCGGCATGGCTTACCGCTCGTGGAATGAAGTCGTGCTGCGGCGCAAGGGTGCCGGCCCCGCCGCCAGCCAGTTCCTGCTGCGGCGCCATGGCATGTGGGATTGGCAACTGCAGGACATCACCTTGCCGCCCGAATTGCTGAAATATTGATCTAGAACAACATTTAAAGAAACTTGGCTAAACCGCTATATTGATTTTGGGAAATATTATGTAGAATGCCAACACTTCAGGCGCACCGGGTCGCCAGGCATCCGAGAGATTGCACGATGAAAAGAATGATGCTTCTCGCAGTAGTGGCACTGGTCGCCTTGGCCGGCGTCTTCTATGGCAGCCCGTATTTCACCATGAACAAGATCCGCACGGCCACCATGGAACAGGATACGGATGCGCTGGCCGCGCACATCGACGTGGCCCGGCTGCGCGGCAGCCTGGGCCAGCAACTGCACACGCTGTTCTCGGCGCCGGAAGTGGCCGACGACATCAGCCCCGACGTCATCGACCCGCTGCTCGACACCATGCTCATGCCCGAAGGCATCGTCGCCTTGATCAAGCTCAACGACCGCTACGAGCGTCCGATCGCCAAAGTCAGCGACATCAGCGGCCGCCAGCGCAACAGCAAGCCCGACTACACCCTGCGCTACACCTCCTGGGACAGCGTCGTCGTCCAGCGCGCCCACAGCAAGAGCCACATCGGCGAACTGACCTTGACCCGCGACGGCGTGTGGGGCTGGAAACTGACGTCGGTGGCGCTGCCCAGGAATCTGCTGGCCGACGCGTAGACGCCCGCGCCCTGCTATCATCTGCCCATCCACACTGAATCGGAGGCAGCATGACTGACCTGGTACACCACGCGCTGGCCCACGCGGCCAAACCGGCCACCACGCCCTGGGTCGTCACCCTGGTCAGCGGTGAAAAGCTGACGGGCCCCATCACGGCGCTGGCCGACGGCTGCTACGCCATTGGCCTGGGGCAAATCAAGTATTTTTCCAGCGACAAGGTCGCCAGCCTGAACGTGTCGGGCGCGGGCGCGTTTCCGATTTGAGCCATCCGATGACGCTGGCCGTGGACGGCGCGGATCTGGCCGCGCATCTGCAAGCGCTGGAAGCGGCGCTGCAAAGCGCGGCGGTGCGCGCCGACAGCGCCAGCCTGGCGCTGCTTCTGGCCGAGGAATTCGTTGAATTCGGCAGTTCCGGCAATGTCTGGACGCGGGCAGCGACCCTGGCCGACCTGCCGGCGGAACAGTTTACGCCGCGCAGCATCAGCGATTTCCAGGCGCAGCTGCTGGCCGATGACGTTGCGCTGCTTACCTACCGCTCGCAGCGGCACGCCGCGGGCGCCGTGCCCGCCAGCGCCAGCCTGCGCAGTTCGCTCTGGAAATGGCGCGATGGCCGCTGGCAAATGGCGTTTCACCAGGGCACGCCCATTCCAGCCTGAGACTGCTCCAGCCCTCAGGCCGCCAGGCGCTCGCCCTGCGCCGTCAGTGCCGGCAAGCGTGCCAGCGCCGCCTGCAAGGCGGCAAAGCACTCCGCATCGATGGCCGTGCCCACCGTTTCCGCCATGATATCGAGCGCCTTCGGAATCGGAATCGGCCCCCGGTAAGGGCGGTCGGCCGTGATGGCGTCAAAAATATCGGCCGTCGTGATGATGCGCGTTTCCAGGCTGATGTTCTCGCCCGTCAAGCCGCGCGGATAGCCCTTGCCGTCCAGCCGCTCGTGGTGCGCTGCGGCAACGATCGCCAGTTCGGCAAAGGCATCGATGCGCGACAAGATCGTTTCCGTGTAGTGCGCATGCTGTTGCACGGCATGCCATTCGTCCGCATCCAGCTTGCCTGCCTTGTCCAGCACGCTATTGCTGACACCCAGCTTGCCCACGTCGTGCAGCAAGGCGCCCCGCTTGAGCCAGCGGCGCCGCTCCGGCGTCACGCCCATGGCTTCGGCGATCATGTCCGTGTACAGCGCCACGCGCTCGCTGTGGCCGCTGGTATACGGGCTTTTCGAATCGACCACCTGGCCAAAGGCGGCGGCAATATCGTCGAGATAATCCTCGTCCACCGGCACCGAACGGTTCGCCGGCTCCAGCGCCGCCACCGCGGCCGCAATCTCTTGCGAGCGCAGCATGGACCAGAAGGCGCCCGACTGCGCCACCCGCCCGAACGCCTGCACCAGTTGCGGATCAAACCAGCTCCCCGCGCGCTGGCGCACTTCCGCCTGCGCCGCGCGCGCGCCATCGGCCGTATGAAACACGTCGACCACCTGCGCCAGCAAGGCGATGCGCGAAAACAGGGGAATCGCCTGGCCCGCCAGCTTTTCCGGCTTGCCTTGGCCGTTGTAGTGTTCGTCAAGGCTGTAGATGCCCTGCGCCACGCTTTCCGGGAAGCGCAGCAGGCGGGCGATTTCGGCGCCGCGCTGGCAGCGCGTGGCGATCAGGTCGTGCGCGATTTGCGGGCCGTCGCGCAGAATCGTCATCACGGCGCGGAAGCGCTCGGCCAGGCCCGCCTTCAAGCCCGTGTGCTTGAGGACGAATTTGAGCACCTGCGGCAAGCTGTCGCCCACCGTCTTGAAATCCTGCTTGAACGCCAGGTCGTCCGTCAGGTATAGCTCGCAGATGCGCGCCGCATTGCTGCTGCAGCCCAGGTCCTTGAGCAGCAAGGTGTAATACAGATTCCACAAGTCTTCATCGGGCATGCCCAGCTCGCGCCCCACATGCATGCCGATCCAGCAGCAGCGGATGCAATGGCCTTCGGGCTGCCCTTCCGTGATGTCCAGTGCCTGGCTCAGGGCGGCGATCAATTCGGATAAGCGGATGCCGTCAACGGCCGGCGCAGCTGCGGATGAAATTGACATGATAGAAATATAAGTTTCCAGTTTGTAATTATTTGCATTCTACGCGAACTGGCGCTTGGATATGCTTGAGGGCAACAATTCGAAACCTTAGCGAGAGCGGCCTCATGCTCAGGGACCTTGATGGCGAGATGCGAATGTCGTATTGCGACAACAAGTAGCGGTGCAAATAAAAGTCGCCGGCAGTTGTATTGGCGGCGCGCAGTAGCACCTTGCGGCACGCCATGGCTGCCATGATTTTGCGCCGCCACAGGAAAATGGGCCGCCGCTTGCCGTTCCATTTGCGCCCGCACAAGCCTGCCGGCACTCCACTATGCGCCCGCACGATATTGACGGCAAATACGATTTTTCTGGTTTATTCAGAGGAAATTGATATGAATTATCAGGATGCAGAAATGGCATGAAGGACGAAAAATCCCGTGCTAGCATGATTTTTCGCCTGGCCGAAAACCACCCGCCAGTACTGCCGCCCAACCCGTTCCAAGGAGCCGTTTCATGATGACACCGCATGCCAGCACAGTACGCCGCACCCTGATCGCCCTGGCAGTTGCTGCCGCCTTCCCCTTGCAGGCGCTGGCCCAGGCGCAGGACGGCGCGCCGCCAGCGGCGGCCGACACTGCCGCCGTGCCGGCTGCGCAGGACGGTCCGGGCCAGCTGGAAACGGTCATCGTCACGGCGCAGCGGCGCGCGGAAAACATCAAGGACGTGCCCATGTCGATCGCCACCCTGAAGGGGGACAAGCTCGACACATTGACGGCTGGCGGCGCCGACATCCGCTTCCTCAACAGCCGCTCGCCCAGCGTGTCCGTGGAATCGGACTATGGCCGCACCTTCCCGCGCTTTTACATTCGCGGCCTGGGCAATACCGACTTCGACCTGAACGCTTCGCAGCCCGTGGGCCTGGTGATGGACGACGTGGTCATGGAAAACCCCATGCTGAAAGGCTTTCCCGTCTTCGACGTCGACCAGGTGGAAGTGCTGCGCGGCCCGCAAGGCACCTTGTTCGGGCGCAACTCGCCGGCCGGCGTGATCAAGTTCGATTCCGCCAAGCCCGTCTTCAGGACGGAAGGCTATTTGAGCGGCGGCTTCGGCAAGGATGGCGTGAAAAACCTGGAAGGCGCCTTCAACGTGCCCGTCAGCGACACGGTGGCGCTGCGCTTTTCCGGCCAGACGCAGCGCCGCGACGACCGCGTGCACAACCCCCGCCCCACCGGCACGCGCGACTTCGAAGGCTATGAAGACAGCGCGGCGCGCCTGCAGGTGCTGGTCAAGCCGACGCGCGATTTCACCGCCCTGTTCAACGTGCACGCGCGCAACCTGGATGGCACGGCCACCCTCTTTCGCGCCAACATCCTGAAGCAGGGCACGAATGAGCTGGTCGACAATTTCGACTATGGCTCCTACCCCACGGACGGCATCAACCGCCAGCACCTGAAGACCAAGGGCGGCAGCATGCGCCTGAAATGGGACTTGCCCGGCGTCACCCTGCATTCGATCACCGGCTATGAAAAACTCGATTTCTACAGCCGCGCCGACGTCGACGGCGGCTATGGCGCCGTGTATGCCCCGCCGATGGGCCCAGGCTACATCCCGTTCGTCGTGGAAACGGCCGACGTGATTCCCGACCACAAGCAGATTTCGCAGGAATTCCGCGCCGAATCGAGTGCCAAGGGGCCCCTGCAATGGATCGCCGGCTTGTTCTATTTCAAGGAAGACATCCGCATCGACAGCATCAGCTTTGACAGCCTGGCGCCGGGCAATCCGCAAAATCCGTTCTATGCCACGCAAAACCAGAGTTCGAAATCGTACGCGGCCTTCGGCTCGCTGAACTATACGGTGTCGGACGCCCTGAAACTGCGCGCCGGCCTGCGCTACACCACAGACAAGAAGGATTTCTCGGCCAAGCGCGTGGAAGCGACCACGGCCGGCCCGTTCAACCTGAACGACACCTCGCATAACGTCAGCTGGGACTTGAGCGGCACCTACGTGCTGACGCCGCAGACCAACGCCTACGCGCGCATCGCCACCGGCTACCGCGCGCCGTCGATGCAGGGCCGCCTGAATGGCCTGGCCGACCGCCCGTCGTTTGCCGGCGCCGAAAAAGTGCTGTCCGTCGAAGCCGGCGTCAAGCAAGACCTGTTCGACAAGCGCGCGCGCCTCAGCCTGGCCGTCTTCCAGTACCGCGTAAAAGACAAGCAGCTGACGGCCGGCAGCGGCGTCATCAACATGAACCAACTGCTCAACGCCGACAAGGCCACGGGCCAGGGCGTGGAGCTCGACTTCCAGGCTAACCTCAGCGACTCGCTCAGCATGACGCTGGGCGGCAGCTACAACCACACGGAGATCAAGGACAAGAGCCTGTTCGTGCAAAGCTGCGGCAACGCGCAAAACACCCCGTCCAGCGGCTGCACCGTCACCGACCCCGTCGGCCCCTTTGCCGGCACGGCCTACATCGACGGCAACCCGCTGCCGCGCGCGCCGGAATGGCAAGCCAACTTCACCCTGAAATACAGCATCCCCGTGGCCAATGGCGAATTCTTTGCCTACACGGACTGGGCCTACCGCACCAGCTACAACTTCTTCCTGTACGAAGCAAAGGAATACAAGGCCAAGGAATTGCTGGAAGGCGGCTTGCGCGTCGGCTACAAATGGGACCGCTACGAAATCGCCGCCTACGGCCGCAACATCACCAACCAGATCCAGTCGCTGGGCGCGATCGAGTTCAACAACCTGACGGGCATCGTCAACGAGCCGCGCACCTACGGCGTGCAGCTCAAGGCGACGTTCTGAGGGCATTCAGCTCCTGGCCGCATCCGTCCTGGCATGTCGTAAGCCGTCCGGCACCCGCCGGACGGCTTGCTTCTGCGGCTGCTTGATGATCTGCAAGCTGTCCCGGCAGGGGCATCCATCTGCTGCCGGCACCCTTCAACAGCGGGGACTGGCCTCGTCGTCGCGTGGCGCGCCGCGCGTCTTCGTCATGCCCTTGTCCGCACTAGTGGAGCACTGCCCGCAAAAACGTGCACTACCGGGACAGGCTCCTAGCCAGGGATCATCTCGACATTGGGCGTCTTGGGCACCGTGACAGTACCGCCGGGATTGGGGCCGCCACCGCCACTGCCACCACCACTGCCGCCACCACCGCCGCCGCTACCACCGGCGCCGCCTGCGCCATATGCGCCGGGAATTTGGTAAGGCGGCGGCGCGCCCAGCTGCGTTTTCACGAGCGCTTTGCAGTAATCGCGATACTTCGGATCGTTGGCAAACTCGCGTCCCGCCGCCGCAATCATCGCGGCGAGATACTGGTTGGACTTGGGATCGAGAGGACTCAGGCTGAAATGTATCGCCAGCAGGGTGGCATACAGGTCCGGCTTGGAGTCGGTACCTGCCACGTTGAGTGGAATACCTTGCTGATGCGCTTCCATGACAACCTGAAAACCAAATACTGCCGCCTCCCCTTCGCGCTGATAGCACCAGTTTTCCTTCGCCTCCGGTGCCACTGGCACGGCGTCATCGCGGCGATACACGAAATGTCCCAGTTCATGGATATACACTTCCGTCAGCAGTTGTTCGACCGGCAAGCCGCGCTTCGCAGCGGCGGCGGTGATGCCGCTTTCATCGATGTAAATCGTGCCCGACTGTATCAAGCCATTCACCGTGCTGCCGCGCTGGTACATATTGTAGCCGCTGCCATACACGAAATTGCCGCCACCGTTGAGATAGGACTGCAAGGTTTGATTCGCCAGCGGCGAACGCGTATTTTCGATCAATTCTTTTACTGAACGAGCCATGGTGTTCCTCTTTTAATTAAGTTAACTACAGATTGCCAAGCAAAAACGTCTTCCAACGAACGACAACCGCGCGCCTGATCACGCACGCATCGATGCACCTCCTTTCAGTGGACAACGCCAGATAGCTCCAGGCGCTGCAAGCAGCGGGAGCAAAAATCGAGAGAAAAACAATGCGTCAGGCCGGACAGGCTTCCGGCGAATGCCCGTCAGGGCAGCGGCTGCGCAAGACACTGGCCAAGCAGTGCAGCAAGCACGGCAAGCGGATCAAGACCGGCGGCATGCCGCCAGGATTGCCCGCCACGTGAGGCACAGTCCCGCGCTGGCCCATGCACGGTCTGCATCGCCTGTCCGGGCCGCGGGAGTTCAAGATGGTGTAATGGCCATCACTTGTGCTAGAATCTTGCCGCGCTGCCCGGATGGTGAAACTGGTAGACACTGGAGACTTAAAATCTCCCGCCTGTAAGGGCGTGCCGGTTCGATTCCGGCTCCGGGCACTCAGAACAAAAAACGCACAGTAGTACAAAACCCGATTTTCTCTATTTTCATAGGGAGAAGCGGGTTTTTTTTCGTCTGTAGAAAACGCAAAATGCGGCATGGAATACCGAAATACTGCTACCATTTGCCAAAATTTACCAATGGATTTACCAAAATGGCAGCTCCGGTCAAGGATGGCAAGATTTGGCGACATCGCCTCATGGTCAAGGGTGTCCGGGTATCCGGCACCTTCGAAACCAAGGCGGCCGCCCTCGCGTGGGAGGCAAGCCAGCGCGTGCAGCTGGCCGACGGCAAGGCCAAGGTTGTCGAAGAAACGTGCAAGGATGCTTTTGATCGCTACGAGCGGGAGGTTTCCAGGAATAAGGCCGGCAAGCGCTGGGAGGTCAACCGCCTGGCCGCTATGGGTGCCACATCCCTTGGTACCGTGAAAATCGCTGACGTCGATGAAACCCATGTGGCCGCCTGGCGTGATGAGCGGCTGAGGACAGTATCCGGGGCAACGGTTAATCGGGAAATGAACCTGCTGTCGCACGTGTTCTCGGTGGCGCGCAAGGAATGGAAGTGGCTTTCGAAGAGTCCCACGACCGATGTGGCACGGCCGAAGGTCAAGCCGCCCAGGGACAGGCTGATAAGCGAGGACGAAATCACGGCCATCTGCCTGGCCTTGGGTTGGGATCAAAAGGCCCCCGGCATGGTACCGACGACGAAACAGCACCGCATCGCCCTCGCCTTCCTATTCGCCATTGAAACGGCTATGCGTGCGGGAGAAATATGCGGCCTGAGCAAGGCCGATGTGTCTGGCCGCGTGGCGAGACTGAAAATGACGAAGAATGGTTTTCCTCGGGATGTGGCGCTCTCCCCGCGCGCGCAGGAAATATGGGCGATGGTGCCGGATGGTTTCGATATTTCCTCCGCCTCCCTCGATGCTCTCTTCCGAAAGGCCCGTGAGCGGGCTGGCGTCAAAGGCCTCACCTTCCACGATACCAGGCACGAAGCCATCACTCGCCTGGCCGGCAAGCTGGGCGTGCTGGATCTGGCGCGAATGGTCGGCCACCGTGATATCCGGCAGCTGCAGACCTATTACAACGCAACTGCCGACGATATCGCGGCGAAACTATGACGTGTGTTTTTCCGCCCACGCGATCACCTCGCGGGCTTTGTACAACGCCTGCGAGCGTCCATCCACCGGCAGCCGAATGGGCCGCGGGAACGTCGGTAGACACACAATGTCACTGCGTACGCGGGCGGTTGAGCGCTTGAAATATGCCGCCAGGCCGTTCGTATCCCACAGGTCGATCGATAGCGGCAGTGCTGGCCGCTGCATTTTTTCGATTGCCTCGGCCAGCTTGGCCAGGACTTCAGTTTCGATGGTGATCATGCTGTTGCTCCTATTTTCTTCAGTGAAGTAACACCAAGCCCCAGCAGCTTGGCGAGTAAATATTCGATGCGCGCGCCCTTGCTGAACGGCCAGCCTGGCAGCATCACCAGGCAGTCGACGCTGGCCACCTGGGCCACGCTCATTCGCATGTAGCCCAGCCAGCTGCCGCACGAAGGTGCTGGATTCTCGGCCGGATTGATCACGACATGGCCGGCGGCCCGCAGCAGCGTTGCTGCCTGGTGAAACGCCGGGTAGTTGAGCTGGGCACGACCAGTCATGGGGCCTGCAATGTAAATTTTCATATCAGCCCTCCATCGCGCGCTTAATACCGGCTGCGTCGAGGCCAGCAGCCTTACAGCCCAGGCGGGTAGCGTAGAAATAGGTCATGTCGCCGACCAGGTGGCCAGCCATGGCCAGGCCGGCGGCCACCAAGCGCTGCATTGCCTCGTGCTGCTGCCCACTTCCGGCTGCAAAATAATTGCGCCAGCCCCACTTGCATTTCGGATATTGCTTACCAGCGCCCAGCATGTGCTGCAGCTTGGCGAGATCGCCAGGCATGATCGCGACGCGGACGGCGGCGAGCGCGCAGGCGGCGCATTTGCCGTGCTGGGCCAGCTGCTTGGCAGTGGTGGCCTTGTTGCATGCGCAGACCTTGCGAATCAGCGAAAAGGCGGGCGCGGCCTGGTTCGCCATGTGATGACGGGTTATTTGGGCGGGGTTGGCGATCATGCTATGCTATCCTTTTGATAACCAGAGGTGAAAATGGAACCGAACCAGATAAGGGCGATGTGGGGCAAGTTCGATGAGTTAATCGCATCTGATATTTCGCCAGATGCTAAGGCCATCATTTCCGCCATACGCATGCAAACAGAAATCATGAATGGGCGACTGGCTGGTGTGGAGCACACCACCGCAGCGTTAGCCAGGACGGTGCAACAGTCAGGC
Organism: uncultured Janthinobacterium sp.; assembly: GCA_963530105.1. Taxonomy (GTDB): domain Bacteria; phylum Pseudomonadota; class Gammaproteobacteria; order Burkholderiales; family Burkholderiaceae_D; genus Janthinobacterium. The sequence goes on from CAUSDR010000163.1 coordinate 11,454, forward strand.
GCAAAAATCGG
>CAUSDR010000164.1:0-11335 GCA_963530105.1 uncultured Janthinobacterium sp.
GCTCCAGCCTATGGCGGCAGGCAAGACGACCGCATGCGCCGTATGCTCCATGACGGCATAGTCGATGGAATCGGATGGACAGGCGGCAAAGGCCTTTTCTTCCAGGCGGCAAAAATCGAGGTCACGGTAGCCGTCGCGCACGGCGGCTTCGCAAGCGGCCAGCATGGCCGGCTGGAATTGCCCCAGTTCGCTCAGATAGCGCTCGGCGCGGAACATGAACATGCCGCTGTTCCAGTAATAATTGCCTGCGGCGACAAATGCTTGCGCCGTGGCCAGGTCGGGCTTTTCCACGAAGCGCTCCACGCGGCGGCCCGCTGCGGCAGCGGCGACAGGCGCGCCGCTGCGAATATAGCCATAGCCCGTTTCCGGCGCCGTCGGCACGATGCCGAAGGTGGCCAGGGCGCCATCGCCAGCCAGCCCCGCCGCTTCGGCGATGGCCAGGTGAAACGCGGCGACATCGGTAATGACGTGATCGGCCGGCAAGACCAGCATCAGCGCCTGCGGGTCGATGGCCAGCAGGTATTGCGCCGCCACCGCCACGGCCGGCGCCGTGTTGCGCCCCACCGGTTCGAGCAGGATGCCCAGCGGCGCCAGGTTAATCTCGCGCAACTGTTCGGCCACCATGAAACGGTGCTCGTTGCCGCACACCACCAGCGGCGGCATGATCTCGAAGGCGGCCAGTCCGCTGTCGCCGGCGCGGCGGTTGGGCAGGCTGTGCACGCGCAGCGCCGTTTCCTGCAGCATGGTGTTGTCTGTCACCAGCGGCAACAGCTGCTTGGGCAGCACGGCGCGCGACAGCGGCCACAGACGGGTGCCCGAACCGCCGGACAGGATGACTGGATAAATTTTCATGGTTTCACTTCGTAACAGTTTATTGGGTAGCGTACAGGCTCGTCGCCGCAGCGGCGCGGCGCTGGCTGCGCCGGTCGCGCGCATTGCCCCAGGCATCGGTCGCATAATCGGAGACGTGGCGCATGTCGCCGGCGCGGTCGACGCTGTAATCCTTGAAGACGATCATTTCATCGAGCAGCACGCCAGGCAGCACGCGCGTGTATTCGAACAGCACGCTGCGCACCACCTCGGCGCCGCTGCAGACATGGCTGCCATGGCCGATCCACGTGGGGCCGATGATGGTGGCGCCCGCTTCGATGCGGCAGCCCGAGCCGATGTAGACGGGGCCTTCGATGCGCGTGCCGCCGCTCCAGTCGATGCTGGTATTGAGGCCAGCCCACACGCCATCGGCAATCTGCGTGCCCGGCACGTGCAACTGGGCCACTTCGCCCATCAGCACGCTTTGCAGCACTTCCCAGTAATCCTTCACGCTGCCGATGTCGATCCAGTTGTACTGGCGCTTTTGCGCATAGAACGGCAAGCCCTGCTCTACCAGCAGGGGAAACAGTTCCGAACCGATATCGAAGGGGCGGTCGCCGCGAATCAGGTCCAGCACTTCCGGTTCGAACAGATAGATGCCGGTGCTGACGCAATTGGACAGCGCGTCGGCCTGCGCCGGTTTTTCCTGGAAAGCGCGGATGCGCCCGTCGTCGTCGCTAACCACCACGCCATAGCTCGATACCTTGTCCCACGGCACTTCCAGGGTGATGACGGAAGCGAGCGCGCCCGAGCGCCGATGCTCGCGCAGGGCCGCTTCGAGGTCGAGATCGATCAAGGCGTCGCCGCACAGCACGATCGTGGTTTCATCGAAGAAGCCGCCAAATTCCTGGATCTTCTTCATGCCGCCGGCCGAGCCGAGCGGCTGTGGCACGACTTCGCCCGCGTCGTTCGTATAACCTTCGAAGGAATAGCCGATCTGCACGCCGAACTGGTGGCCTTCGCCAAAATACTCCTCGATCTTTTCATGCAGGTAGCTGACGTTGACCATGATGTCGGTCACGCCATGCTGGGCCAGGTGTTCCACCAGGTAAGCCATCACGGGCTTGCCCAGGATGGGAATCATCGGCTTGGGCAAATCGTAGGTCAGGGGCCGCACGCGCGTGCCCTTGCCTGCCGCTAAAATCATTGCTTTCATCGTCGGGCATGCTCCATCAGGGTTGAGGATGGCTGGCCGGGTGTCGCATGTCAGCGACCATCCTTGCTCAGCGTCACTGGCGCGGCGGGCACGGTGGCGGGAAACAGGCGCGCATACGCAGCCAGCAGTTTCGGCGCTTCATACTCCCATTCCAGTTCATTGATCACGCGGTGGCGGCCAAAGGCGCCCATCTGTTCGCGCCGGGCCGGATCGTCGAGCAATTCGACAATCTTGCGCGCCATGTCGACGGGATCGTTCTTCAGCGCATACAGGGATGCCTGCTGCGCCGAGACCTTGCCTTCTACCAGGTCGAATTGCACGATCGGCTTGCCCAGCGCCATGTATTCCATGATCTTGTTCATGGTCGACTTGTCGTTCATGTCGTTGGCCACGTCCGGGTTCACGCAGACGTCGGACGTGTTGAGCATTTCCAGCAATTGCTGGTCCGGCACGCGCCCCGTGAAGGTCACGTAGTCGGCGATGCCCATGTCCTGCGCCATCTGCTTCATCTGTTCCAGCGAGGTGCCGCCGCCCACCAGGCCGAACTGCACGTCCTGGCGCCCCAGGGTCTGCACGATGTATTGCGCCGCCTGCAGTAGCAGGTCGATGCCTTCCTGCGCGCCCATCACGCCCACGTAGCCGACCAGGTAGGCGCGGCCCTTCTTGAGCTCCGGCACGGGCGGCAGCACGCGCAGGCGGTCCAGCTTGGGGCCGCTGCGCACCACGTAGACGTCCTCGGGTTTCATGCCGCCCCGCTCGATGGCGATCTTCTTGTACGACTCGTTGGTGGCGATCGACACGTCGGCGCTCTGGAACGACCAGCGTTCGAACAGCACCATCAGCTTGTAAAAGAAATCGCGCCGGCCAAACTTGGCTTCGTACAGTTCCGGATTGATGTCGTGGTGGTCGAACAGGAAACGCTTGCCCATCGTCAACTTGAAGAAGCCGCCGATGAGGAACAGCAAATCCGGTGGATTGCAGGCGTGAATCACGTCGAAGCCGCGCGCAAAATGCACTTTCCACGCCAGGCGGAAGGTGTGGAACAGCGCCAGCGAATACTCGACCAGGTAGCCCTTCGCCCCTTCCGCTTCCAGCGGCAAGTTGTAGCGGTAGATATGGATGCCGTCGATGGCTTCGTAGCGCGATTCGTAACCCTTGCCCGTAGGACAGATGATCGACACTTCATAGCCATTCGCATGCAGGGTGGTCGCTTCCTGCCACACGCGCCGGTCAAACGGCGATGGCAGGTTTTCCACCAGGATCAGCACGCGCCGCGGCGCGCCTGCCACGGTCTTACCAGCAGATGCCGTCATATTGCTCTCCACTTTGTTCCTTGCTGATACGCACCAGGTCGACGATGTGCTGGTGCGGCTTCAGGCTGCCTGGCACGGACTTGAACTCGGCCGCGCCATTGCCGATGACGATGGTGTCGGCGAAATCGAGCACATCCTGCATATTGTTGACCATCAACTTGGAAATGTGCGGAATGTGGTTGAGGATGTAATCCTGGTTGGCGCCCGTCAGCGCGGCCAGGTTGACGTTCTTGTCGTACAGTTTCAGTTCGTAGCCCTTGCCCAGCAGGTATTCGATGACGTCGACCAGCGGCGACTCGCGCAAGTCGTCCGTGCCCGCCTTGAAGGAAAAGCCCAGGATGCCCACCTTGCGCGCGCCCTTGTCGACGATCATCTTGATGCCTTTTTCCACCTGCCGCTGGTTCGACGGCAAGATGGAGTTGAGCAGAGGCAAATCGAGGTCCAGGCTGCGCGCCTTGTAAGTCAGCGCGCGCACGTCTTTCGGCAGGCAAGAGCCGCCGAAGGCGAAGCCCGGCTTCATGTAGTACGGCGACAGGTTGAGCTTGGTGTCCTGGCAGAAGATTTCCATCACCTTGTGGCCATCGATGCCGACGGCCTTGCAGATGTTGCCGATTTCATTGGCGAACGCCACTTTCACGGCGTGCCAGGTGTTGTCCGTGTACTTGACCATCTCGGCCGTTTCCACGTCCGTGCGCACCAGCGGCGCGTCCATCTTTGCATACAGCTGCACCAGCAGCGCGCCCGCCTTTTCATCGGATTCGCCGATGACGGTCTTCGGCGGATTGTAGTAATCGTAGACGGCCGTGCCCTCGCGCAGGAATTCCGGGTTGTTGCAGACGCCGAAATCGACGCCGGCCACCTTGCCCGAGGCCGCTTCCAGGGTCGGGATCACCAGCGCGCGCATGGAGCCGGGCAGCATGGTCGAGCGCGCCACGACGACGTGGAAGGTATCCTTCTCGGCAATCGCCGCGCCAATTTCCTGGCACACCTTGCGCACGTGGCTCAAGTCGAGGTTGCCATTGAGCTGCGACGGCGTGCCCACACAGATGAGCGACATGTCCGAGCCGAAGACGGCGTCGCGCACGTCCGCCGTGGCGCGCAGATGACCGCTCTTCACGGTGGCGGCGATCATTTCGCCGATGTCTTTCTCGATGATGGGGGTGGTGCCCTGGTTGATCAGGTCCACCTTGGTCTTGTTGGGATCGACGCCGATCACTTCATGGCCATCCGTTGCCAGGCAACCGGCCGAGACGGCACCCACATAACCCAAACCAAATATGCTAATTTTCATGTTTTCCTCGTCATTTTCTTACAGATCAGGGGTACCCAAACTCAGGCGTAACTCGGTGCGCAAGGCCGTCGTGCCTTGCAGCTGCGCGCGCCAGACCACGGTAGGCGCGGCTTGCTTTTCATCAAACCGGTGCGAGATCCAGCCCAGCGGCGGCGCGTCGCTGCCGCACACCAGCTGTACGCCGGCACTTGGCAAGGACGGCAAATGCATCTCCAGCGAAAACCCGGCCGCGGTCACGCGCAGTACGTGGCCGTCCAGGCGCAGCTGGCAGCGCGGGTCGAAATGCCAGAACAACTCCACTTCGTGCGCGCCCTGGCATTCCAGCACGTCTTCCACCACGATCGCGCGGGCGCCAGGCGCCACGTGGACGTCGCGGCGGTGCAGCACGGGATCTTTCAGCGACAGGTAGCCATCGTGGCTTGCGCTGCAATATTGGCCCTGCGCATCATCACGCCAGGCCAGGCATTGCGCCCTGGCCTTGCGCAGCCACAGGAAGTTGCCGCCCGACTCGGATTGATCCCGGCCATCGATGCGCACGGTGTTGTGCGCGCTGGTGCCGCGGAAGTAGTCGCGCCACTGCTTTTGCGTGTGATACGCATATGTGCCCGGGTCGACCAGCACCATCTGGCCTGCCACCGACAAGGTCAGCGCCAGCGCATCGGCGTGGCCGTGGGCGGCAATGCCCAGATAGCCCAGCGGACCCGCATCCAGGGTCAAGCGCACCTCGCCGGGCGTGCCGAGGCCATCGCCAAGAATGTAGTAACCGCCGTCGGGGAAGGCGCGCGGCAAGGTGTCCGCCGTGTCTTCCGGCAAGGTATCGAAAGCCTGGCGCCCTGCGCCGCCCAGCAGCCAGGCGCTTTTCTCGTCGAAGCAGCGCGCCCTGGACTTGAAATCGGCGCGGCCGAAGAGCGCCGCGCCGCTCGCCAGCAGCGAGGTGTAGGGATTGGCATCCGCGGCCTTGTCCCAGTGCGCCAGCAGGGCGTCGTCGGCGTCGCCGATCATCGGCATCTCGCCAGCGACGTTGATCATGGCGGCGATAAATTCCAGCATTGCTTCCAGGCGCTGGACAAACGCGGCGGAGCGGGGCCGGCCATTCGCGCGGCCGGCCAGCACGCACAGCAGCATTTCGTCCGCTACCGTGTGCTGATAATAAATCGCCTGTTCGCGGTTCACGCCGTCCGGCCCGTTCTGTTTCAGCGCCTCGGCTTCCAGTTCGCGTTCCGTCTGCGCCAGCCAGCCGGCGCTTTCCGGCCAGCACGGCCACGTCAGCGCCGCGATATGCAAGCCCGTCAATTCACCGAACAGGTGGTTGTTGGCGGACGAATGGCGAGAAAAATGGCCGGCGATAAAATGGCAATGCTGGTAAATGCTGTCGAGCCAGCGCTGCAGGAAAGCTTGCCCTGGCGCCCCTTGGAACAAGGGGCTGTCTATGCCGCCAAGCAAGTGCCACGCATGCGACCAGCTGACCAGGCGCAAGGCCAGTTCCAGCGCGCTGCTCCAGTTCGGCCCCAGCGGATACGGGCACTGCTGCCACCACGATTCGAGCAAGGCTTGCGCGCCCCGTGCATGGCGCAGGTCGCCGCCCAGGCGGTACGCCATCGCCAGGTCGGCCACGGCCAGGTGGCGGTTTGGTTCCCACAAGCACTTGATATCGCCCACCACCGCTTCGTCGCGGTAATTGAGCGTCTTGCCGAAGCCCAATGGCGCCACGGTGCCCGTTTTCGGATCGCGGTTCCATTCAGGAGGAAAGCCCAGCTGCGCGTCGCGCAGGGCGAAGACATCGAAACGGCCGGCCAGGATGCGTTCGGCCGCAGCCAGATGCGGCGCCGGATCGCTGGGCGCGCCCAGCCAGTCCACGCCAAAACCCTGGCGCGCGGCGGGCGCCGGCGCATGCGCCAGGCCGAAGCCGCGTGCCTGCCAGCGCTGCTGCACGGCGTCGCGCACGCGATGCGCCACCTCGGGCCCCCCCATGGCGCGCAAGCGGTTCAGTTTCCAGGACAGGTTGTTCAGCATGGACATCTCACAGATACTGGCGGTGCCAGATTTCCAGTGTGAGCAAGCTCCACAATAACTTTTCGTGGTTTTGCCGACCGCCCACATGCTCGGCCAGCACCTGCTGCAGTGCTTGCGCGTGGTAATAATGGCGCGTGCGCGACTCGGCGCCCGTCAGGTGTTCGTACAGGTAATCTTTCATGGGTCCGCGGAACCATTCGTTGACGGGCACGCGGAACCCCACTTTCGGCCGTTCCAGGATGGCTTGCGGCAGCAGCTGCTTCATGGCTTCGCGCAAGATCCATTTGGTGGTGCGGCCGCGCACGCGATAGTCGTCCGGCAGGCTCGACACAAATGCCGCCAGTTCGTGGTCCATGAACGGCATGCGCGCCTCGAGCGACGCGGCCATGGTCATGCGGTCACCCCGCTCCAGCAGATTGTCGGGCAGCCAGCTCAGCTGATCGAAACACAGAATGCGGCGCAGGGCACTGTTGTCCGCGCTGCCGCAACCCAGCAAGGCATCGCGCTGGCGCGACGGCGCCGGCATGGCGACCAGGCGCGCGCGCTCCTGGTTCGACATCATGCCGAACCAGCGCGGCATGCGTTCGTCGAACGCTTCCAGGCCCAGGTTGACGATGGCGGTCTTGGCACGGCGAAAACGATACGGCAAGGCGCCGATGGCCGGCTCGATCACGCCGCGGCGCAGCAAGCCCGGCAGCATCTGATAGTTGCCCGCGTAGCGCTCGTACACATGCTTGGGATAGCCGCCCAGAATTTCATCGGAGCCTTCGCCCGTCAGCACCATCTTCACGGTCTTGCGCGACTCCCTGGCCAGCAGGTAGATGGGAATGTCGGACGGCTCGGCCACCGGGGCGTCGCGGAAACGCACGAGGTCGGGCAGCAGCGCGATGACCTGGTCGACCGATACTTCCAGTTCATGGTGATCGGTCTTGAATTGCCGGGCGATATCGGCGGCATACGCCAGTTCGCTGAAGCCGCCTTCCTTGAAGCCAACGGAGAAGGTCTTGACAGGCAATTCCGTGTGGCGCGACATCAACGCCACCACGGCCGACGAATCGATGCCGCCAGACAAGAACGCGCCAAAAGGCACATCGGAAATCATGCGGATGCGCACGGATTCATCGAGCTTGTCGAGGAAGGTGGCGACGGGATCGGCCGGCAGCGGCGCCGCCACGCGGGGACGGCTGTCGGCGGGCGTGAAATACACCTGTTCGCGCAGCGCGCCGTTTTCCCATGTCAGGGTGGAACCAGGCGCCAGCTTGCGGATGCCCTGGAACAGGGTTGCCGGCCCGGGCACATAGCGGTAGGCGAAATAGTCCCAAATGGCGGCCTCGTCCGCTTGCGCGGCAACGCCGGGAAAAGCCAGCAAGGCCTTGATTTCGGAGGCGAACAGCAAGCCGCCCGCGTGCTCGCACAGAAACAGCGGTTTCTTGCCGAACGGATCGCGCGCGATAAACAGGCGGTCGTGGCGCGCATCCCAGATGGCGAAGGCAAACATGCCGCGAAAATGCCGCACGCACTCCTCGCCCCACTGCACGTACGCGTGCACGATGGTTTCCGTATCCGATGCGGTCTTGAACGTATGCCCCAGCGCGATCAGCTGCTCGCGCAGTGGCTGGAAATTATAGATTTCACCATTGAAGATCACTTGCACCGAGCCATCGGCGTTGCCCAGCGGCTGATGCCCGGTAGCAAGATCGATGATCGACAGACGCCGGTGCACCAGCCCGACGCGATGCTGCGCATCGCTGGTGGCGACATCGAGTATGCCGGTATCGTCGGGACCCCGATGGGCGATGGCCTGGCCCATCAAGGCCAAGTGCGCAAGCGTATCGAGATTGGATGAGGGAGTAACAAAACCGGCAATGCCACACATGAATGACTATCCTTCTACGCAATGAAAATTCACGGTGCTTAGCGCACATCCGGTACATTCGCACCGGCCTTTTCCTGGCCACCTGAGAGCGACAGATACGCGTCGCGGAAGTCTGCTGCCAGGCGCGCCAACGAGTAATGGTTTTCTATCCTGCTGCGGCTCGCTTGCCCCATATCGCGCAACAGCGCACGGTCGGCATCCAGGCGCAGGATCGCGTCGGCCAGTGCCTGCGGATCACGCGGCGGCACGAACAAGCCATGCACACCGTCCTGCATCACGTCCGGGATGGCAGCGACGGGGCAAATCAGTGCCGGCGTACGCGCCGCCATGGCTTCCAGCAAGGCATATGGCAATCCTTCGTTATGGTACGTGGGGAAACCGAACACGTCGGCGCGCAGCCAAGCCTGGTCCTTTTCCTCGCCAAATACGGGGCCAAGGAAAACCACCGCATCCTGCAACTGCAGCTGCTCTACACGTTGACGCAACGCCGCATCGGCAGGTCCGCCGCCGGCTATGGCCAGCGTGGCCTGGCTGCCGCCCTGACGCACCAGGGCCAGCGCGTCGAGCAGGTCAAAGATTCCTTTCGCCTCGGCCAGCCGGCCCACATACACCAGCGCCAATGGCCTGTGGTGCACGACATTTTTTGCCAGCGGATCGGCAATGATGTCAATCGCATTCGGGATCACCCGCAATGCCAGTCCCGCATCGAAGCGGCGATACTCCTGCAGCTCCACCTGCGCCAGCAAAACAACCTCATCAGCCATCCGCAGTACTTGCCTGAGCAAGCCTTTCAGCACCGGGTTGCGGAAAAACACCTGGGGCAAGGCGCCGCCATGTACCTGGTACAAAACCCGTTTGCCCAGCAACTTTGCCATGACAACATAGACAATATCACGCCAATAACTTTTAGGCTCCATCGACGTATTCACATGCACAATCTGTGGCCGATGCCGTAACAAGGCGCCCAGAAATTGCACGGGACTCCAGCTGAAACGCACCAGCTTGCGCCACGTGGATTCGGCACGTCCTTCGCTGCCCACCTGGAAATGGACAAGACGAAACTCCTGGGCCAGCGAGGAGTGGAACAGTTGGTTGAGATGGGTGGTAACGCCGCTTACCGCGGTTAACGCAGGGCCCAGCACGAGAATAGTAATCATATTTATATTATATGTTATATTTTTGCAATTTGGTTCATCGCACAATATTTTTCCAGTACAAATATACCGCAAGGAAAATGACAGGAAATATTTATTTCAAATAGGCAATTAAAGCCCGCCAGTATTTCCGGAATACAATTAAAAACTGTGCGCATGCCGCAAAAAAAAGCCGCTTCAACTAGGAAGCGGCCATATATATCAAAAAGCAATTACATTACCGTAAAACGGCGCCGCTGCACAACGCGCATGAGCAGCGGCAAGACCAGGCGCCTATTGTTTCTCCAGCAGGAAGAAGGTAGTGGGCCCCTTCAGCACCGCGCTGCTATCGAGGGTCATGGTCCATGCATTGCCCGTACGCGTCAGCGGTATTTCGTTGCCCGGCTCGCCATTCAGGGTCAATGCCGTCAACTTCATCGGCGTGGCATGGTTCAAGGTCAGCTTTACACTTGCCACGCCACGTTGTATCTGCACAGGTATTTTCCCCAACGAAACTAACTCGCGCCTTTCCGTGTCGGCAAACGTCATGCCGGTGTTTTGCGCATCGGTGGCAAAAATCAGCAAGATTTTCTTACTGTCAGCCAATGCCAGATCGTCCAGCGAACTGGCCGACAGCAGTGCCGGGCTAGCCGTGGACAGAACCGTCAGATACTTCACTGTCAAGTTCGTGCTGGGCGCGGCCATGGTGATCGCCTCGGTCCGCGGAGTCGTCACGATGAAGCGGCGATTCTTGGTATCCATCAGCAACTGCCTGGTGTCGCTCTCATACAGTCCGGCCGCGACATTGCTGCGATTGGCGCTATCGAGAATGCCAAGTTTGCGCAGTTCCGCGACACGCAGGTCGGTGGCGAAATCCTGCGGCGTCATGACGGCCTGCGCCGTGCTCTTTGCCAGGCCCCAGGTGCTTTGATTGAAGGTCGTCGGCTGCCAGACCTGCTTCACGGTGACTGCCGACTTTTCCTTCGGATACAGCACCTCGACGCCCGTCATCCAGGCCACCATGCCAAGGTCGTCAGGCACCGCGTCCAGATAGGGACGCGTAAAAGCCGAATCGCCCAGATAGTCGATGCCGATCCGGTTGGGAGAGGGAGAAACGTCGCCGCGCATGAATAACAACGCGGCAAGCGTCTCGCCGGCACGGGTCACGGGATCGAGCCCCACGCCGTAAGGGTGCACGGCCACCTTGCGGATCACATTGTTATAAAACGTCAGGTCCACGCCGCCTTCGCCGTGCAGGCAGGCATAATCCCAACCTTGCAGCGCGGCCATCGCAGGCACGATCGCCCCCGCCTCGAAACGGAAGCGATTCCAGAATGGCTGTCCATATTCCGTCACCGAAAAAGGCTTGCCGGCATGCCGGGCGGTGGCCAGCCAGCGGGCATAGCGCGCGCCATTATCTGTCGAACTCGTCTGCGCAATCTTCGTGCCAGGGGAAAAACCAAACACTTCGTCATGGTAGGCATGCATGTCCACCCAGCCAAATCCGGCACGGGTCGCGCCTGCCTGTGTGGTGTTCCAGTTATCATACGACGTCAGCGGACCGCCATACCCGCGCGTGCGCAGGTGAGCCGCCATCCAGCGGCCCGTATCGGCCTCCACTTCGCCCAGCAGCCGCTGAAAATCCTGCATGCGCGCGGAATACTTGCGCGCCTCGGGCATGCG
>CAUSDR010000165.1:0-11280 GCA_963530105.1 uncultured Janthinobacterium sp.
ACCCGCACCCGCACCCGCACCTGCACCGGCCGCGCCGACCAAATCGCCGCCGGCCAAGCCGGCAAGCAGGGGCTCGGTGCCACCGCCGCGTCCGCCCGTGCGCCTGCGTACGTGGATCGCGGCGGCCGTGGCGCTGACGGGGATCTGGTTTTACAACAAGCCTGCCGACAAGCCGGCCAGCGTGGCCGAGCAGGTCGAGGCGGCCATGGCGCTGGCGGCCCGGTGCGACCTCGACGGTGCGCGCAGTGGCCTGGCCGTGCTGAAAAGCGCCAAGGCGCCGGCCGCGCAGCTGAAACGCTTGCAGGCCAGCATCACGAGCGCGGCCAGCGCGTGCGATAAGCAGCAGCGGCGCGAGCAGGCGTGGAGCGCGGCGCAGGGCGCCGTCAACCAGGCGCTCGACGGCGGCAAGCCGGACCTGGCCGCCACGCGCCTGGCGGCCCATGTGAAACGCTGGGGCGACGATCCCGATACGCTGGAACTCGATGCCAAGGTCAAGGTGGCGCAAGCGGGCGCCCAGCTCGATGCGGCCGACGCCTGCCTGGCGAAAGGCGACCGGGTCTGCCTGGAACGCAGCCTGATCGCCGCCGAGCGCTACAAGCGGCCGGAACTGGCGGCGCGCACGCAGGCGCTGCGCGCGGCGCTGTCGCAATTGCTCGAGCATTCGCTGCTGGATGCGGCCCCGGGAGCGGCCCCGGGCCAGTAGCGCCCGATCGCGCGGAATGGCAAAACGCCCGCCGCGGCCAGGCCGGGCGGGCGTCGTGCTGCCATCGGACGCGACGCTTATTCTTGCGGCACCAGCGCCAGCGCGGCGCTGAAGTCGCCCATCGGCTTGCCGCCATTGGCCACCAGCGCCTTGTCGCGCGTGGTCAAGCCGTCCAGCACGGGCAGCGCAAAGCGGTGCGTGATGGCGCGCAGGATGGAGGCCGAATCGTATTGCGTATGATCAACCAATCCCTTTTTCACGTACGGCGAGACGAGGATGGCCGGCACGCGCGTGCCCGGACCCCAGCGGTCGCCCTTTGGCGGCGTGGCGTGGTCATAAAAGCCGCCGTTTTCATCGTAGGTGACGATGACCAGCATGTTTTTCCACTGCGGACTCTTTTTCAGCTGGGCGATGACGCTGGCGATATGCGCATCGCCATCGGCCACGCTGGCGTAGCCCGCGTGCTGGTTCAGGTTGCCCTGCGGCTTGTAGAAGGTCACGGCGGGCAGCTTGCCGGCGCCCGCGTCGCTGAGGAACTGGCTGTCGAAGTCGCGCAGGTGGGCGGCGCGGTAGGCGGGCGCCTTCACGGGGTCCATGTTGGCAAAGTAATTGAACGGCTGGTGGTGGAACTGGAAGTTCGGCGGGCTGGGGAAGCTGCTGCCGCGCGCGCTGGCCGTGGCCAGGGCCGTCGTGTCCTTCCAGGCGCCCGCATACCAGGCCCAGTCGATGTTCTTGCCTGACAGCAGGTCGCCGATATTCGTTTGCGTCTGCTGCGGCAGGGTAGTGGCCTTGCTGGTGTCCGCGTACAGCTTGCTGCTGTCGCCGGCCGCCGGGGCATTGCTGCTGGGCTGGAACGGCGGCTGCATGGTGTTGACGGCGTAGAACATGCCCGTGCTGTCGGCCGGCGTCAGCGCGCCGTCGTTGGCGTAGCCGGGCGCGCCGTTCAGCACCGTGGCGGGCGCCGTGGCGGACGGCGTCAGGCGCAGGAAGTTGCCCTTGGCATCGACGTCGATCTTGGCGATCGACCCCTTGGCCACCGAGGTGTCGGCGTTCGGGTAGGTGGGGGCGCAGGCGCAGATCAGGTACTGGTGCGTGAGGAAGGAGCCGCCAAACGCGCCGATGAACAGGTTGTCGGCCAGCGCATATTGCTTGGCGATGTCCCACAGCTGCATCTTGCTGCCGTCGTAATAGCCCATGGTCAGGCCGCCCGCGTCCGAATACGCGGCGAACTTGTCGTTGGCGCCGCCGTTGATCTGCATCTGGTTGTTATAGAAGCGGTGCACGAGGTCGCGCGTGATCACCGATTGCGGCAGGTACAGGGGGCTGCTGGCGTCGTCGATCTGGAATGGCTTGTTCGGCAGGTTGGCCGATTGCGCCTGCGTGATGACGGTGCTCTGGCCGGCCGCCGTCATGCCGCCCCAAGTGGGGGGCAGCACGGGCAGGGTGCTGCCGTCGATGTCCTTCTGCGCCACATAGGCGGAAGTCGACGTGGGATTGACGCCCGGCACGCCGTTTGCGCCGGGGAACAGGCCGTACAGGTTGTCGAAGCCGCGGTTTTCCGCGTAGATGACGACGATGGTCTGGATGTTGTTCAGCGCCAGGGAACTGTTCAGGGCGGCCAGGGCGTCGGCGGGCGCCGTTTGCGCGCTGGCGCTGGCGATCAGCGCCGTCACGCTGGCGTTTTCCGCCTTCAGCTTCGCCAGCTCGTCGCCGCTGGCCTTGTTGAAGTCCGACGCCAGGCCCGCTTCGGAGACGCCGATGCGCGCGGCCAGCTTGCTGCTGGCGGCCGCAAAGTCGCCGCCATTGCTTTCCATGACTTGCACCAGCTCCGTCGACAGGGCGCTGACGAACGCGCTGTGGCCGGCGGGCGCGCGCAGCAGCAGTTTTTGCGCGACCTTGGTGCCGGCGTCGCCCAGCACTTCGTGGCGGATGGCGTCCGTGCCCACCGTCACCAGCACGGCGCCCTGGCCATCGAGCGTGTAGCTGCCGTCGGCGGCCGTGCGCACGGCTGCCGAGCCGCTGTCGCAGGTCAGCTTGGCCGTGCCGCTTTCCAGGCAGACCTGGGCGTTTTCATAGTAGCTGCCGATCACCTGGCCCGTGGTGCTGGGCGTGATGGCATAGTCGCTGCCGCAGGCGGCCAGGCCCAGCGACAGCAGCAAGGGCAGGGGACGCAGGACGGGGCGTAAAGCAATTTTTTCGTGCAAGTTCATGTTCATGCCTTCTGGATGGAAAACGTCGCATGCTAGGCAGGCAATATGTCAGCTGCGTGACATGTCAGCCCCTGTTACATGACGTAATGTACGATTTTGATACATTTGTTTTCGCAGGGTTTTGTCACGCAGCCGTCATATGGGCTTGCTACGCTGCCAGCCCATGATGAAACCCACCCTTTCCCCGCTGCTCGCCGCCGTGGCCGCCTGCCTGCTGGCCGCCTGCCATCCTGCGGCGCACAAGGACGCCGCAGCCAAGCCCGCCTACCTGGCGGGCGCCTACGCCCCGGCCCTGCAGCGCCAGCCTTCCGTGAAAGACATGACGGCCATGGGGCGCGCCATGTTTTTCGAACCCAGCCTGTCCGCGTCGGGCAAGCAGTCGTGCGCCAGCTGCCACAGTCCCGAGCATGCGTACGGGCCGCCGAACGACCTGGCCGTGCAGCTGGGCGGTCCCGAATTGAAGGATGCGGGCACGCGCGCCGCGCCGTCGCTGCGCTACATCCAGAATGCGCCCGCCTTCACCGAGCACTATCACGACGATGACGGCGACGACAGCATCGATGCGGGGCCGACGGGCGGGCGCAACTGGGATGGCCGCGCGCAGTCCGGCCATGAACAGGCGCTGGCGCCCTTGCTCTCTCCGCGCGAAATGGGCAACCGCGATGCGGCGGCCGTGGTCGCCAAGCTGCGGGCCGGTCCCCTGGCGGCGCAGTTCCGCCAGACGTATGGCGCCGATATTTTCCAGCAGCCGGGCCAGGCGCTGCGCTGGGCATTGATGTCGCTGGAAGTGTTCCAGGAAAGCCCCGCCGATTTCTATCCTTACACGAGCAAGTACGACGCCGTGCTGCGCAAGCAGGCCGTTTTGACGCCGCAGGAAGCGCGCGGCCTGGCCTTGTTCAACGATGAACGCAAGGGCAATTGCGCCTCCTGCCATATCAGCCAGATCACGCCAGGCGGCGCCTTTCCGCAATTCACGGATTACGGCTTGATCAATATCGGCGTGCCGCGCAACAACAAGCTGCCGGCCAATGCGGACCCGGCGTTCTTCGA
This sequence comes from uncultured Janthinobacterium sp., assembly GCA_963530105.1. Lineage (GTDB taxonomy): Bacteria > Pseudomonadota > Gammaproteobacteria > Burkholderiales > Burkholderiaceae_D > Janthinobacterium. The sequence continues at coordinate 3,964 of CAUSDR010000165.1, forward strand.
CATGGGCTTGTGCGGCCCCGACCGCACGGATTTGACGCAGCACAAGGAATATTGCGGCAGCTTCAAGACGCCATCGTTGCGCAACGTGGCGCTGCGCAGGGTGTTTTTCCATAACGGCAGTTTCACCAGCCTGGAGCAGGTGCTGCGCTTTTACGTGCAGCGCGACACGGCGCCGCAAAAATGGTATTCGAAAGACCCGCGCGGCAAGCTGCGCAAGTATGACGACCTGCCGCCCGGGCTGGAAGCGAACGTGAACGTGGAGCCGCCGTTCGACCGCCAGCCGGGACAGGCGCCGGCGCTGAATGAAAAGGATATCGCCGATGTGATTGTATTCCTGCGCACCTTGACGGATGGCTATGCGGCGCCAGCCCCGGCGCAAGGAAAAACTGGCTAAAAAGATATCAAGATACCATTGCTTACAAATACGCTACAAAAGCCCGATCTTATGTGCGTTAGCGAACGCTCGAAAATATTAGGCAGGTGTATATTGCGAACTGATCTGTGTCTTTTGATAAAATGAAAGGGAATAATCATGAAAGTAAGCAAAAATTGGATGACCTTGTGCGCCGCCGGGATGATCGTGGTCGCGCTGGCTGCTTGCCAGAAGAATGAAGACGTTGCAGCCGGTCCAGCCGAGCACGCTGGCCAGCAAATCGATGCCGCCGCCGCCAAGGCTGAAGCCGACATCAAGGCCGCTGCCGCCAAAGCCGATGCCGCCGTGAGCAGCGCCGCTGCCGATACGGGCGCCAAGATGGATCAAGTGGCTGCCGATGCAGACAAGAAAATGAGCGAAGCGGCCGATGCCGTCGGCAAGAAAGTGGAAAAAGCGGGCGAAAAGATCCAGGACGCCGCCCACAAGTAATCCGCTGGCAGGCCGGAATTGCCGGTCTGGCTACGATGGCGGCCTGCCTTCAACTGGCGGCCGCCGTCCCGTAACCCTCGCTGCTGCCCGCTTGCCGGCCCAGTGAAGTGGCCGCCGTGTCCGTTGCGGCGCCACCCGTCCCGTCTTCCGTCCCCACTACCACGCTCAAGTCGACATACCCGTCGCGCCATGCCCGTTCCAGGTCTTGCTCCACCGCTTCCAGGGTCGTGCGTTCCACGTGCTGGAAACCGCGCAAGCCATACGCCCGGTTGCGTCCGTGCGACTTGGCCAGGTACAGCGCCATGTCGATCAGGTTCACGCTGCGTTCCCAGCTGAGCGGCTGGCCCAGCGGCGCCAGCGGGTAGGGCGCGAAGCCCACGGAGACGTGCACGCGGATGGCCTGTCCCTGGTACGCGATGGCTTGCGCCGCCACGCCGTGCAGGATGCGGCGGGCGATATCATCGAGGCCATCGCGCGCCACGGCAGGCAGGAAGGCGAGGAATTCCTCGCCGCCCCAGCGCACGATCATGTCCGTTTCGCGCAAGACCTCGTGCAGGGTTTCGGCGATGGTGGTGAGCACCAGGTCGCCCGCCGCATGGCCGTGGCGGTCGTTGATGTGCTTGAAATGGTCGACATCGAGCAGGAACAGGGCGCCGACGACATCGTTCCCCGCCGGCGCGGGCGCCGGCTGCGCGCGGCCCGCGTGGCTGCGCATGAATTCCTGGAAATGGCGGCGGTTGTACAGGGCCGTCAGCGGATCGCGCGAGCTCTGCCGCTTGAGCTCCTGGTTCTTCACCTTCAGCTGCACGTTCGCGTGGCGCACCTTGCGGTACAGCAAGCCGACGATGGCGGACCCCATGGCCAGCACCAGCGCCAGCAGCCACCATACGCGCTGCTGCAGGCGGCGGTTGTCGATTTCCGTGCTCTTGAGCTGGTTTTCCCGGCTCAACAGCTCGATCTGGCGCTGTTTCTTTTCCGCCTCGTATTTTTCCTGCAGCTCGTACACGGCTTTCTGCCGCTGCTTCTCGAACAGCTGGTTCGAGATGCCCCGCTCGCGGTGATACGCCATCACGGCGCCGCGCATGTCGCCCGCTTTTTCCAGCGCCATGCCGTATTCCAGCAGCACGGCCTGCATGTCCGGCTGGTTGGCCGTGCGCTCATAGTAGGCCAGGCCCGTGGCCACGCTTTGCTTGCCTTCCTGCAAGCGTCCCTGACCGATCAGCGCCTGGCCGATGTTCAGGCGCGCCGTCGCTTCCACCTGCTCGTTGTTGACCAGGCGCGCCGCCGTGATGGCTTCATTCGCATAGCGCAGGGTGCGCGCGTAGTCGCCTTCCTTCAGGTAGCTGTCCGACAGGTTGACGAGCGTGGTCGCCACCATGCCTGTCGCGCCCAGCTGGCGTTCCAGCGCCAGCGCCGCCAGCAGGGCGCGCTGGCCCCGCTGCGGCTGCTGGGCGTCGAGCGCCAGCCCGTATTCCGTGTTTTTCGCCTGCGCCATACGCCCCGGCGAGGCCAGGGTGGCCGACACGGCCAGCAACTCGTCGAGCACCTGGAAGCCCTTGTCGTACTCGCGCATCTGCGTGTACAGCAGGGTAAGCGCATTGAGGGCGGCGGCCAGACTGGAGGGGGAATCGCTCTGGCGCGCCAGGTCGACGGCGGCCTGCAGCTTGGCCAGCGCGAACGGGAAGTTGCCTTCCACGGCCCACGACTGGCCCGCGCTGATGGTCGCCTGCACGCGCACGGGCAAGTCGTCCGTGCGGTTGGCAACACGCTCCGCTTCAAAGGCCAGCAGGTGCGAGGCGCGGCGGTCGTTCATGGCGAACGTGATGTAGGCCTTGTTGAGCATGCCCTTGGCCAGCGCCACGTCGCTGTCGTGCTGGCGGGCGTCGGCGATCAGCTCCTCGGCCAGCTGCATGGCGACGTCGTGCTGCCCCAGGCGCATGCGGGCGTTGCTCAACTGGGTAAGGAATTCCGCGCGCACCAGCAGGGGCGCGGCGCGCGCCTGCGTTTCGACTTCCTGCAGGCGCTGCAGGGCGCGCTCGGGCATGAAGCGGCCATCTTCGCGCACGGCATCGATGTGCTGCTGCAGCGACATTTCCTGGGCAAAGGCGGCAGGCGGCAGCCAGCAGGCCAGTAGCAGCAGCCAGTGTGCCTTGCGCCATGATGCCCGTTTCTCTCTGCCTGCCAACGTCCCGCCCCCGCCAATGCCCCGCTTGTCTGCAACGATTATATTATGTTGCAATCAAGAAATATCATGCGCACTGCAGAAATCTCCGAAAGTGCACACTACGGGCATGGCCGGGACGCCGCTACTGCGCCAGCTGCTGCAGCAGGTACAGGCGCTGGTACAGGCCGCCGTCGATCTGCATCAGGGCGTCGTGCGGGCCCGCTTCCGTGATGCGGCCGTGATTGAGCACGATGATGCGGTCGGCGTCGCGGATGGTCGACAGGCGGTGCGCGATGGCGATGATGGTGACCTTGCCGCGCAATTCATTGAGGGCCAGCTGCACGATCTGCTCCGTCTGGCTATCGATGCGCGACGTCGCTTCGTCGAGCAGCAAAATGCGCGGCTGGCCGGCCAGCGCGCGGGCGATGGCGATCAGCTGTTTCTGCCCCGACGACAGGCGCGAGCCGCCTTCGCCCAGCGGCGTGTCGTAGCCGTGTTCCAGCGCGGCGATGAAGTCGTGCGCATGCGCGGCGCGCGCGGCCGTCTCGATCTGCTGCTGCGTGTAGCCGCGGCCCATGTCGATGTTTTCGCGCGCCGAGGCGGCCAGCAGGAACGGGTCTTGCGGCACCAGGCCCACGTCGGCGCGGAAGCGCTCGTTGTCGATGCTGTCGAGCGCCACGCCATTGATGGCGATGCTGCCCTTCGTGACGGGATAAAAGCGCAGCAGCAGGGACAGCAGGGTCGACTTGCCGCTGCCCGTGTGGCCGACGATGCCGAAGAAGGCGCCCTGCGGGATGCTCAGCGACAGGTCGTGCAGCACGGGCTGGTTTTCCACGTAGGCGAAGGTCAGGTGCGCAATATCCACGGCGGGCAGCTCGCTGCCAGTCTGCGCCTGCCGCAGGGCCGGTGCTTCCCTTCCCTGTGCGTGTTCCAGCGCCTGCGCTTCGTCCAGCAGGGCCGAGACGCGCGCCGTCGCCACCACCGATTGCTGCAATTGACTGAATTGCATGGTGATCTGGATCAAGGGTTCGATCACGCGGGCGATGTAGCTGATGAACGCATACAGCACGCCCACTTCCACGGCGCCCATCTCGCGCCGGCCAAAGCTGAAGATGACGACGGCCAGCAGCACGATGTTGAGCATGTCGAGCGCGGGGCGCAGCAGCCAGGCGTTGGCGCGCAATTCCTGCATGCGCGCCGTGTAGTGGTCCTGGTTGATGCCCGTGAAGCGCGCGCCGAAGCGTTTTTCCGCATTATTCGCCTGCAGCACGCTCATGCCGCCGATCGATTCGGCGATCTGTCCGTTGATTTCGCTGCGCAGGGCGCGCGCGCGCGTGACGGCCGGCGCGCTCCAGCGCTGGTACAGGAAGACGATCACCAGCACGGCCGGCAGCAGGGCCAGCACGATCAGCATCAATCGCCAGTCGAGGAAAGCCATGGCGGCCATGGTGCCGACGAGGACGATGGAGCTGTCGAGGATGACGAACAGCACCTGCACGTACAGCGATTTCACGGCTTCCGTGTCGTTGGTGACGCGGCTGACCAGCTGGCCCGTGATGGCGCGGTCGAAGAAGGCCATCGGCAGGCGCAGCACGTGCTGGTAGACGGTTTCGCGCAGGCGCTGCACCGAGCGCATGGCCAGGCCGGACAGGCGCACCAGCTGCAGGTAGCGCAGGCCGGAAGCGACCCAGCCCGTCAGCAGGCAGCCGCCCAGCAGCAGGGACATGCGCGTCCAGTCCAGGTGGCGCGGCAGCAGGTGCTGGTCGATCAGGGCCTTGCCCAAAATGGGACCCGTCACTTCCAGCGCGGCGGCGATGATCAGCCAGAAGGTGGCCCAGTACAGGTGGCGCAGGTCGGGCGCGGCGGCGCGGCGCAGCAGGCCGATGGCTTGCACGGCCTGGCGCCGCACGGATTGCGTGGCGCTGTCGGCTTGCTTGTGATTAGATGGCATCGAGGCTGGCCTCCAGTTGTTGATAGCGCCACTGGCTGGCGTACCAGCCGTCGCGCTGCATCAGCGCGTCGTGGCTGCCCGTTTCCGTCACGTGGCCGTCGCGCAGCACCAGGATCAGGTCGGCATTCACGACGGCGCTCAGGCGGTGGCTGGCGATGATGGCGCTGCGCTCGGGGCGCTTGCGCCGCAATTCTTCCAGGTGCTGCAGGATGCGCGTTTCCGTGCCCGTGTCGACGGCGGACAGGGCGTCGTCGAGCAGCAGCAAGCCGTTGTCGGCCAGCAGTGCCCGGGCAATCGCCACGCGCTGGCGCTGGCCGCCCGACAGGGTGATGCCTTTTTCGCCCACGTGGGTCTGGTAGCCGTCGGGGAACTGCAAAATATCCGCATGGATGTCGGCCAGCTGCGCCGCCCGCTCCACTTCCTCGCGCGTGGCGCCGGGGCGGGCCAGGGCGATATTGTCGGCGATGGTGGCGGAGAACAGGAACGATTCCTGCGGCACCCAGCTGATGGCCGCGCGCAGCGCGTGCAGCGTGTAGGCGTCGAGCGGCTGGCCGTTCCAGGTCGCCGCGCCCGTTTGCGGCGTCACTTGGCGCAGCAGCACGCGCAGCAGGGTCGACTTGCCGCTGCCCGTGGGCCCGACGAGGCCCAGGGTCTGGCCAGGTTCCAGCCGCAGCGAAATGCCGGACAGCGCAGGCGCCGTCTGGCCCGCGTAGGCAAAGCCGATGTCCGTCAATTGCAGGGGGCCGGGCGTCAGCGCATCAATAGTGCCATGGTCGTCGATGGCCAGCGGCGCGTCGAGCATCGGTTGCAGGCGCTGCCAGGCGGCGCGGCCCCGCTCGATCAGCGAGAGCACCCAGCCGGCGGCGAACATGGGCCAGATCAGCTGGCCCAGGTACATGGAAAAGCTCGTCAGCGCGCCGATGGTCAGCTGCTCTTGCCACACGAGGTAGCCGCCCAGGCCCAGCGTCAGCGCCGTGGCGGCCGTCAGGGTCAGGCCGACGGCAGGTTCGTACGCCGCTTCCCAGCGCTGCGCCGTCAGGCTGGCGTTGGCCGCGTGGCCGGCCAGGGTGGAAAACTGCTTGCTGCTGCGCTCTTCCAGTCCCAGCGCGCGCAGGGTGCGCACGCCCGACAGCGATTCCTGCACATGGTCGTTCAGCGCCGCAAAGCGTTTCAGCGAATCCGTCGACGCCGTGTGGATATGGCTGGAGATGCGCCAGAAGGCCAGCCCCATCAGGGGGAAAGGCAAGAGGGCGATGCAGGCCAGGCGCCAGTCTACGCCCAGCAGCATGATGCCCAGCACCATCAGCAAGGTCAATGTGCCGTCGAAGCCGGCCAGCATGGCTTCGCCGGCGGCCATTTCGATAGCGTCGATGTCGTTGGTCGCCAGCGCCATCAGGTCGCCCGTGCGCTGGTTCTGGTAAAACGCGGCGCCCTGCTGCGACATGCGCGTGTAGAAACGCGTGCGCAGCATCACGCCCAGCTGGTAGGCGGCCTTGAACAGGGTGATGCGCCAGCCCACGCGCAGGAAATAGATGACGACGCCGACGGCGAGCAGGGTCAGCAGCTCCAGCCACAGTTCGGCCGCCGTCATGCGGTGCGCGGCCAGGGCGTCGATGATGGCGCCCACGCGGCGCGGAATCCAGACGGTCAGTGTTGCCACGCCCGTCAGCATGACGGCAGCGGCGGCATACGCCGGCCAATGCTGACGCACGAAGCCGGCGATGAGCCTCGATAAACTCATGATTACCTTTTTTGTTTTGTTTGGGGTGTCGCGGGGCGGAAGGAAGGGCACGCGGACAGAAAGTACGCGTAGGATACAACAAGGCGGCAAAGCGCGCTGTGGACGGGCACGCAAAAAACGGGCCGTGGCCCGTTGTTTGCTGCGCGCGGTGGCGCGCCTGCCCAGCTTACCTGGCCACTGACTTGGCAGGCTGACTTGGTAAGCTTACTTGCCAGACTTATTTGCCAGCCTTATTTGCCAGGTTTATTTGCGGCTGCTGCCTTTGCCGCCGCCCAGCATGTCGAGCTGTTTCGATGGCGCCGTCTTGGCGGCTGGCTTGGCGGCCGGTTTCACCGCGGTCTTGGCCACGCTCTTGGCGGCGGCGCTGGCCGGCTTGGCGACCGGTTTGCTGGCCGGGAAGGGCTTGGCGGCGGGCTTGGCCGCTACGGGGGCGGGCGCAGGCGCGGCGGCTTTCGCCGGTGCTGCTGCCGGTGCCGGTGTCGGTGTCGGCTTGGGCGCTTCCGCTTTCGCCGCCGGCTTGCTGTCCACTGTCCTGGCGGGCTTGCTTTCCACCGCTTTTGCGACGGGCTTGTCGGCTGCCTTGGCTGCCGGCGCTGGTG
>CAUSDR010000166.1:0-11280 GCA_963530105.1 uncultured Janthinobacterium sp.
GCGCCAGGATGCGCTCGGCAAAGCGCTGCACCAGGCCTTCTTTATACAGGCGGCCCATGGAGCCGGAAATATCCAGGCACAGGCAGACCTTGGCGCGGTGGTCGGAAAGCCCCACTTTTTGCAGCGACACGCCGGCCTGCTTGACCAGGCTGACCAGCTGCGGTGCCTCGCGTTCGACGCGTTTTTCCAGGTTCAGCTTAGCCTGCACGACGGCGGAGACGGCCGGGGCGGCGGGCCCGGCCGGGGCGGCCTGCTCGACCTCGCCGCCGAAGTGGCGCACCAGCGCGTCGAGTCCGCCATTGAAACCCTGGCCCACGGCCATGCAGCGCCAGCCGCCATCCTTGCGGTAAAGCTCCAGCAGCATGACGGCTTTTTCCTGCGCAAAATCCGATCCCGCAAAGGCGAAGCGGGCCAGTTCGCGCCCGCCCGCCTGCAGGCGCACATGGCCCGACTGCAGCTGCGACATCACGCCGCCGCCATCGATGGACGCCGTCACGACGAGGCGGTCCATGCTGGCAGGCAAGCGCGCCAGCTGCAGGGCAAACACGGCGATATCGCCAGCGCCGCCGGCGCGCGCTTCGACGCCGCCGCAGGGCGTGCGCGGCTGGTTGAAAAACGTCATGTAGCGCTCGTCGGATAATTTCCCGTTGGCATCAAGGCCGAAGCAGGCCACGTCCAGCGCCAATCCCTGCGCGGCGACGGCGATCTCCAGCATGCCATCGGGTACGAGAGTGGCCAGCGGCAGGCGCTGGCCCTTGGTCAAGGTTTCCATCAATATCTCCTAGGCAATATAACGGCGCGGGTTGTCGGCATTAAAATCGTCTTCATCGTCCTTGTCCTCGCCCTTGAAGACGACGGGGCCGTTGAAGGCCAGCTGCAAGCCGTCGCCCTGCCAGCTCAGCCAGGGCGTCGCCTCGCTGCCGGGGTCGGAGGTCTTGCCGGACGGTTCAAGGATGATGCTGTCGGGCGTCACGCGCGCCATGCCGATCACGTAGGTGTAGACGGTGTCGTCGTCAGCCGCCTTGGACAGGCGGAAATCGAAGGCGCACTCGACGATCTGCTCGCCATACTGCATGACCATCTTCGGCCGCATGGACGCGACGGACACGGCGCCGTTGGCCAGCGCCGAATACACGCTGAAGACCAGGCCCACGGTGCCGCCGTAGTACTGCGCCAGCGCCGGATTGACTTCCACCGTTTCCGTCGCCGGCTCCTTGCCCGAGGCCCCCGCCACGTCGCCCAGGTGGCGCACGAAGGGCATGGCGTCAAAGCTGCCGGCCGTATCGGGCGCCTGGATGAAGCGCATCTGGCCATTCGGCAAGAGGATGCCGACGCGCAAGTCCAGGTCGTCGTTATCGTCGTCACCATCGCCGTTATCCACCCAGGTGGCCTTGACGGTGAGTCTTGTCGGCGCGCCCGCGCCCTTCTCCAGCGACACCTTGTGCGTCTGGCCCGCCTTGGTCAGCGAGATTTTCGACAGGGAAATCTTTGGCGCCACGGGAGCGGCCTGCGCCACTTCGCCGCCAAAATGCGCGACCAGCGCATCGAGGCCGCCATTGAAGCCCTGGCCGACGGCCATGAAGCGCCAGGCGCCATCCTTGCGGTAGAACTCGCCCAGCATGACGGCTTTTTCTTGCGCGAAATCGGCTCCCGCATAGGCGAAACGGGCCAGTTCGCGCCCGCCGTCAAGCAGGCGCAGGCAGCCGCTGCCCAGCTGCGCCATGGTGGCGGCGCCATCGATGGCGGCCGTCACCACCAGGCGCTCGATGGAGGCCGGCAAGCGGTCCAGCTGGTAGCGGAAGCCGGCCGCATCGCCCGGCGGCACGTTCGTTTCCACGCCGCCGCAAGGCGTGCGCGGCTGGTTGAAGAACGTCATGTAGCGCTCATCGGCCAGTTTTCCAGCGGCATCGAGGCCGAAGCAGGCAAAATCCAGCGCCAGCCCCGCATTGTTGATACCCAGTTGCACGGCATTGCCCGCAACGAGGCCGGACAGCGCCAGGCGCTGCCCCTTGATCAGGTTTTCCATGGAATTATGTATTCAGATGTGGGAACTTCAGCTTACGGCACAGGGCAAGGCGCGTCGTCCTGATAGACAGGCAGCCCATGGCGGCGCAACGCCGCCCTGGGCTGCCGTTCTGTCTTTTCATAAACAGCCCAAAGAGCTACCGACAACGGTTCAGGGCCAGGCGCGTCACCCAAGCCACTAAGCATAGTACGGCGAGGTGACGCAACGCCGCCATGGGCCGTTTTCCGGAGCTCTTAGGCGTTGATGCCGAAAGAGCGTGCCAGAGGTCCCAGACCGCCCTTGAAACCCTGGCCGATGGCCTTGAATTTCCATTCGCTGCCGGCGCGGTAGATTTCGCCGAAGATCATGGCCGCTTCCGTCGAGCCGTCTTCCGACAGGTCGTAGCGGGCGATTTCCGCGCCATTGTCGCCGTTCAGGCAACGGATGTAGGCCTTGCCCACCATGCCGAAGTTCTGCTTGCGCGCTTCCGCGTCATGGATGGTGACGGCGACGGCGATCTTGTCGATGTCGGCCGGCACGTTGGCCAGGTCGACGGCGATTTTTTCATCATCGCCATCGCCGCCGCCCGTGGTGTTGTCGCCCGCGTGGACGATGGAGCCGTCGGCCGACTTCAGGTTGTTATAGAAAATGAAATCAGCGTCGGAGTGGACCTTGCCGTCCGTTTTCAGCAGGAAGGCGCTGCCGTCCAGGTCGAAGGCGGCGCCATCGGTGGCGCGCGGGTCCCAGCCCAGGCCAATCACGATTTTCTTCAAGCCAGGAGCTTCCTTGCTCAGGTTGACATTGCCGCCTTTTTGCAAACTGATCGCCATGGTGTTTCCTCTTTAATGTGTGGGTTGCATTCGGTGTTTCAGGTGACTACGCCGGCGCGCCGGCTTGATGAGCCATGAGCCTACCATAAACTAAATGCGTGCCATACCCGCACTATTGAAAATAATGCTACGCGGAAAATTCACGCTACGGCCCGCAAGGCAAAATGCGCAATAATGCAGCTCGACAAGAACTTCGCCCGCCCATGAACGCTACGCCCCCAGACTTGAACTTACACCAAGGCAACATCCGCCTGGACTGCATCCCCGGCACCCTGTGCGACGCCCGCCTGTGGTCGCCTCTGGCCTCCGCCCTGGGCGCAGCCTGTCATTTGCGGCAAGTGCCCCTGCATCAGGCACGCACGCGCGCCCAGATGCAGCAGCTGATCGCCAGCCACAGCGCCCCGGAATCGCACCTGGTGGGGTTTTCGCTGGGCGCCTACCTGGCGCTCGAGCACGCGCTGGCGCATCCGCAGCGCGTCAAGTCCCTCACTTTGATCGCCAATTCGGCCAAAGGTTTGCAGCCGGAAGAAATCGCCACGCGCCAGCGCGTCGTCGCCATGCTCGAACGTAATGCCTACGCGGGCATCACGCGCCAGCGCCTGCGCGAACTGCTGCACCCCGCGCACCTGCAGGACGCGGCCATCACGGGCCTGATCCAGCAGATGGGCCTGGACCTGGGCAAGGACGTGCTGCTGGCCCAGTTCATCACGACGATAGACCGGCCCGACCTGATGGCGCGCCTGCCGGAACTCGCCTGCCCCGTGCTGATCGTGGGCGCCGAGGACGACAAGCTGGTGAACCCCGACGACTTGCGCGCCATGGCGGCCCGCCTGCCGCATGCCACCCTGCGCATGCTCGATGGCGAGTCCGGCCACATGATCCCGCTGGAAGCGCCCGGGCCACTGGCCGATGCGATGCGCGCGCATCTGGAGGCGGCGGGCAATTTCAACGATAATGGCGGGCATCGGGCCTCGCCCCCACCACTTTCACAGAATCAATGAGCCATCTGACCATCATCGTCGCCACCGACCAGCAAGGCGGCATCGGCATAGCCAACACCCTGCCGTGGAAACTGCCGGAAGACCTGGCGCATTTCAAGCGCCTGACCACGGGCCACCCCATCCTCATGGGCCGCAAGACCTTCGATTCCATCGGCCGGCCATTGCCGAACCGCCGCAACATCGTCATCACGCGCAATCCGCACTGGCGCCACGAGGGCGTGGAAGCGGTGCCGTCGGTGGAAGCGGCCATCGCCCTGCTCGATGGCGCCGAAGGCTATGTCATCGGCGGCGCCGAGATTTACCGCCAGTCGCTGGCACTGGCGCAGCGCCTGGTTATCACGGAAATCGGCCAGACCTTTGACTGCGACGCCTTTTTCCCCGCCGTGGATCATGCTGTGTGGCAAGAAACCGCGCGCGAAGCCCATGTCTCGGAGAAATCCGGCCTGCCGTACGCGTTTGTCACGCTGGAACGCAAAGCCTGATAAGGTGCTGAACGTGCTGGATGGGCGGATAATCGGCGGCAACAGATTGCTGTAATACCCCTGTCACACCGTTGCGTCACGCTAGCGCACGCTTGAAGTGTTTTTTGTATGATATTTTTTTCCCGCAGAGGCCGCATTTCTGCGAGAATCCCGTTCTTATTTTTTTTCTGCGACCGCCGGGTAACTACACCACCGGGCTGCCGCGCCCTAGTCCGCCCCTCCACATCCGTCAGGGGCGGCTTGCTTTTTTGGAGACATGCATGAAATTTCGTTTCCCTATCGTCATCATTGACGAGGATTTCCGTTCTGAAAATACGTCCGGCCTGGGCATTCGCGCCCTTGCCGCGGCAATGGAAAAAGAAGGCATGGAAGTGCTGGGCGTGACCAGCTACGGTGATTTGTCGCAATTTGCCCAGCAACAATCGCGCGCGTCGGCCTTCGTGCTGTCGATCGACGACGAGGAATTCGGTTCCGGTTCCGTCGAGGACACGAATATCGCCCTGAAGTCGCTGCGCGCCTTCGTCGAGGAAATCCGCTACAAGAACGCGGACATCCCCATCTATATGTATGGCGAAACGCGCACTTCGCGCCATATCCCCAACGATATCCTGCGCGAACTGCATGGTTTCATCCACATGTTCGAAGATACGCCGGAATTCGTCGCGCGCCACATCATCCGCGAAGCGAAATCGTACCTGGACGGCCTGTCGCCGCCCTTCTTCCGCGCGCTGGTGCACTACGCCAACGACGGCTCCTACTCGTGGCACTGCCCCGGCCACTCGGGCGGCGTGGCTTTCCTGAAGTCGCCGATCGGCCAGATGTTCCACCAGTTCTTCGGTGAAAACATGCTGCGCGCCGACGTCTGCAACGCGGTGGAAGAACTGGGCCAGCTGCTCGACCATACGGGTCCTGTGGCCGCGTCGGAACGCAATGCGGCGCGCATCTTCAATGCCGACCATTGTTATTTTGTTACCAATGGCACGTCGACGTCGAACAAGATGGTGTGGCACTCGACCGTGGCGCCCGGCGACATCGTCGTCGTCGACCGCAACTGCCACAAGTCGATCTTGCACTCGATCATCATGTGCGGCGCGATTCCCGTGTTCCTGATGCCAACGCGCAATCACCTGGGCATCATCGGCCCCATCCCGCTGCATGAGTTCACGCCGGAAAGCATTGCCCGCAAGATCGAGGCGAACCCGTTCGCGCGCGAAGCGAAGAACAAGAAGCCGCGCATTCTGACCATCACGCAATCGACCTACGATGGCGTGATCTACAACGTGGAAACCCTGCGCGAAATGCTCGACGGCAAGATCGACACGCTGCATTTCGATGAAGCATGGCTGCCGCACGCCACCTTCCATGATTTCTACAAGAATATGCACGCCATCGGCAAGGACCGTCCGCGCGCCAAGGAATCGATGATCTTCTCGACCCAGTCCACGCACAAATTGCTGGCCGGCCTGTCGCAGGCCTCGCAAATCCTCGTGCGCGAATCGGACACCGTCAAGCTGGACCAGGACGCCTTCAACGAGGCTTACCTGATGCATACGTCGACTTCGCCGCAGTATTCCATCATCGCGTCGCTGGACGTGGCCGCGGCCATGATGGAAGCGCCGGGCGGCACGGCGCTGGTGGAAGAATCGATCATGGAAGCGCTTGATTTCCGCCGCGCCATGAAGAAGATCGACCAGGAATGGGGCCAGGACTGGTGGTTCCAGGTGTGGGGTCCGGACAACTTCAACGACGAAGGCATGGGCGAGCAGGCGGACTGGATGATCCGCGCCGAGGACGACTGGCACGGTTTCGGCGACCTGGCTCCCGGCTTCAACATGCTCGACCCGATCAAGGCCACCATCGTCAACCCGGGCCTGTCCCTCGATGGGCAGTTCGGCGAGACGGGCATTCCCGCCTCCATCGTCACCAAGTACCTGGCGGAACATGGCGTGATCATTGAAAAATGCGGCCTGTACTCGTTCTTCATCATGTTTACCATCGGCATTACCAAAGGCCGCTGGAATACCCTGCTGACGGCGCTGCAACAGTTCAAGGACGATTACGACAAGAACCAGCCGATGTGGCGCATCTTGCCGGAATTCGCGGCCGCCAACCCGCGCTATGAAAAAATGGGCTTGCGCGACCTGTGCCAGCAGATCCACGATTTCTACAAGGCTTACGACGTGGCCCGTTTGACGACGGAAATGTATCTGTCGGACATGATCCCGGCCATGAAACCGTCGGACGCGTTCGCCAAGATGGCGCACCGCGAAATCGAGCGCGTCGCCATCGACGACCTGGAAGGCCGCATCACGTCCATCCTGCTGACGCCGTACCCGCCGGGCATCCCGCTCCTGATCCCGGGCGAACGCTTCAACAAGACCATCGTCGACTACCTGCGCTTCGCGCGCGACTTCAACGAGCGCTTCCCCGGCTTCGAGACGGATGTGCACGGCCTGGTGAAACGCGAAGTCGACGGCAAGCGCGGTTACTTCGTCGACTGCGTCAAGATGGACGATTAGTGACGGCTCATCCAATCTCGCTTATCGCGCTTTGCGGCCGGCGATGCTCACCGTACTTCAGTACGGTTGCGCTTCTCGGCCACAAATCACTGCCGCTCGCTACGATTGGATGAACCGTTGTGACGTTCGTTAAAAACGGCTAATTCTGACGTTTGTTGAACGCCATTCATTCGCGCCACCTTTCAGGTGGCGTTTTTCATTTCCGGCTAGCGCGCACGCTTGTGCCAGATCAAACGGCTGGGGTGGCGGGCTTCTAAGATGGGCGACGCGTGGTGTTGTGTACCGGGATGGCGGGTCTATGGCGCTCAAGGTCTGGCTGGAAATCATGCAGCAGGCGGCGGCTGGCAGTGGCGCCTTGCTGCTTGCGGCCTTGAAGCAGGCTCAGGTCACGATGGTGCGGCGTGGCGATGGCGAGTCCGCCCAGCATGGCATCGTGCTGTTTGCCCACGCCGATGCGCACTTGCTGCAAGTATTGCCGGCGCTGTGCCGGCAGCCGTGCGTGCTGGCAATTGCCGCCTGCGGCCAGCCTTTGAGCTGCGCGCAGCAACGCGCCGTGCTGGCGGCGGGCGCGCGCGATGTGCTGCTGTGGCCGGCGGACGCCATCGATGCGGCCCAGGTGCTGGCGCGGCTGCAGCGCTGGCAGGCGGTGGCGCAGCTGCTGGCATCGGGCGCCGTGCGCCAGCACCTGGTGGGCGACAGCGCTGCCTGGCGCACCTTGCTGCACCACGTGGTGGAAATGGCCGCCTTCAGCCAGTCATCCGTGCTGATCACGGGTGAAACGGGCACGGGCAAGGATGTATTGGCGCAACTGATACACCGTCTGGACAACTGCGCGGGCGACTTCACCATCCTCGACTGCGCCACCCTGTCGCCGGAACTGGCCGGGAGCGAACTGTTCGGCCATGAACGGGGCGCGTTTACAGGGGCGGCCAGCGCGCGCGATGGCGCTTTCGCGCTGGCCGATGGCGGCGTGCTGTTTCTCGATGAAGTGGGTGAACTGCCCCTGCCCCTGCAGGCGCAACTGCTGCGCGCCATCCAGGAACGCAAGTACAAGCGCGTGGGCGGCAATACCTGGCAGCCGACGCAATTCCGCCTCGTCTGCGCCACCAACCGCGAACTGGAAGCCGAAGTGGCGCGCGGCGCTTTCCGCGCCGACCTGTATTACCGCATCGCCGGTTGGCGTTGCCAGACGCCGCCCCTGCGCGAGCGCCAGGACGATATCCTGCCGCTGGCCCGTCACTTCCTGGCGGAACTGGCGCAGCGGCCCGCTCCCCCGCTTGACGCCGCCGTGCGCGAATACCTGCTGCTGCGCGACTATCCGGGCAATGTGCGCGAGCTGCGCCAGACCGTCACGCGCATCTGGCACCGCCATTGCGGCCCCGGCCCCATCACCATCGGCGCCCTGCCGCCCGAGGAACGCCTGCTGGCGCCATGCTGGCCCGACCAGCATTTCGAAGCGGCCGTGCGGCGCGCCCTGCACCTGGGCCTGAACCTGTCGCATATCACGCGCTGCGCCACCGACATGGCCATCCGTCTCGTGCTGGACGAAGAACACGGCAACAACCAGCGCGCCGCCGCCCGCCTGGGCGTCACCGACCGCGCGCTGCAGATACGCCGCAAGGCGGCCGCCTGCGCGGCGCAGCTGGCACAGACGGCGAACGAGGTTGCGCCAACATAAGACCAGCGCCAGGCAAGTGGCTATCATCGCAGCATGGCCGGCACCTCCCGCCCCGTCCGCCACGCCTTGCGCGCGCAGTCCAGCGGGTCCGCACGGGTGCGGCGCCGCCGCTGTACGCCATGCAAGGCTCGCGCCGCCTGGCCGCGCTGCTGGTGTGGTGCCCCCATATGCCACCCTGGCACGCCGTGGCACGGCGGCGGTAGCGTTAGTCGCGGTAGCGGTAGCGGTAGCGGTAGCGATAGCGGTAGCGATAGCGGTAGCGATAGCGGTAGCGATAGCGGTAGCGGTAGCGATAGCGGTAGCGATAGCGGTAGCGATAGCGGCAGCAGCGGCAGTAGAGTGGTAGTGGCAAGCAGTAGCGGCACTGGCGCGGCGGCGGCAGCTGTCCATGCTGGCGGGCGCTTTTTCCTGCCGTGCCACTGCTGCTTGCAGGCGTGCCGCAATTGGCGGGTGCAGCTGTTTTGCCGGACGCCGCTGCGTTCGCAGGGCAATATCAGCCACTATCAGCCACTATCCGAAACTCCTGTTATTGCCTGCCAGTCCAGGCGCTGAAGGGCGCCTTGGTCGTGTGCGCCATGCCGCATCCGCCGCAGCCGCATGCCCTGGCGGCATGACTGCTGCGGATGCCATTCATGCTGGCCTTCCCCTTTCCGCCCATCGCGCCGCGCCAGCGCGTGGAAAACACGGTTTCCTGGCGCCCGTGCTTAAGGGCGCGGGCGCTCCAGCCTGGCCAGGCGCAGGAAATTCTCTCCCAGGACGAGCGCCGCGTCGGCCGGCGGCAGCCCCAGCAAGCGGATCTTGTGCAATTCCAGGCCGGGATGCAGCCACGGGCCATCCGAACCGAACAGCACCTTGTGTGGCCCGGCGCGCCGCACGGCCTGTTCCAGCAAGTCGAAACGGCGCACCCCGGAAGTGTCCGTATAAATGTTCGGATGCCGCACCAGGTGGTCGATCAGGGCCAGTTGCGGCGCCCAGTCGTCGCCAAAACTGCCCAGGTGCGGCAAAATGAAATCGACGTCGGGATATTGCTGCGCCAGCAATTCCGCTACGGCCACCTCGCCCACCGGGTCGTACAGCACGGGCAAGCCGAAGAAGCGCGCCGCCTCGCACACTTCGCCGCTGATGCGCGCATCGAGCCGGTGCGCCTTGATGCCGACAAAGCCATAGCGCTCGACGGCCGTGCGCACGAGATCCATGATGCGGCCCCGGTCGCGCCGCGCATGCACGAAGGCATAGCCGTAGAAGCGCCGCGGGTCGCTGGCGACGAGGCGCGCCACGCCGTGGTTGGCGATGGCGTAATCGGAGTGGAAGGTGGCAAACAGCACGCTGCGGGCGATGCCGGCTTGCCGCGCCCGGCGCAAGTACGCGTCCAGCTGCGCGTCGCTGTCCCACGGGCCGCTCAAGCCGTCGCCCGCTCCGGCATGACAGTGGCTGTCGATGACGGGCGCCATGTCGCCGTCCATGGCCGCCGTGCGCTCAGGCCCAGTCGCCCATCACGACGATGCGGTTGCCGCGCCGTCGCCAGCGTCCGCTTTCATCTTCCTGCTGCGGCGCGGCCGAACGAAACTGCGGCAGTTGCTGGTGCAAGGCCCGCGTCAGCGCGCTTTCCACGGCGCGCGGGCTGCCATCGCCCTCGCTGGCCAGGCGCGCCGCCTGCCCGGCAATGCGCACGAAGCGGCGCGCCATTTCGAGTTCGCGGTCGGCCGGCGCTTCCGCCGCCATTTCCAGCTCCAGCGCATTGCTGGCGGCGCGCCCCAGGGCCGAGCCCAGCGCCGTGCCCACGCCCGGAATCGGGATCATCGAACCGAGCGCGCCGCCGACAAAGGGCAAGGCCGTCTTGGCCACGGCCTTCAAGGCGCCGCCCAGCGGCTTGGCCACCTTGGCGATGGTCGAGCCTACCTTCTTGACGCCCTTCCACACGCTCTTGAAGACATTGCCGAGGAATTGCTCGAGCTCCTCCTCGCTCGACACTTCCAGCAGTTCCATGGCCAGTTGCAGCTCTTCCTCTTCACTGAACAAGGGCGGTGAGCTGCCCTTGCCGGACCAGGTTTCGCCAAATTCCAGCACTTCAAACCCGGCGCCGGCCCGCTGGCGGCACTGGGCGCATTCACATTCAAGCTGATGCATGATGCTCTCCTTTGCGGTAATGAAATGGCTCGCGTCAGCTCCACATTTCGCCCATCACGGCCAGTTCCAGCTCGCGCCGCTGGTTGGTCAGCACGCCGCGCTGGTTGGCGAACATGTCGTCGTGGATGCGCTGCTCGATGCGGCGCCGCTGCACCGCCGATGCCAGCGGCGCCACGTATACCTGGTGCGCGCTGACGTCGACGGCCATCATCTGGCCGCACAGCCGGTGCTGCAGCAGGCGCCGGTGCAAATCATCGGTCTGCCCGCTGTAGGCACGGCGCCGCCCGCCCGCGTCGAACTCGATCACGTACAGGCCCGGCCCCCTGCCGTTCGGATCGCGCAAGGCGCTGGCAAGCGTCCCCAGCGCCTGATAGCGCAAGGCGGCCGCCTCCGGCACGCGCCCCATGGTGCCCGCCAGGGTGGGCGGTATTTCGCCCTGCATCGCGTCGTCACCCTGGTCCTGTCCCTGGTCTGCGCCCAGGTCCTGGCCGGCGTCGGCATACGGACCCGGCTCCTGCTGGTCGCCGAACGGCGCCTGCACCACCGGATACGGCGCCGGATAAATGGTGGGATAAATGGCGCCATAGCCGCCCCAGCCCCGGTAGGGCGGCGGCGGATACCTTGGCGGCCTGCGTCCC
>CAUSDR010000167.1:0-11261 GCA_963530105.1 uncultured Janthinobacterium sp.
ACGGCGTGTTTTCCGTGACTTCGCCCAGCTACCGTTTTGACATCGAGATCGAGGAAGACTTGATCGAGGAAGTGGCGCGCGTGTACGGCTTCGAAAACATCCCGACCCGGCCACCCGTGGCCGCGAACGTGATGCAGATCGCGCCGGAAAATACCCGCTCCTTGTTTGCGGTACGTCATGTGCTGGCTGACCTGGGCTTCCAGGAAGTGGTTAACATGAGCTTTGTCGATACGGCATGGGAACGCGATTTCTCGGGCAACACCAATCCGATCAAATTGCAGAATCCGATCGCCAGCCAGATGAGCGTGATGCGCTCGTCGCTGATCGGCAGCCTGATCGCCAACGTGCGCTACAACCTGAACCGCAAGACCAGCCGCGTGCGCATTTTCGAAGTGGGCGCCATCTACCAGCGCGACGACAGCGTGGAAAATGGTCCCCTGTCGGTGGCCGGCTACGCGCAGCCAAAACGCGTCGCTGCCATGGCGTATGGCGCCGTGGCGGACGAGCAGTGGGGCCAGCCGTCCCGCACCGTCGACTTCTTCGACGTGAAGGCGGACCTGGAAGCGCTGTTCGCGCCGCTGGTCTTGCGTTTCAGCAAGGCGGAGCATCCGGCCCTGCATCCTGGCCGTTCGGCCAATGTGGAGCTCGATGGCAAGGTCATCGGTTTCATCGGTGAACTGCACCCGCGCTGGATGCAGAAATATGACTTGCCGCTGGCGCCCGTGCTGTTCGAAGTCGATGCCGCGGCCCTGACGCAGCGCGTCGTGCCCGTGTACCAGGAAATCTCGAAATTCCCTGGCGCCAGCCGCGATCTGGCCGTGGTCGTCAAGCAATCGGTGGCCGTGCAGGATCTGCTCGACAGCTTCCATGCGGCCGCCAAGGCAAGCCCGGCAGCACGTATCGTGCAAGCCATTGTTTTATTTGATGAATATCGTGGGAAAGGGCTGGAAGCGGATGAAAAAAGCCTTGCTTTCCGGATTAGCTTGCAAGATACTCAAAACACCCTGCAAGACGATGTCGTCGATGGCCTGATGGCTGTGTTGATCGATGCCGCCAAGCAGGATCACGACGCGAAACTGCGTTCGTAATTGCCGGATCGGCCGTCGCCCTGCGTGACGGCTGAGCCGCCATCCACCGTAAACGGGCTCGCCATGTGGCGGGCTCGGGCGCACAGAAAAGGCAGGGCAGGAAAATTAATAATAGCGACGTTGATTCCGCCGTACTGCAATCCGCACTGGCCGCCGATCTGCATCGGGCCATGCTGGTTGCCAAAGTGCGCCAGGAAGCGGAAAAAGATTTGCCCACCTTGACCAAGGCGGAACTGGCCGAACTGTTGTTCGAACAGGTGGGCTTGAACAAGCGCGAAGCGAAAGACATGGTCGAAACCTTTTTCGACGAAATCCGCAATGCGCTGGAACGGGGCGAAGCCGTGAAATTGTCGGGCTTCGGCAACTTCCAGCTGCGCGACAAGCCGCAACGGCCGGGCCGCAACCCGAAGACGGGCGAAGAGATTCCCATCACGGCACGCCGTGTCGTGACCTTTCATGCGAGCCAGAAGCTGAAGAGCATGGTCGAAGAGACCAGTCCGCTGGCCCGTGCTGCCTGAGTGAGTGGCGATGAACGAGCGCATCAGTAAAACCGAGTTGATCGCCTTGCCGCCCATTCCGGCCAAGCGCTACTTCACGATCGGCGAGGTGAGCGAGCTGTGCGGCGTCAAACCCCATGTGCTGCGTTACTGGGAACAGGAGTTTTCGCAGCTCAAGCCCGTCAAACGGCGCGGCAACCGCCGCTATTATCAGCACCATGAAGTGCTGCTGATACGGCGCATCCGCGAACTGCTGTACGAGCAGGGCTTCACCATCAGCGGGGCGCGCAACAAGCTCGACAGCCGTGGCGCGGCGCATGCCGTGATCGACGACTTGCCGCTGCTGCCAGCCGCGCCTGTCGTGCCGCAGGAAGCACCGCTCGATCGCGGCTGGATACGCGATGAATTAATTGCGATTTTGAACTTGCTAAAATAAGATTTGTACCAATATAGGCTGTCGGATGCAGGCAGACTATACTGAATGGGCGCGGCGCCGTAACGTACGGCGCGCGCCATTTTGAATATAATGTTAATGTTGCGTTTTTGTTAGTAACGCTGAACCGGAGCAGCGTTCAGGTTCCGGTAGTCTTTCCCAGGCCAGGAAAATTTAAGGGGAAACAATGATACGCGTTGCCATTTGTGATGATCACCAAATAGTACGAGCTGGATTCAAACAGATTTTTTCGTCGTCAAGCGATTTCAGTGTGGTGGCGGAAGCCGGTACGGGGCGCGAAGCCCTCGATATCGCCCGCCGTGAAATATGTGATGTGCTGTTGCTCGATATCGCCATGCCCGACCAGAGCGGCATCGATACCTTGCGCACGATCCGCCAGGGACAGCCGGAATTGCCCGTGCTGATCCTCAGCGGCTATCCTGCGCAGCAATATGCGCTGAACCTGTTCAAGATGGGCGCGAATGGCTATCTGAACAAGGAATGCGAGGCGGACGAGCTGATGACGGCCGTGCGCACCGTGTTCCAGGGGCGCCGCTACGTCAGCTCCACCGTGGGCGAACTGCTGGCGCAGTCGTTCGACCGCGATACGAATGCCGCGCTGCATACGGAGCTGTCGGACCGCGAGTTCCAGGTCTTCCTGCGCCTGGCGCGTGGGGCCACCGTGTCCGATATCGGCGTCGCCCTGTCGCTGAGCATCAAGACGGTGAGTACTTACCGCACGCGCATCATGGAAAAAATGGGCTTGCAATCGAACAGCGACTTGACCTATTACGCAATGAAAAACAATTTGCTTGACTAGCGCAGCGGTGCGATCATGGCTGCATGATCGCTCAGCTAAGCTGGCCAGGCACGACTTGTGCAGTGCAGCAGTCTGTGGCGAGGATTATAATTGGCCGGCGCCGGCGCTCTTTCCCGCGCCGAACCTTGCTAAGGATGCACATCAGGATGTACTTCACCGTTGAACCGGCTCCGAATCACCGCCTGCCCCTGTACAAGACGATACTGTGCGTCACCTGCGCCTTGCTGCTCGTCCTCAACGGTTTCAGCCTCTTCCATAACCTGCAGTCGCTGAAGGGCACGAATGCCTTGCTCAGCCAGAGCGCCCGCGTGGCCGACCGCCTGCAGTACCTGAACGTGCTGGTGCTGGATGCGGAAAGCAGCTTGCGCGGCTATTTCATTTCCGGCT
Source organism: uncultured Janthinobacterium sp. (assembly GCA_963530105.1). GTDB lineage: Bacteria > Pseudomonadota > Gammaproteobacteria > Burkholderiales > Burkholderiaceae_D > Janthinobacterium. The sequence continues at coordinate 3,226 of CAUSDR010000167.1, forward strand.
CGGAAACCTATCTGGGGCCGTCGAAGACCGCCACCACGGAAATTGAGAACGAATTCAACGAGCTGCAGACCTTGCTGGCAGGCAGTCCCACGCAGCTGAAAAACCTGACCCAGCTGAAAAGCTTGATTCGCCGCAAGATGTCGATGCTGCAGCAGTCGATCGACGTCTACAAGCAGGGCGGCTTGGCCGAAATCGTCAATATCTCGCGCGTGACGGATGACCGCGCCACCATGGACGAGATCCGCCTGCAGGTGGTCATCATGACGCGCGAACAGAATGAAGCGCTGACTTCCGGCAGCGCCGCCTTTTACCATGAGTACCAGAAAGCCGTGCTGCTCGGCATCGGCATCAATGCGCTGGCCATTCTCGTGCTGATCATGTTTTACCAGCTGGTGCGGCGCAGCTTCCAGAACCGCGCAGCCGTCGAGTTTGCCTTGCAAAATGCCAACGACACCCTGGAGTCGACGGTTACCAAGCGTACCGAGCAATTATCCGTGCTGTCGCGTCATTTGATCAGCGTCAATGAAGTGGAGAAGGCGCGCCTGGCGCGCGAACTGCACGACGAACTGGGCGCCAATTTGACGGCCATCAGCATGGACCTGGGCGCCGTCACCCAGCAACTGGCGCACACGCAGCCGGAACTGGCCGCGCAATTGCGCCGTGCCAAGGCGACCTTGCTGGAAACGGTGGAATTGAAACGCCGCATCGTCGAAGACCTGCGCCCCAGCCTGCTGGATAACCTGGGCCTGTGCGCCGCCATCGAAAGCTATTGCGAGGATTTCGCGCGCATGAGCTCAGTGCGCTGCGATACGGACGTGGCCATCAATATCGACAACCGCGAAGCGACCCTGACGATTGCGCTGTTCCGCATCGTGCAGGAATCGCTGACGAACATCCTGAAATATGCGCGCGCCGGCATGGTCAGCGTCACCCTGAAACGCAACGAGCACGGCCTGGTGCTGCGCGTCATCGACGATGGCATCGGCATCACGGAAGATGCGCTGCAAAAGCCCATGTCGCATGGCTTGCTGGGCATGCGCGAGCGGGCCCTGCTGCTGGGCGGCACCCTTACCGTGCGGCAGGGGCCGGACGGCAAGGGCACATGCGTGGAAGCCGTGATCCCGCTGCCGCTGACGCCGGAACCGGAAGACATCGATGCGGATGCCGAGGCGTAATTTTTTTGAGATTTTTTGAGATACGACCGAGATGCAAAAATGGCCGGGCAACATGCCCGGCCATTTTTTTGTCCATGCTGCCAGGGAAGCGGCAGCCAGGCCTGGCGGCAGATCAGCAGCGCGACACGTCGCGCAGCAAACGGTCGTATTCCGTCTTCGCCACCTTGTAGCATTCGCCCGCATAGCATTCCAGGCCGGCGCGGTCCAGTACCGTGATGTTGCCACGGCGATAATGGATCAAGCCTTCTTCCTGCAGCTTGCCGGCGGCGGCCGTGATGCTTTCGCGGCGCACGCCCAGCATGATGGAGATCAGTTCCTGCGTCACTTTCAATTCGTTCGATGGCGAGCGGTCCAGGCGGTCCAGCAGCCAGCGGCACAGTTTTTGTTCGATCGAGCTGTGGCGGCCGCCGACGGCGTTCTGCGCCATTTGCGCAAACAGGGCGTTGGTGTAGCGCATCAGCAGCTGGGGCAGGGCGCCGCCCTGGTTGAACGCATCGCGCAAGCTTTGCGTCTTCAGGCGGTAGCCGTAGCCGGCGCTCTGCACGACGGCCGTGCACATGGCCCGTTCGCCTGCCAGCAGCGAGGCGCCCGCCACGCCTTCATGGCCGACGACGGCGATTTCCGTCGTGGCGCCATCTTCCATCACGTACAGCAGGGAAATGATGGCCGTGGTGGGGAAGTAGCTGTATTCCAAGTGATTGCCGTAGGCATACAGTTCCTTGCCGAAAGGCAGTTCCACCAGTTCGAGGTCTTCGAACAGCGATTCGAGCGCGGCGCGCGGCAAGGCGGCCAGCAATTCATTCTGTTGAGCACTGCTGAGGCTAACCCGGGACGCAATCTTGATCTCCCGGCCCGCCGCCGGCATGGCGCGTGGCAGCAACTGGTTTTTTGCGACCGGGGTGCTAAGTTGAGTATGGTTCATTTTATTCCTCACAGGCTTTTTTTTTACATCGGAGTGCGACTGCCATCGTTGCTGGCCTGAACAGTGGCTGTATCCATGTGATAACAGCGTTTTTTCCGGCCGCGCGGTGCAGATCGCGATGTAGCTACTTTAAAAGCTTATGTAAGTGGCGAACATAAGATTAGCAGTCGCCACTTTGTAGTCTATTTTGAGGCCAAATTGTAGTCCTTGTCCTACACGCACACTTTTGACCGTCAAGCTTTGCGCCGTTCCCCGCGATTTTGTGATATTACGCGCGGTTTATTTGCGCTGCGCAAGCCTGCCGGACGCACGCTGGGCAAGCCGTCGCGCGCCGGCACGGCCGCCGCCTGGCGCGTGGCCGCATCGTCGTGTTCGCCCAGGCGGAAGCGGCTGACGGCCTGCGTCAGCGCTTTACCTTCCTGGTGCAGGCGCTGCGAACCGGCGCGCGCTTCGTCGACCAGGCCCGCGTTCTGCCGCGTCATGTCGTCGATCTGCGCCAGCGCCACGTTGATCTGCGCGATCTCGCCATTCTGCTCGGCGCCGGCGTTGCTGATGCGCCCGATCACCACGGCCACCTGCTGCACCGCGTCGACGACTTGCCGCATGGTGCTGCCGGCCGCGTTCACCAGGTCGCCGCCCGCGTCCACCGTGGCCACCGAATCGCCGATCAGGCGCTTGATTTGCTGCGCCGCCTCGCTGGAGCGCTGCGCCAGGCTGCGCACCTCGGCTGCCACGACGGCGAAGCCGCGCCCCTGTTCGCCCGCGCGCGCCGCTTCCACGGCCGCGTTCAGGGCCAGGATATTCGTCTGGAAGGCGATGCCGTCGATGACGCCGATGATGTCGACGATCTTGTGCGAGCTGGCCTTGATCGAGGCCATGGTCTCGACCACGGCGCTGACGGTTTCGCCGCCGCGCAGGGCCACTTCGGCCGCCGACGCCACCAAAGTGCGCCCCTGTCCTACGTGGGCTTCGTTGCGGCCCACGGTGGCCGTCAGCTCGCGCATCGAGTCCACGGTCGCTCCCAGCGCTTCCGACTGCGTGGCCGTGTGGCCGGACAGGGCCAAGTTGCCTTGCGCGATATCGGCGCCGGCCGCCGCGATGACGGCCGCGCCGCCGCGGATTTCCTGCACCAGGTTGGCCAGGCCGTGCGTCATGGCGCCAAAGTCGCGCACCAGGTCGCCGATCTCGTCATGCGCCTGCGAGGTGATGCGCTGCGACAGGTCGCCCGCCGCCGCCGCGCCCACGGCCACGCGCAATTGCGTGACATCGCGCACGAAGGCGGCATAGAAGCCGGCGCACAGGTAGGCGGCGGCCAGCAGCACCAGCAGCATGGCCGCCACGATCAGCGCGCGGCGCGCCTGGTCGCGGGCGATGCGCTGCGCCAGCAAGCCGTCCAGCGCGCTGGCCGAGGCGCCGGACAGCGCGTGCAGGGCGTCGATGGCCTGCATGCCGGCCGCGTGGAATTGCGCGCCCGACGTCTGGTCGTAGGAATTCGTCACTTCATTCTTTGTACGCTCCAGAAAGGCCAGGGCCGACGGCACGGCCGTCAAGGCTGGCTGCAGGCTGGCTTTCAGGGCCGGCTTGGCGGCGATGATTTCATCGAAGCGGGCCGGCAGGCGTTCCAGTTCGTGGCGCGCGATCAGGGCGTTGGCGTTGACGAGCTGGTCTTCGTTCGCCTCGAACAGGCCCGTGTCGATGTAGGCGGCGCCGCGCCCGGCGATGTCGGACAGGCTGTCGGCCAGGTCGGGCAGGGTGGCGGTGAAGACGGCGCTCAGGTGGTTGGCGCCCGCGTCCGGGTCCAGGCTCAGGTGCGAGCGGTCGGCCACCAGCTGGCCCAGCTTGCCTGCCTGGCGCAGCAGCGCCGTGTGCGCCGCGTAGCTGTCGCGGGCCGTGATGCCCGCCTGGCGGCCCAGCAGGGCTTGCCATTGCTTGTTCAGCTCGGCCGCCTGGGGCAGGCCGGCGCCGGCAGGCAGGCGCGTCAGGGCTGCCAGCGCGGCCGTGATGCGCGGCGCCAGGGCCGCATTGTCCATCCCCGCCTTGCCGCTCAGGCGCAGGTGCTCGAGGCCGCGCCGCTGCTGCAGCAGCCGCGTGCCTTCCTGCAGCTGGCGCACATACGCCACGCCCAGCTGCGCATCCTGCGCCTGGGCCAGCGACTTGCCCAGTTCCGAGATCAACAGGGTGGTGGCCAGCGCGAGCGGCAGCAGGAACACCAGGCAGACAAGCATGAATTTGGGCAGCAGGCGCAAGCGCTGCATGAGTCGGATGGCGGGGGTGAGGAGGATTTTCATCGGGGTTCCAGAGTAGAGTGGCAACATTTCTGCAGCGCAATGTTGCCTGCGGATTGTGACCCCTTGATGAAGTGCGCGGCCCGATGGGCGCTTCTGCTCAATTTTGCCGCGCGCCAGAGTGAAGCAGTTCACACGGAAGGCCGATCCTTCTGTAAAATCGAGGGTTTTTTGCGAGGGCCATATTATGGTCACCAATATGGCCAACGAGAACGACATCAACACCCCCGATTCCAGCGACGCCGCGGACAACGCCGCCGATACGGCCACCGCCGCCTCGGGCAGCAAGGCGCCGGCCGTGATCGCGCGCGAAGTCAAGCGCCGCCGCACCTTCGGCATCATTTCCCACCCGGATGCGGGTAAAACCACGCTGACGGAAAAACTGCTGCTGTTCTCGGGCGCGATCCAGATGGCCGGTACCGTCAAGGCGCGCAAGTCGGGCCGCCACGCGACGTCGGACTGGATGGAAATCGAGAAGCAGCGCGGCATTTCCGTCGCTTCCTCGGTGATGCAGTTCGAATTCCGCGACCACGTCGTCAATCTGCTCGACACCCCGGGCCACCAGGACTTCTCGGAAGATACCTACCGCGTGCTGACGGCAGTCGACTCGGCGCTGATGGTGATCGACGCGGCCAAGGGCGTGGAAGCGCAGACGATCAAGCTGCTGGCCGTCTGCCGCATGCGCAATACGCCCATCGTCACCTTCATGAACAAGATGGACCGCGAGACGCGCGATCCGCTGGAACTGCTGGACGAACTGGAATCCGTGCTGAAGATCCAGTGCGCGCCCGTCACCTGGCCGATCGGCATGGGCAAGAACTTCCGCGGCGTGTACCACCTGCTGAACGACGAGATCATGCTGTTCAAGGCCGGCGAGGAAAAAGCCGACGGCGCCTTCGAGATCATCAAGGGCATCGACAATCCGCGCCTGCAGGAGATGTTCCCGCTGGAGATGGACCAGCTGCGCATGGAAGTGGAGCTGGTGCACGGCGCCTCGCATCCGTTCAACCTGGAAGAATTCCTTTCCGGCGTGCAGACCCCCGTGTTCTTCGGCTCGGCCATCAACAACTTCGGCGTGCGCGAGATCCTGTCCGCGCTGGTCGACTGGGCGCCGGCACCGCGCGAGCGCGACGCCACGGTGCGTTCCGTCGATCCGACCGAGCAGCCGTTCACCGGCTTCGTCTTCAAGATCCAGGCCAACATGGACCCGGCGCACCGCGACCGCATCGCCTTCTTGCGCGTGTGCTCGGGACGTTTCGAGCGGGGCATGAAGGTCAAGCATTTGCGCCTGGGCCGCGAGATCAAGGTATCGAACGTGGTGACCTTCATGGCATCGTCGCGCGAACAGGTGGAAGAAGCGTACGCGGGCGACATCATCGGCTTGCCGAACCATGGCAACATGCAGATCGGCGACAGTTTTTCCGAAGGCGAGATGCTGACCTTTACGGGCATCCCGTACTTCGCGCCGGACTTCTTCCGCTCGGTGCGCATCCGCAATCCGCTGAAGATCAAGCAGCTGCACAAGGGCTTGCAGCAGCTGGGCGAAGAGGGCGCGGTGCAGGTCTTCAAGCCGGTGCAGGGCGGTGAACTGATCCTGGGCGCCGTCGGCGTGCTGCAGTTCGAAGTGGTGGCCAGCCGTCTGCTCAACGAATATGGCGTCGACGCCGTGTTCGAAGGCACCAGCATCAGCAGCGCGCGCTGGGTCAGCTGCGACGACAAGCGCATCCTCAACGATTTCGAGAACGCGCTGGGCCACAACGTGGCCTACGATGCGGCCGGCAACATGGCTTACCTGGCCACGTCGGGCGTCAACCTGCGCCTGACGGAAGAGCGCTGGCCGAAGCTGACATTCCACGCCACGCGCGAACATTCGGCCAAGCTGGCTTGATGTAGCGCTGGCGGCGTCGGGTTACGCGCTTTGCGCTAACCCGACCTGCGTCTGCGCACCCTTGTTCCGATCGGCAGGCGTCGGCTTAAGCGCCGTTCGCTAAGCCGGCCTGCCCCTTGATGGCGCAGACCGGATCAGGCCAACGGCCGTCATCCGACAAGCGGTCGTGGCAGGCGTAGGTCGGATTGGCGCGGCAACGCCGTGCGTAATCCGACACCCTTGTCGGCAGCAATTCACGCCGGCAGGATCGTGCGCGTGCTCCAGTCGCGCCGCTCCAGCAGCAGCGCCGTCAGCTGCGCCGCCGTCATCGGACGCGCGAAGAAGAAGCCCTGCACGTTGTCGCAGCCCGCTTTACGCAAAAATTCCACTTGCTGCAAGGTTTCCACGCCTTCGGCCACCACTTTCAGATGCAGGCTGTGCGCCATGGCGATGATGGCCGTGACGATGGCTTCGCCCTCGCCGGGCAGGTCGTGCACGAAGCTGCGGTCGATTTTCAGCTGGTCGATGGGCAGGCGCTTCAGGTAAGACATCGAGGAGTAGCCGGTGCCGAAATCGTCGACCGACAGGTGGATGCCCGTTTCCTGCAGGCGCCGCATCAATTCCACGTTGGCGTGGATATTGTCCATCAATACCCCCTCCGTGATTTCCAGTTCCAGCAAGCCATGCGGCAGCTGCGTCTCGTGCAGGATGGCGCGGATGTCATCCATCAGGCCCGGATCGCGCGCCTGGCAGGCCGACAGGTTGACGGCCACGTGTTCCAGCGAATCGAGCAGGCCCGCCTTGCACCAGATGGCCGCCTGGCGGCAGGCGCTTTGCAGCACCCAGCGTCCCAGGTCGACGATGATGCCGCTTTCCTCGGCCACGGGGATGAATTCGGCCGGACTCAGTTGCCCCATTTCGCGGCAATTCCAGCGGATCAGCGCTTCCACGCCGACGATGCGGCCGCTGCGCAGGTCGATCTGCGGCTGGTAGTGCAGGTACAGTTCCTCGTTTTGCAGCGCGCGGCGCAGGTTGGCCTCCATGCGCAGGCGGCGCTGGGCGCGCTGCTCCATCTCGGCCTGGAAGACGGCGTAGCGGTTCTTGCCCTGGTGCTTGGCGTGGTACATGGCCGTGTCGGCATTGCGCGTGAGGGTGGCCACGTCGTGCGCGTCGAACGGATACAGGCTCACGCCGATGCTGGCGCTGACATACAGCTGGTGGCCTTCGAGGTCGAACGGTTCGGCCAGCACGGCGAGGATCTTGCGCGCCACGCTGGCCATTTCCGAGCTGTCGTCGGCCGGTTCGACGATGACGACGAATTCGTCGCCGCCGATGCGGCAAATGATGTCGGTGGTGCGCAGGATGGCCACCAGGCGCCCGGCCACCATTTTGAGCAGCTGGTCGCCGCAATGGTGGCCCAGGGTGTCGTTGACGACCTTGAAGTTGTCGAGGTCCAGCAGCAGCAGGCCCACGCTGCTGTCCTGGCGGTCGGCGCGCGCCAGCGCATACGCCAGCGCGTCGTTGAATTCATGCCGGTTCGGCAATTCCGTGACGGGGTCGACGTGGGCCAGGTAGTGCAGATGGTTTTCCGCGTGCTGGGCGGCGATGCGCGTGCGGCGCACCATCAGCACGGTCAGGCCGAAGGCGCACAGGCTCACCAGGAGGGTGAAGGCGGCAAACTGCGCCAGGCTGCGGTACTGCGGCGCCAGGCTGGCGCGCAGGAGCAGGGCGCCGCCGCCGGGCAGCGAAGTGAGCAAGCTGACTTCGCCGGCCGGCAGGTCCAGGTG
>CAUSDR010000168.1:0-11213 GCA_963530105.1 uncultured Janthinobacterium sp.
CTCAATGAAATGGTGCAATGCGCAGAGGGCTTGCGAGCCGAATTATAGGCCTGTTTCCGCGGCCTGTAACGCCAATTCTCAACAGTATACGCCCGCTCCGGGCGCAGTGGGCGCTACGGCCCTTGTCGTCCTCATTTTAACAAAAAAATAACGTTGAAGTGTTTTAGCTATTTCTGCGCCAAAAATGCGGGGTACGCCGGTTTTTGCGTCGCTGAATGCCGATTTTCCGACTTTTCCGTGTATTTCACTGGCGCGCGCCTGCATGGTCAACGTTGTTTTAAAACACAGCCAACATTCCGGTTGGCATTGTTTTGCTACACCGTCCACGTTGCCGCCGCGCTTACTGGCGCGCGTTGCGCAGATTGCTGGGCAAGCCGCCGGTGCTATAGTTGCTGCGCCATGGATTGATGTCGAGGCCCCCGCGCCGCGTATAGCGCGCATACACGGACAACTTTTGCGGCTTGCACTGGCGCAAGATGTCAACAAAGATGCGCTCCACGCATTGCTCATGGAATTCATTGTGCTCACGGAAACCAATGAGGTAGCGCAACAGGCTTTCCTGGTCGATTTGCGGCCCTGCATACGCGATCTGCACGCTGCCCCAGTCCGGCTGGCCCGTCACCAGGCAATTCGATTTGAGCAAGTGCGAGACGAGTGTTTCTTCCACGGGCGCTTCGTCCAGCGCCGCCTTGAGCAGCAGCGGCGAGGGCGTGTATTGCGTGATTTCCAGGTCCAGGCGGTCCAGCAGCACGCCGTCGAATTCGCCCATTTTCAGCTTGTTAAAATTTTCCTGCAAGGTCAGTTCCACCTGCACGAGGGCGCCAAAGCCGTTCGATAAATCCTGTTTCAGCAGGGCCAGCAGCGCTTCCGGGCTGTCCAGCCTGGTCTGGTTGAACGAGTTCAGGTACAGCTTGAACGATTTCGATTCGATGATATTGGGCGAGTCGGCCGGGGCGCTGACCTTGGCGATGGCCACCTGCGGCTTGCCGCGCTGGTTCAGCCACGACAACTCATATGCATTCCAGATATCGAGGCCAAAAAAGGGCAGCGTGCCGTGCAGTTCCAGCTCGTCGCGCTTGCCCTGGCGCGGAATGGGAAACAGCAGTTCCGGCGCGTAATCGGTGCGGTAAGCGGAGCTTTTGCCCAGCGGGGATTGTTCGGCGAGGTCGTTGGTGGTGGTCATGGTGGCGTGGCTGCAAATTCTGTGAAGGGTGAATGGTAGCCTATTTCAACCCAACGGCAAGGACTGGGGCCGGATGGGGACGCCGAGTCCCCGAGGAGGAATACGCCCAATGGGGCGTATCCCGATCGCCAGGCGGCCGTCACCCGGCATTTGCAATTGCGGTTGTTATCCTAAAAACAGCTTGTACACGGGGTTGCTGCTCTCATCCCAGTAGCGGTAGCCCAGGGTGTCGAGGAAGCGGGCGAACTCTCCCATTTCATCGGGCGGCACTTGCAGGCCGATGAGGATGCGGCCGACGTCGCCGCCCTGGCTGCGGTAATGGCACAGGGAAATATTCCAGTTCGGCGCCATGCTGTCGAGAAAGCGCATCAGCGCGCCCGGACGCTCGGGGAATTCGAAGCGGTACAGCAGCTCGTCCTGCGCCAGCCGGCTCTTGCCGCCCACCAGGTGGCGGATGTGCGACTTGGCCAGCTCGTCGTGCGTCAAGTCCAGGGTCTTGAATTCGTGCTCTTCAAACGTCTTCGCCAGCACGCTCGACTCATGCCGGTCGGCAATCTGGATGCCGACGAACACGTGCGCCGCCTTTTCATCGCTGATGCGGTAATTGAATTCCGTCACGTTGCGCGCGCCGATGAGCGAGCAGAAACGTTTAAAACTGCCCCGCTGTTCGCGCATGGTGACGGCGAACACGGCTTCGCGGAATTCGCCCAGCTCGGCCCGTTCCGCGACAAAGCGCAAACGGTCGAAATTCATGTTTGCGCCGCTGGCGATGGTGATCAATGTTTCATGGTTGACGGGGTGCTTCGACAGGCTGGCCCGCTCCACATAGGCCTTGGCGCCCGCCACGGCCAGCGCGCCGGACGGTTCCAGAATGCTGCGCGTATCCGTAAACACATCCTTGATGGCGGCGCAGATGGCGTCCGTGTCGACCGTGATGATTTCATCGACATACGCTTGCACCAGGCGGAAGGTTTCCTCGCCAGCCAGGCGCACGGCCGTGCCGTCGGCGAACAGGCCCACGTCGTTCAGGGTGACGCGTTCGCCCGCCTTCAGCGAGCGGGCCATGGCGTTCGAGTCGACGCTTTGCACGCCGATGATCTTGATGTCCGGGCGAATCTGTTTCACGTAGGCGGCAATGCCGGCGATCAAGCCGCCGCCGCCGATGGGGGCGAAGATGGCGTGGATGGGGCCGGCGTGCTGGCGCAGGATTTCCATGCCGATCGTGCCCTGGCCGGCGATCACGTCCGGATCGTCGAACGGGTGCACGAAGGTCAGCTTCTGTTCCTTTTCCAGCGTCAGCGCGTGATTGTAGGCATCCGTGTACGACTCGCCGTGCAGCACCACTTCCACGTTCACGCCGCCGCGGCCCTTGACGGCCTCGACTTTGACTTGCGGCGTGGTGGTGGGCATGACGATGACGGCGCGGCAACCCATGCGGGCGGCCGACAGGGCCACGCCCTGGGCATGGTTGCCGGCCGAGGCGCAAATCACGCCGCGCTTGCGGTCCGCTTCGCTGAGCTTGGACATCTTGTTGTAGGCGCCACGAATCTTGAAACTGAACACGCTTTGCATGTCTTCGCGCTTGAAGTAAATCTGGTTGTTCAGGCGCTGCGACAGTGCAGGGGCCAGTTCCAGCGGCGTTTCGGAGGCAACGTCATAGACGCGGGCGGTCAGGATTTTCTTGAGGTAGTCGATGTTCATAGTCTGCAAGCAAGTGATTCTGGGCCAGAAAGGCTCTGGAGCGTGTCGGTCGATATCGGCTGTGCCGCGGCGGATAGCCAGGCGACAATAATGCTCTGTGGAACTGCGGGCGGATGTGCCCTTGCCGGCAGGCGCGGTTTGTGCGGCGCCCAAGCTGCTCTTCATTATAATGGAGAGCCTTACCGCATCGCGAAGTGTTCAATGATCGAATCCGCAATCGCCTGGTTGCTGCAATTGATTGCAGCGCCGGAAGTCGGGCTGACATCGGTCTTTCTGATCAGCTTTATTTCCGCCACCTTGCTGCCGCTGGGCTCCGAGCCGGCCGTCTTTGCCGTCATCAAGGCCAATCCCGCACTGTTCTGGCCCGTCATCGGCGTCGCCACCCTGGGCAATACCCTGGGCGGCGTGGTCGACTACTGGCTCGGCTACCGCGCCAAGCAGGCGTTCGCCAAGGAGCGCGACACGCGCTGGTTCCGCTGGCTGGCCCGCTATGGCGCCAAGACCATGCTGCTGGCCTGGCTGCCCGTCGTGGGCGACCCGCTGTGCACCCTGGCCGGCTGGCTCAAGCTGCCGTTCTGGTCCAGCGTTGCCTACATGGCCGTCGGCAAGTGCGCGCGCTACCTGACCATGACGGCCTTGCTGCTGTACGTGCCCGATGGTTTCTGGCACTGGGTGGGCAAGATGCTGGCTTGAACGGGGCCGTCTGCAACGCCTGTTTGCCCCATTTTTGGGCAGGCTGATAGTTTGCAGCCGAGTCTGATTCTTGGCATTTTTTCGCGAAAAAGATAAATAGTCTGATTTTTTATTCATGTAAATTGTGGCTTGGCCATATTTGCTATGGTTGCCGCGAACCCGCTTAAACCTTGGGCGGCATAAGGCTGTTCCCGCATGGTGCGGCGCAATAAGATAAAATGGGTCTTTAGGGTCCAGTCCACATCGTCACCACACTCATGAACGCTCCCGCACATATCCAAGCTTTACTGGCAGAAACGCCGAATGGTCCCGCAGCAAGTCGCCTGCGCGAAATCCCGTATAACTACACGTCGTTTTCCGATCGCGAGATCGTCATACGCCTGTTGGGGGAGGACTCCTGGCGCCTGCTCGACGAGCTGCGCGGTGCCCGTCAGACGGGCCGTTCCGCCCGCATGCTGTACGAGGTGCTGGGCGATATCTGGGTCGTGCGCCGCAATCCGTATCTGCAGGATGACTTGCTCGACAATCCGAAGCGCCGCCAGGGCTTGATCGATGCCTTGCATCACCGCCTGGCCGAAGTCGACAAGCGCCGCCTCTCCATCGATGCGGCCGGCGGCGACGCGCTGGCGGCCGGCGAAGCGCCGGACGTGGCGCAGGCGCGCAGCCGGAATGTCGAACTGCTGCTGAAGGCGGCCAGCCAGGCCGTGGCCGATTTTGGCAACGAATTCCGCAAGACCTATGACTTGCGCAAGCGCACGGTCAAGGTGCTGGGCCGCTACACGGAAAAACACAATGTGCGCTTCGACGGCATGACGCGCGTCTCGCACGTGACGGACGCCACCGACTGGCGCGTGGAATACCCGTTCGTCGTGCTCACGCCCGACACGGAAGAGGAAATGGCCGGCCTGGTCAAGGGCTGCATCGAGCTGGGGCTGACCATCATCCCGCGCGGCGGCGGCACCGGCTACACGGGCGGCGCGATTCCTTTGACGCCGATGTCGGCCGTCATCAACACGGAAAAACTCATCACCCTGGGCGCCGTGGAAATGACGGTCTTGCCGGGTCTCACGCACGAGTACGCCACCATCAATTCGGGTGCCGGCGTGATCACGAACAAGGTGTCGGAAGCGGCGGAAAAGGCCGGTTTCGTGTTTGCCGTCGACCCGACCTCGGCGCACGCCTCGTGTATCGGCGGCAACGTCGCCATGAATGCGGGCGGCAAGAAAGCCGTGCTGTGGGGCACGGCGCTGGACAACCTGGCGTCGTGGCGCATGGTCGACCCGAACGGCGACTGGCTCGACGTCACGCGCCTCGACCATAACCTGGGCAAGATCCACGATATCGCATTGGCACGTTTCCAGCTGGAATGGCGCCACCCGAGCACGCGCGACGCCACCAAGCCGAACGCGCCGTTCAAGACGGAAATCCTGGAAATTCCTGGCCGCAAGTTCCGCAAGGAAGGCCTGGGCAAGGACGTCACCGATAAATTCCTCGCCGGCTTGCCGGGCATCCAGAAAGAAGGTTGCGACGGCCTCATCACGTCGGCGCGCTGGATTTTGCACAAGATGCCGAAATTCGCCCGCACCGTCTGCCTGGAATTCTTTGGCCAGGCGCGCGATGCGATCCCGTCGATCGTGGAAATCAAGGATTACCTCGATGGCTTACCGGCGAAGGGCGAGCAATACACGACCCTGCGCCTGGCGGGCCTGGAGCATCTGGACGAACGCTACCTGCGCGCCGTCGGCTACGCCACCAAGTCGAAGCGGGGCGTGCTGCCGAAGATGGCCCTGTTTGGCGACATCGTCGGCGACGATGAAAACGCCGTCGCGCAAGCGGCGTCGGAAGTGGTGCGCATCGCCAACACCCGCGTGGGCGAAGGCTTTGTCGCCGTCAGCCCGGAAGCGCGCAAGAAATTTTGGCTCGACCGCGCCCGCACGGCGGCGATCGCCAAGCACACGAACGCGTTCAAGATCAATGAAGACGTCGTGATCCCGCTCAATCGCATGGGCGAATACACGGATGGTATCGAACGCATCAATATCGAGCTGTCGATCAAGAATAAACTGCAACTGGCCGAAGCTCTCAGCGAGTTCTTTGCCAAGGGTAATTTGCCGATCGGCAAGAGCGACGATGCCTCGGACGACCGCGTCGACGATGCGGAAATGCTGGGCGACCGCGCCGAGCAGGCGCAGCTGCTGCTGGCGCAAGTCACGGCACGCTGGACCTATCTGCTGGCCCAGCTCGACCGTCCTTTGGCGGATGCCAAGCACGAGCTGGCCGAACTGGGCATGGAGCGCTTGCTGCCCGTCTTCGATGCGCGCCTGGAAACGCAGCCGAACGCCACCCTGTTCGACGTGGTGCAGGACCGCACGGTGCGCATTACCTGGAAGCAGGAAATTCGCGCCCAGCTGCGCCAGATCTTCAATGGCGCCGCGTTTAAACTGATCCTCGACGAGGCCACCGCCATCCACGCGCGCATCCTGCGTAGCCGCGTGTTCGTGGCCCTGCACATGCATGCGGGCGACGGCAACGTGCACACCAACTTGCCTGTCAATTCGGACAATTACGAAATGCTGCAGGACGCCCACGAAGCCGTGGGCCGCATCATGATTTTGGCCCGTTCGCTGAATGGCGTGATTTCCGGCGAGCACGGTATCGGCATCACCAAGCTGGAATTCCTGACGGAAGAAGAGATCGGCGACTTCCGCAGCTACAAGCAGCGCATCGACCCGGAAGGCCGTTTCAACAAGGGCAAGCTGCTGAACCTGCCGGGCATGGGCGCCGACTTGCGAAATGCCTATACGCCATCGTTCGGCCTGATGGGGCATGAGTCCCTGATCATGCAGCAAAGCGATATCGGCGCCATCGCCGACAGCGTCAAGGATTGCTTGCGCTGCGGCAAGTGCAAGCCTGTGTGCTCGACCCACGTGCCGCGCGCCAACTTGCTGTACTCGCCGCGCGACAAGATCTTGGCGACCTCGTCCCTGATCGAAGCCTTCCTGTACGAAGAACAGACGCGCCGCGGTATTTCCATCAAGCATTGGGAAGAGTTCGAGGACGTGGCCGACCATTGCACCGTGTGCCACAAATGCGTGACGCCTTGCCCGGTGAACATCGACTTCGGCGACGTGTCGATGAACATGCGCAACTTGCTGCGCAAGATGGACAAGAAGAGTTTTAATCCGGGCACCAAGGCAACGATGATGTTCCTCAACGCCACCGATCCCGTGACCATCAACGCCACGCGCCAGGTCATGATCGGCTGGGGTTACAAGGCGCAGCGCCTGGGCCACGATTTGCTGAAGAAATTTGCCAAGAAACAGACCAAGGCGCCGCCGCCATCGACCGGCAAGCCGCCCGTCAAGGCGCAGGTGATCCATTTCATCAATAAAAAGATGCCGGGCAACCTGCCGAAGAAATCGGCGCGCGCGCTGCTCGACATCGAAGACGACAAGGTGATCCCGATCATCCGCAATCCGAAGACGACGACTGCCGATACGGAAGCCGTGTTCTACTTCCCCGGTTGCGGTTCGGAGCGCCTGTTCTCGCAAGTGGGCCTGGCCACGCAGGCCATGCTGTGGGAAGTGGGCGTACAGACGGTCTTGCCGCCGGGCTACCTGTGCTGCGGTTATCCGCAGCGGGGCGCGGGCGAGTTCGACAAGGCCGAAAAGATGATGACGGACAACCGCGTGCTGTTCCACCGCATGGCCAATACGCTCAATTATCTCGACATCAAGACGGTGCTCGTGTCGTGCGGCACGTGCTACGACCAGCTGGCGACGTATCAGTTTGAAAAGATTTTCCCTGGCTGCCGCATCATGGATATCCATGAGTACTTGCTGGAAAAAAACGTCAAGCTGGAAGGCGTGAACGGCACGCGCTATATGTACCACGAGCCATGCCACAATCCGATGAAGCTGCAGGAATCGGGCAAGACCATCAATTCCCTCATCAGCACGGTGGATAACGTGAAGATCGAGAAGAATGACCGTTGCTGCGGCGAATCGGGTTCCCTGGCCGTCACGCGTCCCGACATTTCCACGCAAGTGCGTTTCCGCAAGGAAGAAGAGATGGTCAAGGGCGCCGACAAGCTGCGCGGCGACGGCTTCACGGGCGACGTGAAAATCCTCACCAGCTGCCCGTCGTGCCTGCAAGGCTTGTCGCGCTACAATGACGATTCGGGCACGACGGCCGATTACATCGTCGTCGAGATCGCCAAACACTTGCTGGGAGAGAACTGGATGCCGGATTACGTGAAACGCGCCAATGACGGCGGCATCGAACGGGTACTCGTGTGATGTCCACGGCTTGCGATCTGTGCACCTTGCTGGACGGCTACGCCAACAAGCAGGGTCTGGAGACCTTGCTGTGGCGCAGCGAGCGCCTGTCCGTGGTGGCTGTCGACGACCCCGCCTATCCCGGCTTTTGCCGCGTGATCTGGAACAAGCACGTCAAGGAAATGACGGATTTGACGCCAGGCGAGCGCAACTATGTCATGGAAGTCGTGTGGCAAGTCGAACTGGCCGTGCGCGAAGTGATGCAGCCGGAAAAGGTGAATGTCGCCAGTTTCGGCAACATGACGCCGCACGTGCACTGGCACGTGATTCCTCGCTACCGCGACGACGCGCATTTCCCCAACCCGAGCTGGGCCGTGGTGCAGCGCGCGACAGCCGCCGAGGTGCTGGCCGCGCGCCGCGCCTTGCTGCCGGCCTTGCGCGCCGCCATTATTGAACGTTTATCCGCATAGAGTGAGCCATGACTGAAAAAGTAACCGCCCCGCAACCCACCGGCTTGACCGTGCACAACCAGTCGCGCGTGCTCGACGTGGCGTTCGACGATGGCAGCGAATTTGCGCTGCCGTTCGAATACCTGCGCGTATATTCGCCGTCGGCTGAAGTGCAGGGCCATGGCAAGGGCCAGGAAACCTTGCAATTGGGCAAACGCCTGGTGGGCATCACGGGCATCGAGCCGGTCGGCAACTACGCCGTGCAGCCCACCTTCAGCGATGGCCACAATTCCGGCCTGTACACCTGGGCCTACCTGTACAAGCTGGGCGCGGAAAAAGAGGCACTGTGGCAAGCCTACCTCGACCAGCTGGCGGCAGCCGGCTATCCGGGCGACAGCGGCCGCGACGCCAAGGCGGACATGACGGTCAAGCAATCTTCCGGCGGTCATGTTCATGGGCCCAGTTGCGGGCACAAACACTAAGGTGAAAAAATAATGCGGTAAGCTTGTCGGATTGCCGCATATCCATTCGTCGTATGAATGCCCGCGCTTGCGGGCATTTTTCTTTTGGAGAAGAGACCATGGAATACCTGATCCTGATCTACGCCGACGAGGCACGCTATGAAGCCTTGGAGGAGGGCCAGATGGCCAGCCTGATGGCCGACTTTGCCAGCTACACGCAGGCGCTGGAAGCGGCCGGCGTGCTGCGCGGCGGCGCCGAGCTGGCGCCCGTGCGCAGCGCCACCTGCGTACGCGTGCAAAATGGCAAGCCCGTCATCACGGACGGGCCGTTCGCGGAAACCAAGGAGCAGCTGGGCGGCTATTACCTGCTCGATTGTCCCAACCTGGACGAGGCGCTGGCCTGGGCCGGGCGTTGCCCCGTGGCTACTCTGGGTACCATCGAAGTGCGGCCCGTCACGGCTTGAGCATGGCGGGCGACGCCACGTCGGCCGTCGAACGCGTCTTTCGCCAGGAAGGGGGCAGGGTGCTGGCCGGCCTGATGCGG
The DNA here is from genome assembly GCA_963530105.1 of uncultured Janthinobacterium sp. Classification (GTDB taxonomy): domain Bacteria; phylum Pseudomonadota; class Gammaproteobacteria; order Burkholderiales; family Burkholderiaceae_D; genus Janthinobacterium. The sequence goes on from CAUSDR010000168.1 coordinate 9,309, forward strand.
CGCTTCGGCGACCTGGGCCTGGCGGAAGACGTGCTGCAGGAAGCGTGCCGCAAGGCACTGGAATGCTGGCCGCAGGCGGGCGTGCCCGACAATCCCGCCGCCTGGCTGACGGCCGTGGCGCGCCATGCGGCGCTCGACCACGTGCGCCGCGCGGGCAAGAGCGTGCCGGACGCCGATGCCGTGCTGTCCCGTCTGCCAGCCGAGCCTGTCCTGGATGCGCTGCCCATCGAGGACGACCGCTTGCGCCTGCTGTTCATCTGCTGCCATCCCGCGCTGGCGCCCGAGGCGCAGGTGGCGCTGGCCTTGCGCACCCTGTGCGGCTTGTCCACGGCCGAGATCGCGCGCGCTTTCGCCTTGCCGGAAGCGACACTGTCGCAGCGGGTGTTGCGTGCCAAACGCAAGATTGCGGAAGCCGGCATTCCCTTCGAGTTGCCAACGAGGCAAGAGTGGGCGCCGCGCCTGGCGCAAGTGCAGCACGTGATTTACCTCGTCTTCAGCGAAGGCTATTGCGCCAGCGCAGGCGATGCCTTGCTGCGCGCCGATTTATGCGCCGAGGCATTGCGCCTGGCGCGCCTGCTCGACAGCCTGCTGCCGGGCCAGGCGGAAGTGCAGGGCTTATTGGCCTTGCTGCTGTTGCAGGCGTCGCGCGGCCCGGCCCGGCTGTCGCCGGCAGGTCATTTGCTGACCCTGGAAGAGCAGGACCGCCGCCTGTGGCACGGCGGCTTGATCGCCGAAGGGCTGGCCGTGCTGGCGCAGGCGCTGCTTGGGCGGGCGCCGGGGCCGTACCAGTTGCAGGCCGCCATTGCCGCCCTGCATGCCAAGGCGGCCACGGCAGGGCAGACGGACTGGCGGCAAATTCATCTGCTGTATGGCGCCTTGCTGCGGCACAAGCCGGAGCCGTTGATCTTGCTCAATGCCGTGATCGCTTGCGCCATGGCGCATGGCGCAGAGCACGGCTTGGCGTGGCTGGAGCGCCTGGAAGCGCTGTCCAGCCTTGCCAGCTCGCATTATCTGCACGCGGCCCGGGCCGACTTGCTGCGCCGCCAGGGCGACCGCGCGGGGGCGCTGGCGGCGTATGCGCAAGCCGCATCCCTGGCATCGAATGCGGTCGAAAGGCAATACCTTCTCCGGCGTCAGGGGGAAATGCGCCTGCCGCTTGTATAATGCATGCAAGTTCAAACAGACTGCCTACCATGACCAATACGACCCATTTCGGATACAAAACAGTTGCAGAAGACGACAAAGTGCGCGAAGTCGCCAAGGTGTTCCATTCCGTCGCTGCCAAATACGACGTGATGAACGACTTGATGTCGGGCGGGCTGCACCGTCTGTGGAAGACGTTTACGATTGCCAACGCGGGCGTGCGTCCCGGCTTCAAGGTGCTCGACATCGCCGGCGGCACGGGCGACCTGTCGAAGGCCTTTGCCAAGCAGGCGGGCCCGACGGGCGAAGTGTGGCTGACCGATATCAATGAATCGATGTTGCGCGTGGGCCGCGACCGCCTCTTGAATCGCGGCTTGCTCACCCCCACCTTGTTGTGTGATGCGGAGAAACTGCCGTTCCCGGATAACTATTTTGACCGTGTCAGCGTGGCCTTTGGCCTGCGCAACATGACGCACAAGGATGTGGCGCTGGCGGAAATGCGCCGCGTGCTGAAACCGGGCGGCAAGCTGCTGGTGCTGGAATTTTCCAAGGTGGCCGCGCCGCTGCAAAAGCCGTACGACCTGTATTCGTTCTCGGTCTTGCCGTGGTTCGGGCAGAAAATCGCCGGCGACGCGGAAAGCTACCGTTACCTGGCAGAATCGATCCGCATGCACCCGGACCAGGAAACCTTGAAGACCATGATGGAAACGGCGGGCCTGGAGCGCGTGCAGTACTACAATTTGACGGCAGGCATTGCCGCTT